>NZ_JBBCVW010000001.1:0-369762 GCF_037146215.1 Microbacterium sp. MMO-56
ACCGACACCAGAACCGAGGTGAACACCGACACCGTCCTCGAGCTCAGCGCCTAACCGAAAACAACAGCAGAAGGATCACCGACCGCTACACCACGTGCTGGGGCTTGACCTACCCCGGTACTCGGTTGGAGGACGTTGTCGCTCTCTACGACTTTGACGCTCGGCTTCGCGCTGCGACCTTCTCCGTGCTTGCGCCGATCGAGCTAGCGATCCGCGCGTTGCTCGGCCATGAGCTCGGGAGGATTGATCCGCGCGCGCATCTCGAGCCGACGCTCCTCGGCCCGACCGCGCGCAACCGTAATGGAGATCAGAGTGATTCGTACAGCCGTTGGCGCAGGAACTACGAAGCGGAACTCGGACAGTCGCGCGAGGACTTCGTCGCGCATCATCATCTCAAGTACGGCGGAACGCTCCCCGTGTGGGCCGCCGTCGAATTGTTGGACTGGGGATCGCTGACCTACCTCTACGGCTACGCGCCACGAAACGTTCAAGACGCCGTCGCTGATGCGTGTGGACTTCGCGCCCCACAGCTGACGAGCTGGCTGAAGTCACTGAACCTCGTACGTAACACGTGCGCTCATCACGGTCGGCTCTTCAACCGAGTCCATACGCTGATGCCGAAGCTACCCAGCGCCGGTACCTATCCTGACCTTGATGCAGCAACGACCGAATGGAATCGCACATTCGGTCAACTGACGCTCATCCAGTTCCTCCTTGACCGACTTGACCTCGGCAGGACGCGGATGCTGCCGACTGTCGTGAAGACCTATCCACACGTCACGCTGCTTCCTCTATCCCATCTGGGTGCAGCGCGCGACTGGCAGATCGCGAGTCGACTGTGGGCCATGTAGGAAGTGCGACCGTGGCAACGTGGCGAGAGGATGTTGTCATGGCCCTTCCAATGGGGTGCATGCAGTTTTCCCCACAGTAGGAGGGCCACGTGACTGCGGATATCTTCATTTCATACGCGTGGACATCCGCGCAGCATCGGCAATGGGTGCGTCTGTTGGCCATTCAGCTCAAAGCGCTCGGCTATGACGTCCTGTTGGACGCCGATGTCGACTATGGGGACTCGCTCACCGGATTCATGCGCCGCGTCACCGATGCTCGGCATGTCCTGCTCATTGTCGATACAAACTACGTGGAACGAGCCGACACGCTCCCAGAATCAGGTGTTGGCAAAGAGAATCGCTGGATCTCGGAGGTGTACGGAGACCGACTGCCTTCTTGGCTGTCCGTCGTGTTCATAGACAACCCGCGACATGCGTTGCCTGCGTGGCTGACTGAGACGACGCCGAAGGGGCTTGACTTCAACTTCGATCCCGATCGACCTGAGCGCGGTCCCGGCGCTGAACAGATCGAGGATCTGTGGCGTTGGCTTCAGGACCTTCCTGCCAATCGCGACGCAGAAACTTCAATGGTGACCCTACGCGAACGAGCAGCCCGTCTCGAGCGGGCTGAATTGCGTCGCGATCCCTCGCAGTGGCACAGTCCAGCCTTGGAGGGTGAAGCGACATTCAGGTACGCCGATGCTCAGCGCAATACGTACACGTGGGGTTTCGGTGACTCAGAGTTTGCGCTGGAGATAACCGGGCAAGGGGCTGATTCGATCTATGTCTATCGAGACCCGGCCCAGATCGCAGCTGTTGGCATCGCCTATGATCGCGCGCTGGACGCGCAGGTTCTCGAGGCGCAGCTGTCGCCGGGACGTACCATGAGTCCGAGCATCGGACAGTCCGTCGTTCTCCTCAACCAATCCGGACGCATAGCGCTTGTGGATGTCCTTGACGTCCAGGATGAGGAGACTGCACCTGCCTATGTCGCCCCGTTCGTGACATTTCGGTGGCGCGTGATCGACGGCTCGTAGCCTTCGTGCGTGCGCGTGTGCTGCACTTCACCACGTGCGCTCATGTGTTCCCAAAGGCACACAATGGAAAGACCCCCGATGCGCATCGGGGGTCTTTTCGGGTCGTGACGCGGACCAAAACTACATTAGTAGAGCGTAGTCCAGAGCGTAGTTTTCAGATCGTCTGATGACTTGAGATTCATAAATCCCTGGTCAGCGAAGAAATACGAAAGCTTGCCGGTCACAAGAGCTTGCTCTACTTCACAGGTTGATCATGTGACCGGCGAGACCGTGGAACGCCTCCTGCAGGGCCTCGGACAGCGTCGGGTGCGTGTGGACGTTCCGCGCCAGCTCGAGGGCCGTGAGGTCCCACTTCTGCGCGAGGGTCAGCTCGGGCAGCAGCTCCGACACGTCGGGGCCGATCAGGTGGCCGCCGACGAGCTCGAGGTGCTCGGCGTCCGCGATGAGCTTGACGAAGCCGACCGGCTCGCCGAGGCCGTGAGCCTTGCCGTTGGCCATGAACGGGAACGTCGCGACCTTGTACTCGCGGCCGGTCTCCTTGTACTGGGCCTCCGTGTAGCCGAACGAGGCGACCTGCGGCGAGCAGAAGGTCGCGCGCGGCATCATGCGGTAGTCGCCGAGGGTCATCGTCTCGGCGCCGCCGATGGTCTCGGCCGCGACGACGCCCTGCGCCTCCGCGACGTGGGCCAGCTGCAGCTTCGCGGTGACGTCGCCGATCGCGTAGATGCCCTCGACGTTGGTGCGCATGTGGTCGTCGATGTCGATCGCGCCGCGCTCGGTGAGCGTCACGCCCGTGTTCTCGAGACCGAAGCCCTCGACGCGCGGGGCGAAGCCGATCGACATGAGCACCTTGTCGGCCTCGATCTGGCCCTTCTCGCCGGTCTTGTTGTCGCTGTAGCTGACGGTGACCTTGTCGCCGGAGTCGACGACGGTCTCGACCTTCGTGGCGACGAGGATGTCGACGCCGAGGTTCTTGTACTGCTTGGCGATCTCCTTGGACACGTCCGGGTCCTCGTTGGGGAGGGCACGGTCGAGGAACTCGATGATCGTGACCTTCACGCCGTAGTTGGTGAGGACGTAGGCGAACTCCATGCCGATGGCGCCCGCGCCGACGATGACGATCGAGCCGGGGAGGTCGCGCGTGAGGATCTGCTCCTCGTAGGTGACGACGTTGTCGCTGAGGGTCACGCCGGGCAGCAGCCGCACCGTCGACCCGGTCGCGATGATCGCGTTGTCGAACGTGACCTCTTCCGTCGAGCCGTCGCTCTTGGTCACCGTGATGGCCTTCGGGCCGGTGAACGATCCGCGACCCTCGTACTCGGTGACCTTGTTCTTCTTCATCAGGTAGTGGATGCCCTTGACGCGGCCGTCGGCGACGACGCGCGAGCGGTCGAACGCCTTGCCGAAGTCGAGCGTGAACTCGCCCGAGATGCCGAAGAAGTCGGCCTTGTGCTTCAGGGTGTGCGCGATCTCGGCGTTCTTCAGGAGCGCCTTCGAGGGGATGCAGCCCACGTTCAGGCAGACACCGCCCCAGTACTTCTCTTCGATGATGGCGACGGACTGCCCGAGCTGGGCGGCGCGGACCGCCGCGACATAGCCACCGGGGCCGGCACCGAGGACGACGACGTTGTAATGAGGCATGCCTCCAGCCTAGTCCTCGTGGGGCGGCCGCGATCTCGCGAGGAGGACGGCCACGAGCGCGCCGCCGGCACCGACGAGGACGATCCCGCCGACGACCAGGAGCCAGGTCATGTCGGTGCCCTCCATCGGGGCGCCCGGAACCTCCGTGGGGCTCGCCGCGGGCGTCGGCGCGCCGTCCGCGTCGCCTCCGACGGTGAAGGTGTACTGACCCGAGACCGGGTGTCCGTCGCTGGAGACGACCCGCCAGACGACGGTGACGGCTCCCGGCTGCGCGGTCGGCGTGAGCGGCTGGGTGAGGCGCGTGCCGCTGAGGACCGGGTCGCCGTCGGTCAGATCGGTGCCCGCGGCATCGGTGACCACGACCTCGGTCGTGCCGGGTTGATCCAGGAGCACGCCGCTGAAGGTGAGGACGAGCTCGTCCGGCGGTGCGTCGACCTGCGACTGCGCGGCGGGTTCCGCGCCGATCAGCTCGTCGTGGGCCGATGCGGGAGCGGCCGTCATGAACGTGCCGACGAGGACCGCCAGCGTGGCCGCGACGATCGCGCCCGCACGCGCGAGCATCTCGACGGGGGAGCGGGGGCGGCGCGGCGGAGCGGGGATCGAGGAAGGCATCCCTGTCAGGGTAGCCGCGGGCGTCGTATGAATTGCGCCTGAGGATCTCCGTGCGCCCGTGACGCCGGAGCCCGATCGGGGTAACGTGCGGATCGGGCGGACGCGCGATCGGCTCTCGACCGCGTCGCCGGCCCGGCGGTGAATCGACCCCACACGAGAGACGAGGTACGAGATGGACGCGATGATGATGGATGCCATGTCGAAGGACATGATGTCGATGGAGGGCATGCCCGCCATGGACATGGCGATGATGCAGGCGTGCATGGACGCCTGTGCGGCCTGCGAGCAGGCGTGCACGGTGTGTGCGACGCAGATGATGGACTGCGCACCTGCGTGCATGAACTGCGCCGACATGTGCAACACGATGATGCGCTCGATGCTGCGGATGCAGGGCATGACCCCCGCCGTCATGATGGCCATGCTCGATGCGTGCATCGCGATGTGTCAGATGTGCATGGACGAGTGCCGCGAGCACGCGGACATGAGTCCGATCTGCGCGATGTGCGCCGACGCGTGCCAGGCGTGCATGGACGCCTGCAGCGCCGTCCGCAGCGCACTCGCCGCCGCCTGAGCGGCGCGGGCTCAGAGCACGGCGACGTTGAACAGGCGCGCGCCGGTGGAGAGGGCGTGGTACCGCTCGTGGAACGAGACGGGCGCGCCGACGACCATCTCGTCCGTCACGCCCCGCCACGCTCCGTTCCAGACGGTGATCGCGCGTCCGTCGAGCGTGTGCACGACGACGGTGCCCTCGGCGGCGTCGACGGCCGAGACGAGGGCGTCGACCCATTCGGTCGGCGTCGCGGAGACGAGGCGCGACTGGATGAGGTGCACCGCGTGGCCGGGGGCGAACGACGAGCAGGCTCCGCCGCGCGCGCACATGCAGATCGCGTCCTGACGCACCGGTGCGGGCGTGAGGCGGTTCTGCGGCGTGGACACGGACGGCTCCTTCGGTCGGCGGGGAGAGCGTCCCCGGGGCGTGTGGATCAGGCTAGGCGCGGCGGCGCTCCGGCGCCCGCGAGACGACACACGGTGCAACAAACGCCCCGCCTGTCCGGGGCGGTCGATGGGGGAGACCGCGCGCGGGCGCATCGGCTAGGCTGGATGAGAGGAGGACAGTGTGAACGAGAACGAGCGCGACGCCGCGGCCGGCGCCGGTGACATCCGACGCGATTCGGGTGCCGGGCGCTCGGTCGACACCACCCAGACCTTCGGGCACGACTCCGATCTGTCCTTCGTGCCGTTCGGCAGCGACCTCACCGAGGCGGAGGCCGAGGCGATCTCGTCGCTCCCGTCGCGTGCGGCACTGCTGCTCGTGCGTTCGGGCCCCACCGCCGGCGCCCGCTACCTGCTGGATTCCGACGTCACCACGGTGGGGCGTCACCCCGAGGCGGACATCTTCTTCGACGACGTGACGGTCTCGCGCCGTCACGCGGAGATCACCCGCACTGGCGGATTCTTCGAGCTGATCGACCAGCGTTCCCTCAACGGGACGTACGTCAACGGCGAGCGCGTCGACCGCGCCGTCCTCGACGACGGCGCAGAGGTGCGCATCGGCAAGTTCCGTCTCAACTTCTTCGTCTCGCCCGCGGACCGCGCCCCGGTGACGGGCGCGTGACTCCGGCGGTATCGCCCCGTGGACGCCCGGCGTCGACGGGGTATCTGAGCATCGGTCAGGTACTGGCCCGGCTGACGCCCGAGTTCCCCGAGCTCAGCGCGAGCAAGCTGCGGTATCTCGAGGAGCAGGGTCTCGTCACGCCGCTGCGCACGGAGGCGGGGTATCGGAAGTTCTCGCCGTCGGACGTGGCGCGTCTGCGCACCGCCCTGACGCTGCAGCGCGACCACGACTTCAAGCTGGCCCGCATCCGCGAGTACCTCGACTCCCACGACGGCGACCACGACGTGACGCTTCCGCCGTCGATCCTCGAGGCGCCGCGTCGCTACCGCCGCGACGACCTGCTGTCGATGGCCGGTGCTCCGGCAGGACTCCTCGACGACGCGGTGAGCGCGGGGCTCGTGGCCGCCGCGGACTCCTACGACGAGCGCGCACTCACCGTGCTGCGCGCGCTCGTGGCGCTCGACGGGCACGGCATCCAGCCGAGGCACGTCCGTGGCATGCGTCAGGCCGCCGAACGCGAGGTCGCCCTCGTGGGCAGCGCGCTCGCGCCGCTCCTGCGCCGCACCGATCCGGCCTCCCGGGCGCGCGCCCATGAACTGGCGCCCGAGCTGCTGCGCCGTCTCGACGAGGTGCGCGCCGCCTTCCTCACGGCCGCTCTCGATCGCCTCGCGCCGTGATCCGATCGCGACACGCCGGGCGGGGGAACGCGGATGTCGTTGCCGGTGGGGTCGCCCTGATCTACCGTGGAAGAACACCCGAGTCCGGCTGGAGGCGAGAATGAGCGCGCGAGACGTGCCCGGTGACGCGCAGTTCGCCACCGAACTGCTGTTCACCGACGGGCTGCCGCAGATGGACGACGAGGTCGGCTACCGCGGCGCCGTCGCCGCACGCGCGGCCGGCATCACGTACCGCCAGCTCGACTACTGGGCTCGGACGGAGCTCGTCGAGCCCACGGTCCGCAGCGCCAAGGGGTCGGGCTCCCAGCGTCTGTACGGCTTCCGGGACATCCTGGTCCTCAAGCTCGTCAAGCGTCTGCTCGACACCGGCATCTCGCTGCAGCAGATCCGCACCGCCGTCGACCAGCTGCGCGCGTCGGGCATCCGGGACCTCGCGGGCACGACCCTCATGAGCGACGGCGCCTCGGTGTACCTGTGCACGTCCAACGACGAGGTCATCGACCTGGTGAGCCGGGGTCAGGGCGTGTTCGGCATCGCCGTCGGCAAGGTCCTCCACGAGGTCGAGTCGACGCTCGTCGACTTCGACCCGCAGGTGCCGGATCCGGTCGACGAGCTCGCCGCGCGCCGCGCCGTCAAGTCGGCCTGACCACGCGCCGCGCCCGTGCGGCGGCGCGTGATCAGGGAGCGTCCTCAGCCCCTCAGCGGGCGTCGGCGAGGCTGTAGCCGCGCTCACCGTGCAGCACCGTGTCGATGCCGGCGAGCTCGTCCTCGTTGCGCACGCGGAAGCCGATCGTCTTCTCGATCGCGGTGCCGATGATCCACGACACCCCGAAGGAGTAGATCGGCACGGCCACCGAGGCGATGACCTGGACGATGAGCTGCTCGAGGTTGCCGCTGTAGATGAGTCCCGTCCCCTGCGCGAAGAAGCCCAGGTACCAGCAGCCGACGATGCCGCCGATGCCGTGCAGGCCGACGACGTCGAGGGAGTCGTCGAAGCCCAGACGGAACTTCAGCTCGATCGCCAGGGCGCAGATCGCGCCCGAGACGACTCCCAGGAGCAGGGCCCATCCGGGGTCGAGGGCCGCGCAGGCGGGTGTGATCGCGATGAGCCCCGCGATCGCTCCGGACCCCGCGCCGATGGAGGTCGCCTTCCCCTCTTTCAGGCGTTCGACGAGCGTCCAGCCGAGGACGCCGGCGCACGCCGCGCCGAGGGTGTTCACGACGATCAGCCCGGCGTGACTGGCGGGCGCGCCGTCCGCGTCGACCGTGCCGAGCAGCCCGAACGCGCCTTCGGCTCCCGTGTTGAACCCGAACCACGCGAAGAAGATGATCGCGACCCCGGTGAGGGCGAGCGGGACGTTGTGGGGGGTGTGCACCCCCTTGGCGAACCCGGTCCTCTTGCCGAGCACCAGGGCGAGGGCGAGCGCGCCCGCCGCGGCGTTGATGTGGGCCGCGGTCCCGCCCGCGTAGTCGATGGTCGCGACGCCGTCGAAGCCGAGGATCGATCCGAGGTTGAAGATCCAGCCGCCCTCGCCCCACACCCACCCCGCCACGGGGAAGTAGACGAAGGTCGCGAACAGCCCGGCGAACAGCAGCCAGGGGCCGAAGCGCGCGCGGTCGGCGATCGCCCCGGACACGATCGCCGTCGTGGCGATCGCGAACGTCGCGCCGAAGGCCGCCCCGATGAGCGTGTCCTGATCGAGGCCGGCGAGGGCGAAGTGCTCCGTGAAGGGGTTGCCGGCGAATCGGAACCCGGGGAAGGAGCCGTCGTTGGCCGCCGTGATCGAGTACATGCCGAACCCGTACAGGATCCACAGCACGCCCACGACGCCCATGGCGCCGAAGCTCAGCATCATCATGCTCACGACCGACTTCGCGCGGACCATGCCGCCGTAGTAGAAGGCGATTCCGGGGGTGATGAACACGCACAGTGCCGTGGCCATGATCGTCCAGGCGACGTTTCCGCTGTCCATATGCGGCGATTCCTTTCGAGAGGGGCGTTCCGCGCCGGACGCGCGGGGGTGGGGTCAGAGGACGAGAGCGGCGGCCATGACGGCGAGCATGGTCGTCATGCTCGCCATCTCGACGGCGTCGAGCCGTACCGCGTGCCGGGCGGAGCCTCCCGCCGCGGCGGTGCGGCGCATCCGGACGACGACGTACGCCGAGTGCACGGCGACGCCCGCGAGGACGACGAGGGCCACGCCGGTGCCGCCGAGGCCGACGTCCCACGCGCTCCCGTGGGAGTGCGCGTGGGAGGCCGGAGTGCCGGCCGAGGACGGCGCGTGGCGCAGTGCCATGGCGAGCATGACGGCGGCCATCGCGAGAGTGCCGGACAGGCGATGCCATCCCATCGCCCGCGCGAGCGATCCGTCGGCCGTGCGGCGCACGCCGTAGGCGGTGACCAGGCACGAGAGCCAGAGGGCGACCGCGCCGCAGACGAGCCAGAGGGGCTCCGGCGATACGGCAGCGGCGACCATCGGGACGAGCATCAGGAGCGCGGCGAGAGTGTTCGCGCCGCGAGAGGCTCGGGTGGCGACCGCGCAGCACGCCGCGACGGCGGCGGGAGCCGCCGCCGCGGCGTGGAGGAGCTGGAGCATCACGACGTCCGGACGGACTCAGTGCGCGTGGCCGGCGTGGTCGTGGCCGGCGTGGTCATGCCCGGCGTGGTCGTGGTCGTGGTCGGCGGAGTGCGGAGCGCACGTCGAGCCGTCGGCCTCCGTCACGGGAAGGTCCAGGGTCGGGTTCTCGTCGAAGAACCCGAACGGCTCGAGGAAGAACCCGAAGCTCTGCGTCGGCATGACGGGCCAGTCCTCGACGCGGACGACGTGGTGGACGCCGAAGGAGTGCCACATGACGATGTCCTCGTCGACGATCGAGTCGTCCCCCGCGATGTAGGCGGGCAGCCCGTCGTGGCCGCGGGACTGGTTCGGGTACTCGCCGGCGGGGTAGCGCTCGTCCTCCTCGTGCTTCGTGACCCAGATCGACTTCGTCGCGAACTGCGCCCGACGCGTGACCCAGGAATCCGGGTGCTTCTTGATCACCACGGGGTCGGTGGCGTTGACCCGGTAGGCGGTCCTCTCCCCGACCTTGTTCGTCCGGTCGCTGCTGACGACCTTCCAGAAGCGGTGCGTCAGCGGCGAGGGCAGCCGGGCGGCCTCTTGCTCCGTGCGCAGCAGCGTCTCCTGCGCGTAGAAGGGGCTGATCGCCGGGTCGCCGTCGTACTCGGTCACCGTCTCGTACTCGAGAACGGAGTTCTTCTCCCCGTCGACCGCCCAGTCCAGGCGTGCGTTGAAGATGTGCTCGTGGATCGGCGCCCACAGGCCGTCGTTGTTCAGCGTCTGGCCGTATTTGTTGACCGCGCCCGGCTCCTGCGCGGCGGTGGACAGGATGCCTGTCGCCTTGACCTCGAGCCGGATCGTGCCGTCGAGGCGCAAATGCCAGTAGAAGGCGTACTCGTAGTTGGCGACGGTCACGATGAACGAGATCACCAGGCGCCGCGAGCGCCGGGTCTGGGCGTCGTTCGTGCGGAAGTCCCAGTGCTTCCACGCGATGGAATCGTCCTCCTCGTGCAGGCAGATCGCGTTCTGGATCGTGAAGGGCTTGCCCTTCGAGGTCACGAGGGTCGCGTCGAAGTACTGGATGTCGCCGAGGCAGTCGCATCCGAGGGTCAGCGAGTTGGTCATGTAGCCGAAGTTGTACTCGCCGGCGTCGAAGGCGTTCTTCTGCTGCTGCGATCGGCTGGGGGCTCCGTAGGGGACCACCATCTCGGTCACGCTCGCGCGGTTGAGGATCGACCGGACCTCCGCGGTGCGGTGGTCCTTCCACGCGATGTTGTGCAGGACGAGGCCCTCGCGAGGCGTGAAGCCGATGTCGAAAGACCAGTCCGCCCACTCGACGTGATGCCCCTCGACCGTGAAGTTGCGGCCCTGCGGGAAGGTGATCTCGAGCGGCTTGATGTCGGTCCGTGCGGGGCCGACGAATCGCGGGAGGTAGTTGTTCTTCTCCTGCGGGACGTGCAGGAAGCCGTCGTCCTCGACGGCGACGACCTCGCCGGCCGCGAGGTCGAACAGGATCGTGAAGTTCTCGACCGGGTGCGCGTAGGGGTTGTCGTCGGGCTCGAGCCGCACGTAGACCAGGGCGCGCATGAGTCGCTTGCCGCTCTGCTCCTCGCCGAAGTAGCCGATCGACCACGGCTCGACACACACGAGCGCCATGTCGGTGATGCCGCGGCGGGCGAGCCCGGCGATCACGTCGGGGTGCTCCACCGAGACCCGCTCGACGTCGGCGAACTCGTCGAGCATGATCGGGGCGTGGATGCCCTCGGCGAGTTCGAGCCACGAGGTCACCTCGCCCGTGGTCAGGTCCACCTCGGCTTCGTAGGTGCGTGCGGTCGCCCGATCGACGAGCACCGCCTCCGCGGAGCGGGAGAACGTGCCGGTGCGCAGCTCGCTGCGGCGCGGCTCGCGCAGGGCGACGCTGCTGAACCGGAACGTGGGCGCGGCGGCGGGCCCGTTCCGGAGCGCCTCGACGGCGGTGCTGATCTCTTCGGCGGTCAGGGGGGCGAGCGGTCGGGTGGTGGTGACGGACGGCATCACGGTTCCTTTCACATGGTCGCCGGTCCCGGCGCGGGGTGCGCGCCGCCGGCGGTGCGACCGAGTGTGACGCGCCGCGGTGTCGGCGGCGTCTCATCACGCGCGCCGAGGGGTTACGCGCCGTGAGAAATCGCGGTCCGGGATTCTCACCCTCGGTAACGTGCCGGAAACGTGCCGGATGCACCCGGGGGCGGCGAGGAGGCGAGAATCGGAGCCACGTGCCGCAGGGGTCGGTGCGATCTGGCCGGAGACGAGGGGGCGACACCGTGCCGACGATGCAGGAGCAGCGGGTGCCCGCCCGGTCGCCCGTGCACGGGCTGAGCCGACGACGCCTGCCCTTCGTGGGCGTCCTCGCCCAGTCCACCGCGGCCGTCGCGCCCGCGGGCGTGATCTCCGTCATCCCGGCGCTCGTGCTCCAGGCCTCCGGCGCGAACCTGCTCCTGACCTTCGGCCTCGCCGCGGCGATCGCGATCCTCGTCGCGGCGTGCATCCGACCCCTCGCGCGGCGGATGGCCGCCGTCAGCGGGCTGTACAGCTACATCGCGCGCGGGCTCGGCCCGGTGGCGGCGCTGTTCGGCGGGTGGTCGGCGGTGTTCGGCTACGCGCTGATCGGGATGACCGGTCTCTACGCGGTGGGGGTGCACCTCACCCGGGTGCTCGCGGCGCTGGGGCTGCCGGCGGGCCCGCTCGTGGCCATCGGCCTCGTCGTCGCGGCGGCCGCCGGCACCACGGTCGCCATGCTCCGCGGCATCCGCACGACCTCGTTCGTCGTCCTCCTCGTCGAAGGCGTCGCGATCGCGATCCTGCTGACGCTCCTCGTCGCCTCGCTCCTCAGCGGCGGAGCCGCGGGCGAGGCGCCCCGCCCGGACACGCGCACCGATCCGGGCAGCATCGCCGTCGGCGTTGTCCTCGCGATCGGGGGGTTCGTCGGGTTCGAGAGCGTCACCACTCTCGGCGGCGAGGCACGCCGCCCTCTCGCCACGATCCCGCGCGCGCTCATGATCACGACCGTGGGCGGCGGGGCGCTCTACCTGGTCGCCGTCGCATTCCAGGAGTACGCCCTACGACGGCACGTGGATCCCGGGCCCGACGGTTCTCTCGTCTCGTTCGTCGCCGCCCCGCACGCCCCCGTCCTCGGCATCGTGATCGACCTCTGCGTCGCGTCGTCCTTCCTCGCGTGCGCGATCTCCTCGCTCAACGCCCTCGTGCGCGTCCTGTTCAGCATGGGCCGCGAGGGCGTCATCCCGGCGGCCTTCGGGCGCACGCATCCGCGGTTCCATTCGCCGAGCGTCGCACTGCTGGCGACGATGCCGGTCGTGACCGCGGTGCCGGTCATGCTCCTGCTCACCGGCGTGCCCGCCGACACCGCCCTCACCTGGCTCCTGCTGCTGAGCTCCTTCGGCTACATCGGCTCCTATCTCCTGGCCTGCGCCGCGATGCCGTTCTTCCTCCGTCGGATCGGCGAGCTCCAACCGCGGTACGCCTGGCTGTCCGGCACGGCGGTCGCCCTGGTGGCCCTCATCGCCGTGGGTGCCACGGCACTGCATCTGGCGAACGAGCCGGAGCTGCCGCTGATCTATCTCGTCGTGCTCTGCGCGGCCGCGGTCCACGCGTTCGCACTGAAGAGGTGGCGCCCCGCGCGGCTGCGGGCGGTCGGCGTGTACGACGAGACCATCGCGTCCGACGTCCTGGATGCCGCATCCCTCTCCGCGGCGGCGCGGCCCGGGGCGTCCGGCGAAGGACGGTGACGCGCTCGCGATGAGCCAGCCTCCGCGCCCTCCCGCCGTCACGGCTCTCGCGGTGCTCCGCGCCGTCGCCCGCCTGGGCTTCGGTGTGACGGCGCGGGAGATCTGCGCCGACCTCCACGCGCCTCCCGCGACGATCTACCGGGTTCTGAACACCCTGGTCGGCGAGGAGTACCTGGTCCGCACCGCCGACCTCCGGGGTTTCGGACTGGGACGGGCCGCGGCGGAGTTCATCGCCGACATCGCGCCGCCGGTCGTCACCACCGCGGCACGGAGCGCGATCGACCGGTTCCGCCGACGCGTCAGGTTCGGCGTCCACGTGCTGGAGTTCCGCGAGTCCTCGCTCGTCGTGGTCGACGAGGACGCCGATCACCCGCTGCGCGCGCGAGCCGACCTGACGCGTGCCCTCCACGCGTCCGCGGCGGGCAAGCTGCTGCTGTCGTCGCGCTCGGCGGAGCGCCCCTCGGCGGGTCGACTGATTCCGCTCGCGTCGCGCACGATCGTCGACCCGGTCGTGCTCGGCCGCGCCCTCGACGAGGTGCGCCGCGACGGCTACGCGCGCGCCGTCGACGAACTGGAAGACGGCTTGACCTGCATCGCGGTGCCGCTGACGGGGAGTGCGCGCGGAGTCGGGGGAGCCCTGTGCCTCGCGGGCGTCACAGAGCGCGCCGACGCACTGGAAGAGCTCGTCCCCGAGGGGATGGAGGCCGCGCGCGCGATCGCGCCGCTGCTCTACTGACCGCGCGTGGTCAGGCGCGCTGTTCGCCGGCGCTGATCCGGCCGGTGCGCATGACGCGGTCGAGCAGGGCGTCGAAGTCGCCCGCGAGCTCCTGGGCGGAGTCCCCCGGCCAGATGTGGAGCGGCTTGGCCGCGCCCTGCGCCTGCTGCAGCGAGGTCCGCTCGGGCAGCTGCGGCGACAGCACCAGCGGGCCGAACATGTCGCGCAGCTCCTTGATGCGGAACTGGTGCTCGATCGACTGCGGACGCACGCGGTTGACCACGATGCCGAGGGGCTGCAGCCGGGGCGACAGCCCGCGCCGGATCTCCTCGATCGCGCGCAGCGCACGGTCCGCGGCGGCGACGGAGAACAGGCCCGGCTCGGTCACCACGATGACCCGGTCGGAGGCCGCCCACGCCGTGCGCGTCAGCGCGTTCAGCGACGGGGCGCAGTCGATGAGGACCAGGTCGTAGTCGCCTTCGATCGTGGCGAGGGCCTCCTCGAGCTTCCAGACGTCGCGGACGCTCGGGTGCGGGCCGTCGAAGTTGATCGCGGACGGGCTGCCGATCATGACGTCGATCGTGCCGGCGTGCACCTTGGCCCAGCCGCTGGAGGTGATGGCCTGACGGACCACCTTCTCCTTGGGATTCGCGAGCACGTCGGCGACGTTGAGCCGACCGGCGACCTGGATGTCCAGCCCCGTCGACACGTCGGACTGCGGGTCGAGGTCGACGACGAGGGTCCGGACGCCCCGGGCGAACGCCGCGGAGGCGAGACCGAGTGTCACGGTCGTCTTGCCGACACCTCCCTTGAGTGAGGAGACGGAGAGTACGTGCACGTTTCCCTACGTTACCGTCCCCTAGGCTGTGAGGACACTCAGGCACTCCGGTCGTGCGACGTCGCGCGCCGGACTCTCCGTGAAGAGGTGAGCATGTTCCGAAAGATCCTGGTCGCGAACCGCGGTGAGATCGCCATCCGAGCCTTCCGCGCCGCCGTCGAGCTCGGCGCACGGACCGTCGCCGTCTTCCCGTGGGAGGACCGCGGATCGCTGCATCGCCAGAAGGCGGACGAGTCCTACGAGATCGGCGAGCCGGGCCATCCGGTCCGCGCCTACCTCACCGTCGACGAGATCATCCGGGTCGCGCTCGCCTCCGGCGCCGATGCGATCTACCCGGGGTACGGGTTCCTCTCAGAGAACCCCGACCTCGCCGCGCGCGCGGCCGAGAACGGCATCGTGTTCATCGGCCCGCCCGCCCGGGCGCTCGAGATGGCCGGCAACAAGGTCACCGCGAAGGAGCACGCGATCGCCGCGGGCGTCCCGGTGCTGCGCTCGACGGAGGCGTCCGAGGACGTCGACGCGCTCGTCGCCCAGGCGGAGGACATCGGCTTCCCGATCTTCGTCAAGGCCGTCGCGGGCGGCGGCGGTCGCGGCATGCGTCGCGTCGAGACGCCAGGAGAACTCCCGCCGGCGATCGCGGCGGCTTCCCGCGAGGCCGTGGCCGCCTTCGGCGACGGCCGTGTGTTCCTGGAGCAGGCCGTCATCCGCCCGCGGCACATCGAGGTGCAGATCCTCGCGGACGCGGACGGCGAGACGGTGCACCTGTTCGAGCGGGACTGCTCGGTGCAGCGGCGCCACCAGAAGGTCATCGAGATCGCCCCGGCGCCGAACCTCGACCCCGCCATCCGCGATGCGCTGCACGCGCACGCGGTGGCCTTCGCGCGCTCGATCGGCTACGTCAACGCCGGCACCGTTGAGTTCCTGCTCGAGACCGCGGGGCCCCGTACCGGCGAGGTCGTCTTCATCGAGATGAACCCCCGTATCCAGGTCGAGCACACGGTGACCGAGGAGGTCACCGACGTCGACCTCGTCCAGTCGCAGATCCGGATCGCGGCGGGGGAGAGCCTCGCCGATCTCGGACTGCGTCAGGAGGACATCCACCTGCGCGGCGCGGCCCTGCAGTGCCGGATCACCACCGAGGACCCCTCCCAAGGGTTCCGCCCCGACACCGGCCGCATCACCACGTATCGCTCGCCGGGCGGCGCGGGCATCCGCCTCGACGGCGGCACGACGGCGGCCGGCTCGCAGATCAGCCCGCACTTCGACTCGATGCTCGCCAAGCTCACCTGCCGCGGGCGCGACTTCCCCGCGGCGGTCACCCGGGCGCGCCGAGCGCTGGCGGAGTTCCGCATCCGCGGCGTCTCGACGAACATCCCGTTCCTCCGAGCCGTGCTCGACGACGCGGCGTTCGTCGCCGGTGACGTGTCGACCTCGTTCATCGACGAACGCCCCGAATTGCTCACCCGACACCCCTCGCGCGACCGTGCCACCAAGCTGCTGAAGTGGCTCGGCGACGTCACGGTGAACCGTCCGTACGGCGAGAAGCCGCTGTCCGTCTCGCCGGGCAGCAAGCTGCCGGCCATCGATCTCGGCGCTCCGCCGCCGCGCGGGGGGAGGGATCTCCTGCGCGAGGTCGGTCCGGTCGGGTTCGCCCAGGCGCTGCGCGCGCAGACGGCGCTCGCCGTCACCGAGACGACGTTCCGCGACGCGCACCAGTCGCTCCTCGCCACCCGCGTGCGCACGCGCGACCTCGTGCGCGTCGGCCCGCACGTGGCCCGCATGACGCCGCAGCTGCTCTCGGTGGAGGCCTGGGGTGGTGCGACCTACGACGTCGCGCTGCGGTTCCTCGCGGAGGATCCGTGGGAGCGGCTCGAGGCGCTGCGCGACGCGATGCCGAACATCCCGATCCAGATGCTGCTGCGCGGACGGAACACCGTCGGCTACACGCCGCGTCCGACGGCGGTCACGGACGCCTTCGTGAAGGAGGCGGCCGCGACGGGCGTCGACGTCTTCCGGATCTTCGACGCGCTCAACGACGTCGACCAGATGGTGCCCGCCATCTCCGCCGTCCTGGAGACCGGCACGGCGGTCGCCGAGGTCGCGGTCTGCTACACCGGGGATCTGCTCGATCCCGCCGAGCCGCTCTACACACTCGACTACTACCTGGGGCTGGCCGACCGGATCGTCGCCGCGGGCGCCCACATCCTCGCGATCAAGGACATGGCGGGGCTCCTGCGGCCTGCCGCCGCGGCACGGCTCGTCTCGGCGCTGCGCGAACGGTTCGACGTGCCGGTGCACGTGCACACGCACGACACGGCGGGTGGCCAGCTCGCGACTCTGCTCGCCGCGAGCGCGGCGGGCGCGGACGCGGTGGATGCGGCCGCCGCCCCGCTGGCGGGGACGACGAGCCAGCCGTCGCTGTCGGCCCTGGTCGCCGCCCTCGCCCACACCGATCGCGACACGGGGCTCGACCTCGCCGCGGTGGGCGCCCTCGAGCCGTACTGGGAGGCGGTGCGCCACCTCTATCGTCCCTTCGAGTCGGGCCTGCCCGGCCCCACCGGCCGCGTCTACCACCACGAGATCCCCGGCGGTCAGCTGTCGAACCTGCGTCAGCAGGCGATCGCCCTGGGTCTCGCGGACGACTTCGAGCGCATCGAGGACATGTACGCGGCCGCGGACCGGATCCTCGGGCGCATCCCGAAGGTGACGCCGTCGTCGAAGGTCGTGGGCGACCTCGCCCTCGCGCTCGTCGCCGCCAACGCGGACCCGGCCGACTTCGAGGAGAATCCGCAGGCCTACGACATCCCCGATTCGGTCGTGGGATTCATGGCGGGAGAGCTCGGCGATCTGCCCGGCGGCTGGCCCGAGCCCTTCCGCACCAAGGTGCTGGCCGGGCGGGACATCCGCGTGGAGATCCCGCCGCTGACGCCGGAGGAGGAGGACGGTCTCGTCGGCGACGCCCAGACCCGCCGCCAGACGCTCAACCGGCTGCTCTTCCCCGGGCCGGCGAAGGAGTTCGAGGCGATGCGCGCGACCTACGGCGACCTGTCGGCGCTGGGCACCCCGGACTACTTCTACGGACTCAAGCCGGGGGAGGAGCACGTCGCCGAGATCGATCCGGGCGTCCAGCTGTACGTGGGTCTGGAAGCCATCGGCGAGCCGGACGCGAACGGCATGCGGACGGTGATGACGACCCTCAACGGCCAGCTTCGACCGGTGTTCGTGCGCGACCGCAGCATCGCGGTGGAGACGCGCCAGGCCGAGAAGGCCGACACGACGACACCCGGACAGGTGGCCGCACCGTTCTCCGGCGTCGTCACCCTGAAGATCGCCGTGGGCGATCTCGTGGTGGCCGGGCAGCCGGTCGCGTCCATCGAGGCGATGAAGATGGAGGCGGCCATCACCGCCCCCGTCGACGGCGTCGTCGAGCGTCTCGCGGTCGCCGCGACGGCGGGAGTCGAGGCCGGCGATCTTTTGGTCGTCGTCCGACCCGCCGACTAGCCTGGGGCGGGGCGCTCCGCGTCCGAGAGACATGGAGTGTGGGAAAGTGGCGCACGAGCGAAACGAGACGGACGGCGACGGCGCCGACAACGGACTGCTGGCCGAGCCTGCCGGGCTGGAGACGACGGGCATCGGCATCGTCGACGGTGCGACGGCGCAGATCGACGTGATGCTCCCGGCCGTCGTCGACGACGACGACCTGGTGGACGACGACGTCGTCGACGACGACGCCTCCCTGGCGGCGTCGCACGTGTCGACGGAGGACGGCGCCGACGGCGGGTCCGCCCACGTGGACCCGGTCGCCGTCGTCGCCGATGACCCGGACGAGGACGAGGCCGTCGCCGGACCCGTCGCCGGACCCGTCGGCGACCGCGCCGCATCCGTCGTCGAGGCCGAGGAGCGGGTCGAGATCGACGCCGATGCGTCTCCCGCGGACGAGGCTCCCTCCCCGGCGACGTCTTCCGTCGTGCCCGTCGCGTCCGCACCCGCGCCGTCGGCGAAGGCCGCGTCGACGGAGGTCGACCACCACGAGCGGTTCCGCCCCCGCACCTCCGAGATCACGCTGCAGTCGCGACGTCTCGGCGACTTCGAGGCGTCCCGCGAGAGCCCCGATCTGCTGACGGCCGATCGACTGCTCGACCCGGCGCACATCGTGCGGCCGGAACCCGAGGGGGCCTGGCAGCACCTCGTGTACCGGCTGTCGGGGCACCGCATCCACCTGGGGGACAGCAAGAGCGCCCGGGCCCGCAAGGAGCTCGACCGGCGCATCGGCGCCCCCCTCCCCGGCGGCGCGCGCTTCGTCCCGGTGCTCTCGCGCAAGGGCGGCGTGGGCAAGAGGACCGTGACGACGCTCCTCGGCATGGCACTGGCGGATGCCCGCGAGGATCGCATCATCGCCGTCGACGCCAATCCCGATCGGGGAACGCTGGCGGAGCGGATCGGCCGCCCCAGCGGCAAGACGGTGCGAGACCTCGTCCGCGTCCGCGCGGACGTGCACGGGTTCAACGACATCTCGCAGCTGGTCGCGCGCGACGACACGCGTCTCGACGTGATCGCGTCGGACGCCGACCCGCACGTGTCCGAGGCGTTCAGCGACACCGACTACCGGGAGGTCGCCGAGGTCGCGGCCCACTTCTACTCCGTCGTGCTCACCGACACGGGCACCGGGATCGTGCACTCGGTGATGTCGTCGACCCTCGAGCACGCCGACGAGCTCGTGATCGTCGCGGGGCTGAGCGTGGACGAGGCGCGCCTCGCGTCGGAGACGCTCACCTGGCTCGAATCGAACGGCTACGGCGACCGGGTGCGCTCGGCCGTGGTCGTCCTCAACACCGCGCGGCCGGGTGCACCGCTCGTGCGCGCGGACGAGCTCGACGCGCACTTCCGCAGCCGCGTGCGCGCCGTCGTGCGCCTTCCGTACGATCCGCACATCGCCTCCGGCAGTGCGATCTCGTTCCGTGATCTGCAGCCGGCGACCCGACTCGCCGCGCGCGAGCTCGCCGCGATCGTCGTCGAGGGCCTTCGCGCCGGAGCACCCGTCTCGTGACCGTCCGCGACATCCGCCTCTTCGGCGATCCCGTCCTGCGCGCCGCGTGCGCGCCCATCGAGCGGATCGACGACGGCGTCCGCGCCCTCGTGCAGGATCTGCTCGACACCGTCGAGCTGCCCGGACGTGCGGGCGTGGCCGCTCCCCAGATCGGGGTCGGTCAGCGTGCGTTCAGCTACAACATCGACGGCGACATCGGATACGTGCTGAACCCCGTCCTCGTCGAGGTGCGCGGCGAGCCGGGTCCCGTGGGCGAGGGATGCCTGTCGGTGCCGGGCCTCTGGCACGACGCCGTGCGCTATCCGTGGGCGCGGGTCGTCGGGATCGACCTCGACGGACGAGAGGTGGTCCTCGAGGGGGACGGCCTGCTCGCGCAAGCGCTGCAGCACGAGACCGACCACCTCGACGGAATGCTCTACCTGTCGCGCCTCACGCCCGAGGATCGCCGGGCGGCCATGCGCGAGGTCCGCGAGAGCTCCTGGTTCTGATCCGCGGTGAGGGCCCGGGGTCGTGCGTGCCGCCCCGGGCCGACGCTCACCCCAGCGAGACGTTGGTCGTGGTGACCGGGACGGCGTAGATCTCCTCGATCGCGTCGGCGAAGTCATCGAGGATGACGTTGCGCTTGATGCTCATCTTGGGCGTCAGGTGACCGCTCGCCTCGGTCCACTCGGTGTCGAGGATCGTGAACTTGCGGATCGACTCGGCGCGCGACACGTTCTTGTTCGCGATGTCGACGGCGCGCTGCACCTCTTCGCGCACGGCCGCGTTCTTCGCGGCATCCGCCAGGGACATGTCGCCGGGCAGGTCGTGGTTCGCCAGCCAGGTCGGCAGCATCTCGGGATCGAGCGTGATGAGCGCGGAGATGAAGGGCTTCTGGTCGCCCACCACGACGACCTGGCCGACGATCGGGTTCGCGCGGATCGGGTCCTCCAGCGCGGCCGGCGCGACGTTCTTGCCGCCCGCCGTCACGATGATCTCCTTCTTGCGCCCCGTGATCGTGAGGAAGCCCTCCTGGTCGAACGATCCCACGTCGCCCGTCTTGAACCAGTCGCCGTCGAACGCCGCCGCCGTCGCCTCGGGATTGCGCCAGTACTCCTTGAACACGTTGATGCCGCGCACCTCGACCTCGCCGTCGTCCGCGAGACGGACGCCGACGCCGGGCAGCACCGGACCGACCGTGCCGATCTTGGACTTCTTCGCGAGGTTCACGGTGGCCGGAGCGGTGGTCTCCGTGAGGCCGTAGCCCTCGAGGATCGTCACCCCGAGACTGTGGAAGAAATGGCCGAGGCGGGGCCCGAGCGGAGCGGAGCCGGACACGGCGTACGTGACGCGTCCGCCCATCGCGGCGCGGAGCTTGCCGTAGACGAGCTTGTCGAAGAGGGCGAACTTGATCTTCGTGACGAGGGGGATCCGCTTGCCCTCCTGCCGCAGCGTGGAGTGCTCGATCGCCGTGTGGGCGGCGGCGCGGAAGATCTTGCCCTTGCCGCCGGCCTCCGCCTTCTGCTCGGCCGAGTTGTACACCTTCTCGAACACGCGCGGCACGGCCAGGAGGAAGGTCGGCTGGAAGGACCCGAGCGCGGGCAGCAGCTGCTTGGTGTCGGGCTGGTGACCGGTCTTCACGCCGGCGTGGATGTCGAGGATGGAGATGAAGCGCGCGAAGACGTGCGCCGTCGTGATGAACAGCAGCGTCGAGGCACCGGGGGTCTGCACGACCTCGTCGAGTGCGCGGGCGGAGTTGCGGGCGAGCTCGACGAAGTTGCTGTGCGTCAGGACGCATCCCTTCGGTCGTCCCGTCGAACCGGACGTGTAGATGAGCGTCGCGATGTCGGAGCCGACGGCGAGGGAGCGGCGGCGGTCGATCTCGGCGTCCGCGACATCCGCGCCACGGGTGCGCAGATCGTCGAGGGCCCCGGAGGCCATCGTCCAGACGTCGCGGACGAGCGGGACGTCCGCTCGGATCTCGGCCACGCGGGCTTCGTGCTCGGCCGACTCGGCGAGCACGGCGACCGCGCCGGAGTCCGACAGGATCCAGCTGATCTGGGTCGGGGAGCTCGTCTCGTAGACCGGGACCATGACCGCGCCGGCGAAGAAGAGGGCGAAGTCGACGAGAGTCCACTCGTACGTGGTGCGCGCGATGAACGCCACCTTGTCTCCGGGCTCGACACCCGCCGCCACGAACCCCTTGGCGAGCGCGATCACGTCCCGCTCGAACTCGGCCGCGGTGATGTCGCGCCACCCGGCGCCCTCCGGTACCGCGAACAGCGCGAGCGACGGCGTGGCCTTCACGCGCTCCACGAGGAGGTCGGCGATGTTCGCGTCCGGCTCGGCCGGGACGATCGGGGGGACTTCGAATTGGACGGCGGCGCTCATGGGCGGCAACTCCTTCGGTACCGGTAGCGTCGGAACGACGTGGTGAGATCGAGTCTAACTGTTCGTGACACTGAGTCCCGCGGTGTCCGGTCTCTCTTCTCCTCCGGCTCGCGAGAGCGTCGGGCTTCCCCTTCCACACTAGACTCTCCGATGCCGTGCCGTCCTGTCGGACCACCCGGGCCGGCGGAAAGAGGAGCGCTGTGCTGAACGTCGGCATCGACATCGGTGGGACGAAGATCGCGGGCGGTGTCGTGGACGCGGACGGCGTCATCGTCGAACGCCTGCGGGTGCCCACCCCGGTCGACACCGGGGCCCTCGCGCGCGCCGTCGCCGACATGGTCGGCGAGCTCGCCGGCCGCCACGCGGTGCACGCCGTCGGGGTCGCTGCCGCGGGGTTCATCGACCGCACGCGCTCGATCATGCTGCACGCGCCCAACATCGACTGGCACGACGTCCCGCTGCGGGCCGAGTTCGAGGCGCTCGTCGGGCGCCCGGTCACCCTCGAGAACGACGCCAACGCCGCCGGCTGGGGCGAGTACCGGTTCGGTGCCGGGCGCGGCGCCAGCGACATGGTCATGGTGACCCTGGGAACGGGCGTCGGAGGAGCGGTGGTCGGCGACGGACGCCTGATCCTCGGGGCCAACGGCAGCGCCGCGGAGCTCGGGCACATGCGCTTCGTGCGCGGCGGCCGCCCCTGCGGCTGCGGTCAGAACGGATGTCTCGAGCAGTACGCCTCCGGCCGCGCTCTGCAGCGCGAGCTCGGCGACATCGCCGACGCCGGGGGGATCGGCGAGCGCCTCGCGGCGCACCGCGGCCCGGACGGCATCGTGCCCGGGCGCGACCTGGCGATGCTCCTCGCGGAGGGGGACGCGGGCGCCCTCGAGGCCGTCCGTCGCGTGGCGACCGCGCTCGGCGAGGCCTGCGGCGCGTTCCAGGCCGTGCTCGACCCCGACGTCTTCGTCATCGGCGGGGGTGTCGCCGAGCTCGGCGAGGTGCTGCTCGAGCCGACGCGGCTCGCCTACGAGACATCCCTCCCCGGGTTCGGGGACCGCCCGACCGCGCGGTTCGTCACCGCGACCCTCGGCAACGATGCGGGACTGGTCGGGGTCGCGGACCTGGCGGGACTGCGAACGCGCTGATGCGGAAGGGCGTCTGATGTTCTACTGGGTGATGAAGTACATCGTCATCGGACCGATCGTGAAGGCGATCTTCCGCCCGTGGATCGTGGGTCGCTCGAACATCCCGACCTCCGGCGCGGCGATCCTCGCCTCGAACCATCTCTCGGTGAGCGACTCCATCTTCCTGCCGCTCATGATCGACCGTCCGATGAGCTTCCTCGCCAAGAGCGACTACTTCACGGGAACCGGGCTCACGGGCTGGGCCACGCGCGTGTTCATGAAGGCGACCGGTCAGATCCCCATCGACCGGACCGGGGGCAAGGCGTCCGAGGACTCGCTGAACACGGGGTTGCAGGTGCTGGGCCGCGGAGACCTGCTCGGCATCTACCCCGAGGGGACGCGCAGCCCCGACGGCAAGCTGTACCGCGGGCGGACGGGACTGGCGCGCATGGCCCTCGAGGCGCGCGTGCCGGTGGTGCCCGTCGTGATGGTGGACACCGGCGAGGTCATGCCGATCGGGCGGACGATCCCGCGGATCGGGCGCGTCGGGATGGTGATCGGCGAGCCGCTGGACTTCTCCCGGTTCCAGGGCATGGAGTCCGACCGGTACGTGCTGCGCTCGGTCACCGACGAGATCATGGTCGCGCTGCAGCGCCTGGGGGAGCAGAAGTACGAGGACGTCTACGCCTCCACGGTGAAGGACCGCCGACCGGCCTGACCGGTCTTGCCTGCGGCGACGGGGCGTCGTGCGGCGCCACTAGACTGAGCGGATGCCCACCCTGCACGCCGACCTGGATCACTGGCGCTCGCTCCCGATCAAGCAGCAGCCGACCTGGACCGACCTCGACGCGGTCGCCGCCGTCTCCGACGAGATCGCCTCGCTGCCGCCGCTCGTGTTCGCGGGCGAGGTCGACAACCTGCGTGACCGCCTCGGGCGCGCCGCGTCCGGGCAGGCCTTCCTGCTCCAGGGCGGCGACTGCGCCGAGACGTTCGCCGGGGCGACTGCCGAGCAGATCCGCAACCGGATCAAGACGGTGCTGCAGATGGCCGTCGTGCTGACGTACGGGGCGTCGATGCCGGTCGTGAAGATGGGGCGGATGGCGGGGCAGTTCGCCAAGCCGCGCTCGAGCGACACCGAGACGCGGGGCGACGTGACCCTGCCCGCCTACCGCGGCGACATCGTCAACGGCTACGACTTCACCGAGCTCTCGCGTGCGGCGGACCCGCAGCGGCTGCTGAAGGGGTACCACACCGCGGCATCCACCATCAACCTCATCCGCGCCTTCACCCAGGGCGGATTCGCGGACCTCCGCGAGGTGCACAGCTGGAACAAGGGCTTCGCGCAGAACCCCGCCAACCAGCAGTACGAGCGTCTCGCGACGGAGATCGACCGCGCCATCAAGTTCATGGAGGCCGCGGGTGCGGACTTCGACGAGCTCAAGCGCGTCGAGTTCTACACCGGTCACGAGGGTCTGCTGATGGACTACGAGCACCCGATGACCCGCATCGACTCGCGGACGGGGACGCCGTACAACACCTCGGCGCACTTCCTGTGGATCGGGGAGCGCACGCGCGACCTCGACGGCGCGCACGTCGACTACTTCTCGAAGATCCGGAACCCCATCGGCGTCAAGCTCGGTCCGTCGACGTCGCCCGAGACGGCGCTCGAGCTCATCGACAAGCTCGACCCCGAGCGCGAGCCCGGACGGCTGACGTTCATCACGCGGATGGGTGCGGGCAAGATCCGCGATGCCCTGCCGCCGCTGCTCGAGGCCGTGCGCGACTCCGGCGCGACCCCGCTGTGGGTCACGGACCCGATGCACGGCAACGGCATCACGACGCCGACCGGATACAAGACGCGTCGCTTCGACGACGTGGTCGACGAGGTCCGCGGCTTCTTCGAGGCGCACCGCGCCGTGGGGACCTTCCCCGGGGGCATCCACGTCGAGCTCACGGGCGACGACGTCACCGAGTGCCTGGGCGGCTCGGAGCAGATCGACGAGGCCTCCCTCGCGACGCGCTACGAGAGCCTCTGCGATCCGCGGCTGAACCACATGCAGTCCCTGGAGCTCGCTTTCCTGGTCGCCGAGGAGCTCGAGAAGCGCTGACCCGCTCTCGCTCCCTCTGTTCTCACCCCCTCCGCCTCCCTCCGATTCCGCGAGACCGCGCATATGCCCGCTTTCCGGGCGCTGTGCGTGACGTTCGCGCGGTCTCGCGAGAGGGGGTGGGGTGGGGGTCAGCCCACGGAGACGATGGTGATCTTCGTCCCGGGCAGCTGCATCGTCCCGGCGGCGGGAGTCGTGCGCGTGACGGTGAAGATGCTCCAGACGATCTCGGGGAGCGCGGTGCCGGGCTCGAAGCCCGCGTCGCGCAACGTCTGCATCGCGGCGGCGACGGTCTGGTTCGACACGTCCGGCACCTCGACGGGCGCGGGTCCCTTCGAGACGACGAGGGTGACGGTCTGGCCGGGCTGCACGCGGCTGCCGTCGCCGCGCGGCGCGATGCCGACGACCTTGCCCTTCTCGATCGTGTCGTCGTACTCCTCGGTCGTCGTGGCCTGGAGGTCGACGGCGTCGAGCGCGCTGCGCGCCGCGTCGAGGCTCCGATCGGCCACGTCGGGCAACGGTCCGGCCGAGACCTCCAGAGCGACCGTCCCGCCCTCGAGAGCGGTGCAGCCCTCGGTGCAGTCGACCGCCTCGCCGCCGCCCGGAGGCGTGATCGCGGCGTGGGTGACGGAGCCGGCGGGTGCGTCCTCGAAGAAGCGGGCGGGCTCGCCCGACGACGTGATGAACACGTCGCCCAGCACGCGCGTCGCCTCATCGACATCCATGCCGCTGAGCGCGGGGATGTCGTGGGATGCCGGTCCCTGCGAGATCACGACGGTGACGGTGCTGTCCCGCTCGACCCGGTCTCCCGAGGCGGGATCCGTGCGGATCGCGAGCCCCGCCGCGACGTCCCGGCTGAAGTCCTGCCCGGGCGCCGCCACCAGGGAGTGCTCCGCGAGCAGGGCACCGGCCTCCTCCAGCGACATCCCGGACACCTCCGGCACGGCCACGAGCGAGCCGGGCCCCGAGCCGAACCACCAGCCGGTGCCCCCGGCGAGCGCGGCCAGGACGAGCACCAGCGCGAGCAGCCCCCACCCCTTGGACGCGTTGCGGCGGGCGCGACGGCGCAGGAGGGTCGCGTTGTCCGCGGCCTCGGTCACCACCGGAGCGGTGAAGGTGCCCGGCATGACCTTGGTGAGCTCCCCGGAATCGACCCCGTCGTCGACGGCCACGATGCCGGGCGCGGGCGCGCGCACGACGTGCGGGAAGACGCCGAGCTCCTTCTCGATGTCACGGAGCCGGTCGAGCATCTGGCGGGCATCGATCGGTCGTTCGTCGGGGTCGCGCTCGGTCGCCCACATCACGAGCTCGTCGAGCACCTCCGGCACGCCGGGGTTCTTGGCGGACGGCCGCGGCACGGAGTCCGTCGCGTGCTGGTAGGCGATCTGCATCGGCTGCTCGCCCTTGTACGGCTGCTCGCCGACGAGCATTTCGTACAGCATGATCCCGAGGGCGTAGATGTCGCTGCGGGCGTCCGCGGTACCGCGCGTGACGAGCTCGGGGGCGAGGTAGGCGATCGTGCCGAGCAGCATCTGCCCCGTCGCCGTGTTGGCGCTCGTCGCGCGCGCCAGACCGAAGTCGCCGATCTTGATGCGGCCGTCCTCGGCGAGCAGGACGTTCTCGGGCTTCACGTCGCGGTGCACGATGCCGGCGCGGTGCGCCGCAGCGAGGCCCGACAGCACCGCATCCATGATCGTGATCGTCTGCGGGATCGACAGGCGGCGCTGTTCGCGCAGCAGATCGCGGAGCGTGATCCCCGGAAGATACTCCATGACCAGGTAGGCCATCTCGCCGTCCTGGCCCTGATCGAAGACGTTGACCACGTGCGGGTCGGCCAGCCGCGCCGCCGCGCGCGCCTCCTGGATGAAACGCCCCTGGAAGACGGTGTCGTCGGAGAGATGGCCGTGCATGACCTTGAGCGCGACGCGGCGTTCCAGACGCAGGTCGGTCGCGACGTACACCGTCGCCATGCCGCCGCGGGCGATGCGAGCGCGCACCCGGTACCGGCCGTCGACCAGACGGCCGATCAGCGGGTCGGTCTGCTGGCTCGTGCTCACGCGACGAGTCTACGGAGCGGAGACCGCGAGTCCGGGCAGCGGCTCACCTGCGAGGACCGGATGGCTCACCCGAGGGTGGCGAGCCAGGCGTAGGCGTCCTGCTCCCACACCCCGTACCGGTCCGGATAGGCGGAGATCTGCACGGCCTGCGCCGCGGCGCCGAAGTCCATCGACTCCCATCCGTCGATGTCGAGCAGGCCGTCGGTGGTCGCGCCGTTCTCGTCGACCGAGCCGACGAAGAACGACCTCGCGGCCCGATACGGATCGCGGACCTGGTCGGGGGTGCCCCAGCCCATGCTCGGCCGCTGCTGGAACAGCCCGAGCGAATCGCGGTCGCCCCAGTCGAGGTTGCGGACCCAGGACTCGACCATGGCGGTCGCCAGCGCGATGGCGATGCCGCGGTCGGGGACGCCGAGGTCGCGCCCGACCGCGATGATGATGCGCGCGTTCTCGCTCTGCTCCGCATCGAGGCCCGTGATCGGGGTGACGACCGCCGCGGGCTCGGCCTCCAGCGGGACCGCGTCGCCCGCAGCGGCGGGCGCGGGCGACGCGGCGCCGGGGGTCGGGACGAGCAGGCTCTGCCCGGGATAGATGATCGAGCCCGAATCCAGCCCGTTCGCCGCGAGCAGGTCGGCGAGCGGGATGCCGGCCGAGGTCGCGATCGCCCACAGCGTGTCTCCGGCCGTCACGACGTGCTCGACCGCGGCGGGCTCGGCGACGGGCGCGGGCTCGTTCGCGGGTGCCTCGGCCGCCGTCGCCGTCGCCGTCAGGGCGATCGACTGACCGGGGTGGATGACGCTCGCCCAGTCGAGTCCGTTGGCGGCGAGCACGTCGGCGGTGCGCAGCCCGTAGCGCGCGGCGATGTCGCTGATCGTGTCGCCGGCGACGATCGTGTACGTGTCGGGCGGAATCTGCGTCGCGCGCAGGGCGGCGGGGCGCAGAAGGGTGTGCGGCGGCGGGACGGTCGCCGCGAGGCGCAGTCCGGGGGCCGCGGAGGACCGCTCCGCGGGCGCGGCGGCGACGGCGGGCGTCGTGCTCAGCGCGAGCGAGACGGAGCCGATGACGGCCGTCGTGGTGGCGATCCGCTGTCGGATCGGTGCAGGTGTGCGTCGCAAGATATCCCCCTCTGCAGACTCCGACACCGTGTCACGGATGTAAACAGCTGTCAACGGGCGTTGTTTTTGTGACTGATGTGACGAGTGGGATCGATGTGCTTCCGCACGCCCGTCGCGAGCACGCCCGGCGACACGCCGAGGATGCGCGGGGATGGGATAGTGGAGGGGTGACCGACGCCTCCGCCGCACCCGCATCCCTCGAACCCGCCATCGAGTGGCTCACGATGCCCGACCTCGTCGAGGCCCTCGGTGAGTCCCTCGGTCGCGTCCGGCGACTCCTCGACGAGCGGCACCTCGTCGGCTCGAAGCGGACGGGGGTCTTCGCCGTCCCCTCGCTGTTCCTGGTCGACGGCGCGCCGCTCGCGTCCCTGCGCGGAACGGTCATCGTGCTGCAGGATGCCGGTTTCTCCGACGACGAGGTGATCGACTGGCTCCTCGCCGAGGAGGAGTCCATCGGTCTCGCCCCCATCGAGGCTCTGCGCCGTGGGCGCAAGAGCGAGGTGCGCCGGGTCGCGCAGACCCTCGCCTGACGCTCGCGGTCAGGCGGTACGCGCCGTCGCGTCGTGGGCGAGCGCCGTCAGCGCGTCGACCGCCGACGCGGCGAGCGGCGCGTCGCGCAGGGCGTCGTCGGCCTCCGCGCAGTTGCGCGCGATGAGCTCTTCGACGCGATCGAGCGCTCCGGTGCCGATGATGGTCCGCTGCAGGTGAGCGATCTGCTCTGCGTCGAGCCGCGGGTCGCCGAGCAGGGCGTCGAAGTCCGCGGTCTCCGCGGGAGTCATCCGTTCCCGCGCGAACGCGACGAGGACGGTGCGTTTGCCTTCGCGGAGGTCGTCCCCGGAGGGCTTGCCGGTGACCGCGCTGTCGCCGAAGACGCCCAGGACGTCGTCGCGCAGCTGGAACGCGAGTCCGAGCGGATGCCCGAATCGCGACAGCGCCGCGGACTGCGCGGCATCCGCCCCGGCCAGGGCCGCGCCCAGGAGCAGGGGGTGCTGCACCGAGTACCGCGCGGACTTCAGCGACGCGACGCGAAGCGCCCGCTCGGCGTGCTCGGCGGTCGGGGCGGTCACGAACGCCGCCTCCTCGGCGATGTCCAGGAACTGGCCGACCGTCACCTCTCGTCGCATCAGGGCGAACACCTCGCGGGCCGCGGCCGCGTGTTGAGCGTCGCGCAGCCCGTCCTCGAGGAGGTCGTCGCTCCACGCGACGAGGAGGTCGCCGAGCAGGATCGCGCCCGAACGGCCGAAGGCGGCCGCATCGCCGGCCCAGCGGGCGGCGCGGTGCTCGGCCTCCAACGCCCGATGGGCGGCCGGCCGCCCGCGTCGGGTGTCCGAGTTGTCGATCAGGTCGTCGTGGACGAGCGCCGCCGCGTGGAAGATCTCGAGCGCACCGGCAGCGGCGACGACGTCCTCGCCGGGCGCCGCGGCGAGCCCTGCCGGGTGCGCGTCGAGGCGTGCCACGGCCTCCCAGCCGGTCACGCAGAACCGGGCGCGCAGCCGCTTTCCGCCCGCCAGGGCGGCGGCGCCGGCCGCGACGAAGACGGCGGCCTCGTCGCCCGCGCCGCTCCAGACGTCGAGCTGGCCTGCGACATAGCTCGCCAGTCGCTGGGAAACTGCCTCGATCGGGTCGTCGGAAGCGCTCACAGGCCTAGCCTAGTTCGCAGGCGCACGCGTAGAATCGTGCGCATATACCCGCCAGCAACACCCGTCAGGGGGACGCATGCCGCTGTCAGAACAGGAGCAGCGCCTGCTCGATGAGATGGAACGCCATCTCATGAACAAGGACGCCGACGTCGTCAGCGCTCCGCGCGAGGGCCAGACGCTCAGCTATCGCAACATCGTGTACGGCACGGTGCTGGTCCTCCTCGGTCTCGGCGGGTTGATCGCCGGGGTGGCGAGCAGCCTGATCGTCGTCGGCGTCATCGCCTTCCTCGTGATGGTGGCCGGCGTCGTGCTGGCCGTCACCCCCGCCAAGGGCGCCGGCGGTCCCGTCTCCCTCGACGACTCGGTCTCCGCGGGCACGGGCCCGGCGCGCAAGCCCACGGGATCGTCCTCCTTCATGGACCGGATGAACGATCGATGGGACCGCCGCCAGGGCGAGCGATGATCGCCCACTGACCTTCCGTCCGCCGCACGGACACAGAGCACCGACCTCCGGGTCGGTGCTCTTTTTTGTGCGCGGGGGGAGCGTTCTTCCAGCGGATCGATAGTGAAGTGGAGGGAAGTGGAGTAAAGTGGTGCGCACCTGAGTCGGGCCGAGCGAAGGGGGTGGTTGTGGATGCTGTTGGGCACCTACACCCCGAAGCTCGACGACAAGGGGCGGGTCATCCTCCCGGCGAAGTTCCGCACCGATCTGGGGGACGGGCTCGTCGTCACCCGCGGTCAGGAGCGCTGCCTCTACGTCTTCAGCACCAAGGAGTTCGAGCGCGTCTACGAGAAGATCCGCGAGGCGCCGCTGACGAACAAGCAGGCGCGCGACTTCCAGCGCATGTTCCTGTCCGGCGCGAGCGACGAGAAGCCGGACAGCCAGAGCCGGATCACGATCCCGCCGCACCTGCGGACCTACGCGAACCTCGACCGCGAACTCGTCGTCACCGGTGTCGGCGCGCACGCGGAGATCTGGGACGCCGACGCGTGGAACGCGTACGCCGAGGGAAACGAAGACAGCTACTCGGACATGGAGCAGGAGGTGATCCCGGGCCTCTTCTGATCCGTGGCCGTGACTCCCAGCCGCACGCCCTGACACACTTCCCCGGTGCCAGGTCAGGCGGATGGGGATCACGACTCCGGATCAACGCCCTCCGCACCATGGACCACTCCGACATCCACACCCCCGTGCTGCTCGACCGCTGCGTCGAGCTGCTCGCCCCCGCCCTCGTCCGTCCGGGAGCGGTCCTCGTCGACGCGACCGAGGGGATGGGCGGGCACTCGGAAGCCGTGCTGCAGCGGTTCCCCGACATCCGCCTCATCGGGCTCGACCGCGACACCGACGCCCTGCGCATCGCGGGGGAGCGGCTCGCTCCGTTCGGCGACCGGGTCACCCTCGTGCACACGGTGTACGACGGCATCGCGCAGGCCGTGGCATCCGCGGGCGTCGAGCGCATCGACGGAGTGCTGTTCGACCTCGGCGTGTCCTCGCTCCAGCTCGACGAGGCCGAGCGGGGCTTCGCGTACGCCCAGGACGCCCCGCTGGACATGCGGATGGATCAGACGGCGGGCACCACCGCCGCGGACATCGTCGCGAGCTACGGCGAGGGGGACCTGCGCCGGATCTTCGAACGCTACGGCGAGGAGAAGCTGGCGGGCCGGTACGCACGGGCCATCATCGCGGCGCGGGCCGAGGCGCCCATCGAGCGGTCCGGGCGTCTCGTCGACGTCCTCATCGCCGCCACGCCCGCCGCCGTGCAGCGCGAGGGGCGCGGGCACCCCGCCAAGCGGGTCTTCCAGGCGCTGCGCATCGAGGTCAACGCCGAGCTGTCGGTCTTGGACCGTGCCGTCCCGGCTGCGATGGATCTGCTGCGCGTCGGCGGGCGCATCGTGGTCATGAGCTACCAGTCCCTCGAGGACCGGATCGTCAAGCGCGTGTTCGCGGAGGCATCCTCGTCGACCGCGCCCGCGGGACTCCCCGTCGAGCTGCCCGAGCACGCACCGCGCTTCCGCCTGCTGGTCAAGGGCGCCGAACTCGCATCCGATGACGAACGCGCGCGCAACCCGCGGGCGACCCCCGTGCGCCTGCGCGCGGCAGAGAGAGTGGCGGAGGCCGCATGAGCATCCCGGCCGACCTCGACCTCTTGGCGGGGCAGCCCGCCGCCGCCCCCCGACCCGAGCGGCCGCGGCGTCTGCAGGCGCTCGAACGTCCGATCCCGCGTCGGCGGCCGCGCCTCGTGTACGGCGTCGCCGCCGTCGCCGGCGCCGTGCTGATCGGTGCGGTGCAGATGGGGCTGTCGATCCTGACCACGCAGTCCTCGTACGAGATCGCCTCCCTCACCGCCCAGCAGCGCGACCTGGACTTCCAGAAGCAGATGCTCACCGACTCGATCGCGGGGCTGAGCTCGCCGCAGTACCTCGCGGCCAACGCGTCCGCGCTCGGCATGGTGACCGGCCAGCCGCCGACCTACCTGCGGCTGAGCGACAGCGCCATCATCGGCACGGCGGCCGGATCCACCGGCGGGAGCTCGATCAACGCGCTCACCCACGCCGCCGTCGCCAACGCCCTGGTGGCGGGCCGCCCGCTCGTCAACGACCCGTCCGCCAGCCTCGGCGCCGGCGCCACCGCGGCCGACGACGCGATCAAGGCCGCCGCCACCAATACGTCGACACCCCCCGCCATCGCCGACGGTCTGCCGACCCCCACCACACACTGAATCCATGACGACCCGAGCAACCCGCAGTCCGCGGCGGCGCACCGTCGTCGCCCTCGCCGTCGTCCTGGCGGTCCTGGGAGCCTTCGTCGTGCGCCTCGTGGACATCCAGGTCGTCAACGCCAACGATCACGTCGCCGACTCGCGCGCCTTCGCGACGGGCGCGTCGCAGACCATCTACGCCGCGCGCGGCGAGATCGTCGACACCAACGGCTCCGTGCTCGCGACGAGCACGATGCTGTACGACGTGCAGATCGACCCGATGCTGGCCGCCCAGGGGATCGACAAGACCGACGCCGACGGCACGACCGTCGAGGACGCGAAGGGCGACCCCGTGAAGGTGCCCTGGTCGGAACTGGCGGGACGCATCGCCGCCGTCACCGGTCAGTCGGCGGCCGACGTGCAGAAGATCGTCGACGAGGCGCTCGCGATCGACCCGGACAAGCGCTATGCGATCATCAAGCAGTTCGTCTCGACCGAGGAGTACCGTGCCCTCGCGGCACTGAAGCTGCCTTTCCTGACCTTCCCGTCGCACCCCTCCCGGACCTACCCGGACGGTGCGGTCGCCGGCAACATCCTGGGCTTCGTCGGATCCGACGGCACGCCGCTCGAAGGCCTCGAAGACCTGCAGAACTCGTGCCTCGCCGCCCACAACGGCACTCTGAGGTACCAGAGCGGGGCGGACGGCGTCATCATCCCCGGAACCGAGGTGGAGGATCCCGCCGTCGCCGGCGGCACTCTCAAGCTCACGATCGACACCGACCTGCAGTGGTACCTGCAGCAGCTGATCGCCGAGGAGACCGCGAACTACCAGGCCGACTGGGGCGGGATCATCGTGATGGAGGCCAAGACCGGCAAGATCCGTGCGATCGCCGAGACCCCGACGGTGGATCCCAACGACCCGGGCGCCTCGGCCCCCGAGGACCGCGGCTCGCGGCTGCTGCGGGTCTCCTACGAGCCCGGCTCGACGTTCAAGCCCGTCACCGCGGCCACGGCGATCGAGCAGGCGGGCCTCACCCCCACCTCGACCGTGCAGGTGCCGGATCGGATGCAGTTCCCCAACGGGGCGGTGATCAACGACTCCGAGAGCCACCCGACGCAGAACCTGACCCTCACCGGCGGACTCGTCGAGTCCTCCAACGTCGCGATGTCGCAGTTCGGCACGCTCGTCTCGCCGGAGGTGCGCCAGCAGTACCTCGAACGGTTCGGCGTCGGCGGCGGCGACGCCCTCGGCTGGTCGGGGGCGCCCGACGCGGGCTTCTCCGCGGATGCCAAGGACTGGGACAACCAGACCTACTACACCACGACGTTCGGCCAGGCCTTCACGGTGACCCCGGTGCAGGTGGCGAGTGTCTTCCAGACCATCGCCAACGGCGGTGTGCGGATGCCCGCGAGCCTCGTCGAGTCGTGCACGGAGCCCGACGGCACCGTCGTCACCCCCGACGAGCCCGCACCGCAGCAGGTCATCAAGCCCGAGACCGCGGCGGAGGTCTCCCAGATGCTCGAGAACGTCTACGCCCAGGGGACGCTCGCCGACGACATCAAGATCCCGGGGTACCGCCTCGCGGTCAAGACGGGCACCGCGCAGGTCCCGGACGGAGCCGGCGGCTACAAGGACGGCCTGTTCATGACGTCGCTGGCCGGGTTCGCTCCCGCCGATGATCCGCAGTACGTTGTTCTGACGCTGTTCGACGAGCCCAAGACGAACCGGATGTCGTCCGCGAACCGGTCCGTCTTCAAGAAGGCGATGATGCAGGTGCTGACCCACTATCGCGTGATGCCCTCGAACACCCCGACCCCCCTGCTGCCCATCATGAATTGACGCGCCCCCGCGCGTGAGGAACCACAGCCATGATCCGGATCACCCTCGGAGAGATCGCAGAGGCCGTCGGGGGAACCCTCGACGTGTTCGGCGATGACACCGCCGCGACCCTCGTCGGCGGCGCGGTCGACACCGACTCGCGCGTCCTCGGTCCCGGCGACGTCTTCGTCGCCAAGCCCGGGGAGACGACCGACGGTCACCGATTCGTCGGCGCGGTCGCCGAGGCCGGCGCCGCCCTCGCGATCGTCGAGCGCCCCGTCGACGCACCGATCTCGCAGATCGTCGTCCCGGACGCCGTCGACGCCCTCGCCGATCTGGCGCGCGCGGTGGTGGCGCGCGTGCGTGCGGGCGGCCGCCTCACCGTGACCGGCATCACCGGCTCCAACGGCAAGACGACGACCAAGAACCTCCTCGCGCGGATCCTGCAGGACGAGGGCGAGACGATCGCCCCCCGCGGGTCCTACAACAACGAGGTCGGCGCGCCGCTGACGATGCTGCGCGTCACGGCGGACACCCGCTACCTCGTCAACGAGTTCGGCGCCTCCGGTCCCGGCGAGATCGCCCGGCTCGCAGGCCTGGTCACCCCCGACGTGGGCGTCGTGCTCATGGTCGGACTCGCGCACGCCGGCGGGTTCGGCGGAGTCGAGGAGACCCTCAAGGCCAAGACCGAGCTCGTCCGAGCCATCCGCCCCGGCGGGGTCGCCGTGCTCAACGCCGACGACCCCCGAGTCGTGACGATGGCGGACGTCGCGGCGGAGCGCGGCCTCTCGGTGCGCTGGTTCGGCCGCGGCCCGGACGCCCACGTCCGCGCCGAGGACGTGGAGGTCACGGCCTCCGGCACCACGTGCGTCGTCGTGGCGGACGGGGAGCGCATCCCGCTGCGCCTGCGCGTCCTGGGGGAGCACCACGTGATGAACGCGCTCGCGGCGATCACGGCCGCGGGCGTGCTCGGAGTGAGCCCCGCGGCGGCGATCGCGCGACTGGAGACCGTCGAGGTCGCCGAGCGCTGGCGCATGCAGCCGCTCGGATCGGACCGCGTCCGCATCATCAACGACGCGTACAACGCCAGCCCCGACTCCATGTCCGCCGCGCTGCGCACCCTCGCGCAGATCACCGGTCCGGGGGAGCGCACGGTCGCCGTCCTCGGGGCCATGAGCGAGCTCGGCGAGCAGGCCGGGGAGGAGCACGACCGCGTCGGGCTCCAGGCGGTGCGGCTGCGGATCCAGCGCATCGTCGTGGTCGGGCGCGAGGCGCGACGCCTGTACCTCGCGGCCATCGCCGAGGGGTCGTGGGACAGCGAGGCCGTCTTCTTCGAGACGGCGGACGAGGCGTACGACTACCTCCTCACGGAGCTGCGCGACGGCGACCGTGTCCTGGTGAAGTCGTCGAACTCCGCGGGGCTGCGGCATCTCGGCGATCGTCTGGGAGAATCGTTCTCGTGAGATCCCTGCTGACCGCCGCGACGATCTCCCTCGCCTTCACCCTCTTCCTCACGCCGCTGTTCATCCGGCTGTTCGAGAAGATCGGCTGGGGGCAGGTGATCCGCACCGAGGACGGCAACAACCCGCAGCACCAGGCCAAGCGGGGGACTCCCACGATGGGCGGTGTCGTGTTCATCCTCGGCGCCGTCGTCGGCTACTTCGTCGGCACGCTCACCGGCGGCGCCCCGCCGTCGACCTCGGGACTGCTCGTCATCTGGATGATGGTCGGACTCGGCGTCGTCGGATTCGTCGACGACTTCATGAAGGTGCGACAGCAGCGCAGCCTCGGACTCTCCGGCTGGCGCAAGATCGTCGGTCAGGTGCTCGTGGCGGTCCCCTTCGGGATCTTCGCCCTGAACTTCCCGGACGAGTACCGCCAGACGCCCGCGTCGCCGTACATCTCGTTCTTCCGGGACATCCCCATGCTCTCGTTCATGGCGCTCGGCGTCGTGGTGGGCTGGATCGCCTATCTCATCTGGGTGTCGTTCCTGTCGGTCGCGTGGTCGAACGCCACCAACCTGACCGACGGCCTCGACGGCCTCGCGACCGGTGCGGGCATCTTCACGGTCTCCGCGTACAGCCTCGTGACGTTCTGGCAGTTCCAGCAGCGGTGCATGTCGGAGGCCCTCGTCACCGCCTATCAGGCGGCCTGCTACGACACCCGCGACCCGATGGACCTCACGATCATCGCGGCGGCCTTCGTGGGCGCCCTCGTCGGGTTCTTGTGGTGGAACGCCCCCAAGGCGAAGATCTTCATGGGAGACGTGGGGTCGATGGCGATCGGCGGCGTCATCGCCGCCATGGCGATCCTCTCGCGCACCGAGATCCTCTCGATCATCGTCGCGGGCGTCTTCATCATCGCCCCGGGCTCCGTCATCCTGCAGCGGTGGTACTTCAAGGCGACCGGCGGGAAGCGCCTGTTCCTCATGAGCCCGTTCCACCACCATCTCGAGATGCGCGGCTGGCCGGAGATCACGATCGTCGTGCGGATGTGGATCATCGCGGGGATGCTGGCGGTGTCGGGGGTCGGGCTGTTCTACGTCGCATGGCTGGCCTCGCTGTGAGCGGGCGCGACCTCGACGCCCTGCGCAGCTGGCACGCCGATTGGCGCGGCCTCCGGGTGGCCGTGCTCGGCCTGTCGATGACCGGGTTCTCCGTCGCCGACACGCTCGCCGAGCTCGGCGCCGAGGTCCTCGTCGTCAGCGAGAGGGCGGACGAGGAGTACGCGCGCCTGCTGCCCGTGATCGGCGCGCGTCTGTGGACGGGCCCGCTCGACGCGGCGCCCGACGAGCTCGTCGCGTTCGCCCCCGAGGTCGTCGTGGCCTCGCCCGGCTTCGCCCCGCACCATCCGCTCGTCCGCTGGACGCGAGAGGCCGGGATCGCGCTCTGGGGCGACATCGAGCTGGCCTGGCGCGTGCGCGACAAGGTCCTCCGTCCGGACGGCACCCCGGCGGCGTGGGTCCTCATCACCGGGACGAACGGCAAGACCACGACGACGCGGCTCACCGCCGCGATGCTCGCCGCGGACGGGCGACGCGTCGCACCGGTCGGCAACATCGGCGTGCCGGTGCTCGACGCCGTGCGCGATCCGGGCGGCTTCGACGCCCTCGTCGTCGAACTGTCGAGCCACCAGCTGTGGTACCTGTCGCTGCAGGACGGATCCGATGCGGTCTCGCCGCACGCGGCGGTCTGCCTGAACCTCGCCGACGACCACCTGCAGTGGCACGGCTCCGCGGCCGCCTACCGCGATGCCAAGGCGGTCGTCTACCGCAACACCCGTATCGCGTGCATCTACAACAAGGCCGATGCGGCCACCCGGGAGATGGTCGAGGAGGCAGACGTCGTCGAGGGATGCCGGGCCGTCGGCTTCGACCTGGGCGTCCCCGGCCCGAGCGACGTCGGTCTCGTCGACGGCATCCTCGTCGACCGCGCCTTCCTCGAGGAACGGCGCACGAGCGCCCTCGAGCTCACGACCGTGGCCGATCTCGCCGCCCACGGGCTGGCCGCCCCGCACATGGTCGCGAACATCCTCGCAGCGTCCGCTCTCGCCCGCTCGCTCGACGTCGCGCCGTCGGCGATCGCCGCAGCTCTCGAGGCCTTCCGGCTCGATCCGCACCGCATCGAGGTCGTCGCGACGTCGGCGGGCATCACGTGGGTCGACGACTCCAAGGCCACCAACCCCCACGCGGCGGCCTCGTCGCTCGCGGCCTTCCCGGGCGCCGTGTGGATCGTCGGAGGTCAGCTCAAGGGCGTCGACATCTCCGATCTGGTCGCCGCTCGCGGCGCCGGCGTGAAGGCCGCGATCGTGATCGGCCTCGAACGCGCCGAGATCGCGGCGGCGTTCGCACGACACGCGCCCGCCATTCCGCTCTTCGAGGTCGACCACGCCCAGACTGAAGACGTCATGGCGCAGGTCGTCGACCTGGCCGCGGGAATCGCCCGTGACGGAGACGTGGTCCTCCTCGCTCCGGCGGCGGCATCCCTCGACCAGTTCGCGTCGTACGCCGAGCGGGGCGCTCGCTTCGCGGAGGCGGTGCGAGCGCGTATCGCCCGACACGACGAGAGCGGGAACGACGGCCGGACGGCCGCAGACGGAGGGGGAGCCGGTGGCGACGACCACGACGAGGCGGACCCGGCCGACGACGGCGCCCGCTGAGGCCGAGGGGTCGGCCAAGCGGGGCTTCGCCGCGCGCGTCTCCCTGGGGCGCGCGTTCGCCCCCGTGCCGAGCGAGTTCCTGCTGATCGCGTCGACGGCGTTGCTGCTCACGGGCTTCGGCCTCGTGATGGTGCTCTCCGCGACCATGGCGGACGCGGTGGCCGAGGGGGCGAGCCCGTTCGAGGTGGTGATGAAGCAGGCGACGTTCGCGCTCATCGGCATCCCGCTCATGTTCGTCGCCAGTCGCTTCCCGATCGCGTTCTGGAAGAAGATGGCCTGGCCCGCGCTGATCGTCACGCTCGGGTTCCAGCTGCTGGTCTTCGTCCCCGGTCTCGGCATCGTCAACGACGGCAACCAGAACTGGATCCAGATCGCCGGGTTCCAGATGCAGCCCTCCGAGTTCCTCAAGCTCAGCCTCGCGCTGTGGCTCGGATACGTCATGTACCGCAAGCAGTCGCTGCTGCGCCTGTGGCGGCACGTCTTCATCCCCGTCGTGCCCGTGGGCGGCCTGGTGATCGGCCTCGTCGCCGTCGGCAGCCACGACCTCGGCACGGGGTTGATCCTCATGGCGATCCTGCTCGGCTGCCTCTTCTTCTCCGGGGTGCGGCTGCGGCTGTTCCTCATCCCGCTGATCCTGGTGAGCGTCGTCGCGGCCGTGGCGGCCATGACGAGCGAGAATCGGATGCGCCGCATCACGCAGCTGTTCGAGATCGACAGCGAGTCCTGCTACACCACGTCGTGCTACCAGGCACTCCACGGCATCTTCGGACTCGCGAACGGCGGCGTCTTCGGCCTCGGGCTCGGCAACTCGCGCGAGAAGTACGGGTGGCTGCCGGCGAAGGCGAACGACTACATCTTCGCGATCCTCGGCGAGGAGCTCGGGCTGATCGGATGCCTCGTCGTCCTGCTGCTGTTCACCCTGTTCGCCGTCGGCGCGTTCCACATCATCCGCAAGACCGACGACCCGTTCATCCGTATCGTCTCCGGCGGCATCACGGTGTGGATCGTCGGACAGGCACTCGTCAACGTCGGCGTCGTGCTGCGGCTCCTCCCCGTCCTGGGCGTCCCGCTGCCGTTCATGTCGCAGGGCGGCACCTCCCTGCTCTCGGTGCTGATGGCGTGCGGGGTGCTGCTGTCCTTCGCGCGCACGCTGCCGACGCGCGCCCCGGTGCTCGCCCCCGCCCCGCGCCGCTGACCGCGCCGCGCGCGTGCCGGTCCGCCGCGCGCGTCGAGACCGCGGTCAGGCGTCGAGACCGTGGTGATGCGTCGAGACCGTGGGTGTGGTCGTGGGTTTCGACGTGGGGGCGCGGTTTCGGCGGGATGGCCGGGGCCGGCCGGTGGACACGTCGAGACCGTGGTGATGCGTCGAGACCGTGGCTAGGCGTCGAGACCGTGGGTGTGGTCGTGGGTTTCGATGCGCGGGCGTGGTCTCGCCGCACGGGCGTGGCCTCGGAGGGTGATGCGTCGAGACCGGGATGACACGCCTAGACCGCGGTGATGCGTCGAGACCGTGCTGGTGCGTCGAGACCACGGTGCTGCGTCGAGACCGTGCTGGTGCGTCGAGACCGTGGCGCTGCGTCCAGACCGCGGGTGTGGTCGTGGGTTTCGACGTGGGGGCGCGGTCTCGCCGCGGACGGACGGGCGGGCGGCGGGCGGGTGGACGGGCGGACGGCGGACGGGCGGTCGGGCGGACGGGCGGACGGGCGGTCGGTCGGGCGGACCGCGGGGGACGGCGCGGCGGCGGGTAGGCTCGGGGCGATGACCGAGCAGCCTGCGACGACGTATCTCCTGGCCGGTGGCGGGACGGCCGGGCACGTGAACCCCCTCCTCGCCGTCGCGGACGGTCTGCGCGAGCGCGACCCGCGCGCGTCGGTGCTGGTCCTCGGCACCGCGGAGGGCCTCGAGGCGCGGCTCGTCCCGGCCCGCGGCTACGAGCTGCTGATCGTCGACAAGGTCCCCTTCCCCCGTCGCCCCGACGGTGCGGCGCTGCGATTCCCGATGGCGTGGCGACGGGCGGTCGCCCAGGTGCGCGGACACATCCGCGACCGCGGCGTCGACGTCGTGGTCGGCTTCGGCGGGTACGCCTCCGCGCCCGCGTACGTGGCGGCGCGTCGGGAGGGCATCCCGTACGTCGTGCACGAGGCGAATGCCCGGCCGGGGCTCGCGAACGTCCTCGGCGCGCGCGGCGCGGCGCGCGCGGGCGTCGTCTTCGAGGGCACCCCCCTGCGGGGAGCGCGTGTGGTGGGGATGCCGCTGCGCCACGAGATCGTCGACCTCGACCGGGACGCACGCCGAGCGGAGGCGGCCGCGGCGTTCGGGCTGGATGCCGCGCGCCCGGTGCTCCTCGTCTTCGGCGGATCCCTCGGCGCGCAGCGCCTGAACGAGGCCTTCGCGGACGGATGGCGTGACGTCGTCGATGCCGGCTGGCAGGTGCTGCACGCCGTGGGGGAGCGCAACACCGTGATCGATCCCGGGCACCCCGACTACCGCCCCGTCCCGTACCTCGACCGGATGGACCTCGCCTTCGCCCTCGCCGATGCGATCGTGTCGCGCTCGGGCGCCGCGACGGTCGCCGAGGTCAGTGCCCTGGGCATCCCCGCGGTGTACGTGCCGTACGCGGTCGGCAACGGCGAACAGGCCCTCAACGCGGCGTCCGTCGTGCGGGCGGGTGCGGCGCGGATCATCCCCGACGCGGAGTTCAGCGCCGAACGGGTGCGCGCGGAGGTCGTGCCGCTGCTGCGCGATGCGGAGGCCCTCGCCGCCCTGCGGGTCGCCGCCGTCGGCGTCGGGACCCGCGCGGGCACCGAGAACGTCATCGGCCTGATCGACGAGGCGATCGCCGGCTGACCGTCGGCGACGTCCCCCGCATCGACCGGCGCGCGGCCCGACGTCGTCTGCTATGCCGTCCCGCGCAGCGCCGCCGCGACGAGCCCGAGCGCCTCGTCGGGGTCGACCCGCAGCGTCCGCACCTGCTCCGCGAAGGCTGCGGCGGCGCGCTGCACCTGCTGCGTCGCGACGTCCCCCTGCGCCGCGACGAAGCTGCCGTGGCGCCCCCGGGTCTCGATGAACCCCGCGACCTCGAGCTCCCGGTATGCCCGCGCGACGGTGCCGGGGGCGATCCCGAGCTCCTCGGCGAGCCGGCGCACCGTGGGCAGCCGGGTGCCGGCGGCGAGCTCGTGCGATGCGATGTCGTCGACGAGCTGCGCGCGCAGCTGCTCGAACGGCGGCACCGGCGAGGCCGGGTCGACGACGATCACGCGGTGCTCCCGAGGGGGACGTGGATGCCGTGCGGATGCAGCTGCCGTCGCAGCGGAGCGCCCGCCGTGGGGTAGACGAAAGCGATCGGCAGCTGCGCCCAGAGGAAGAGCGTGAACGCCCAGGCGGGCACAGCATCCGCGCCGGCGACCACGGCGACCACCGCGAGCGCGATCGCGGCGATCGAGAGGACTGTCGCCGTCTGGCGGCAGGCGTTCACCGCGCTCGCGCGCAACGCGTCGTCCCAGGCGAGCTCGAGCTCGGAACCGGCGGGCTGGGGTCGTCCGAGGATCGCCGCGTCGAGGCGGGGCAGTCCGATCGCGGTGCCGACCGCCAGCGCGGCGACGACGAGCGTGATCACCGCGACCTCCGGTCGGGGTGCTGCGCCGCGGGCGAGCATCCACACGACCCACGCCCCGGCGATGCCGGCGGCGGCGGCCAGCACCCACGGCAGGATCCAGCGTCCGGGTCCGAGGTAGTCGCGCGCCGTGGTCGCGCGCGACCGGGCGACGCGCGGCGACCCCAGCGGCGGGCGGAACAGACGCTCGCGCAGCGCTACGACCGTCGCGCTCACCATGGCCGCGAGCAGGAGCACGGGGGCGAACACGGCGATGGGGTAGAGCGCACTGGCGCCGAGCGGGGAGGCGAGCAGGACGATGCAGACGGCGCAGGCGATGGTCAGACCCGCGAACTCGACGACCTTGCTGCGTCTCATGTACGCCTCGAGCGCGTCGGCGGATGCCGCAGGCACGGGCAGCCGGGATCGATCCGCGAATCGTCCGAGCGCCCGGAGGGCTATCGTCGGCCGGGTCGCGGCGAGCGCTGTCGCGACGGCGAAGGTCACGGTCGCGCCGGCGAGCAGCACGCCGAAGAGGACACGCAGGGCGGAGGGGTCAGCCATGACTCTTTTGTATCTCGCTTCGTATCAATGTGTCAATACATTGGGGGTGCAAAGGGGGAGGGCCGCCGGCGTCGCCGGTCGCCGTGGTCTCGACGCCCCACTCCGACGTCCACGACGCCGCCTGCTGATCCGCGCGCCGTGTCGGGGCTCACAGGGGGCCGACCTAGACTTGTCGGGCCATGATTCGACCCGACCTGAGCCTGCCCATCCCCGACGAGATCTCCGTCGCCCACTTCATCGGGATCGGCGGCTCCGGCATGTCCGGGCTCGCCGGGATGTTCCTGGATCGCGGCATCCGCGTGTCCGGGTCCGACCGCGCCGACAGCGCGGCGCTGCGTGCGCTCGCCGAGCGCGGTGCCGACGTGCACGTCGGGCACGACGCGGCGAACCTCCCCGCCGACGCCGATGCCGTGATCCACACGGGGGCGATCTGGCCCGAGAACCCGGAGTTCCTCCTCGCCAAGGAGCGTGGCCTGCACGTCATCCACCGCTCTCAGGCCCTCCACTGGCTCATCGGCGGGCGACGTCTCGTCAGCGTCGCGGGGGCGCACGGCAAGACGACCTCGACCGGGATGCTCGTGACCGCCCTGCAGTCCCTCGGTGCATCTCCGACCTTCGTCAACGGCGGCGTCATCGCCGACCTCGGCGTCTCCAGCGGCACCGGCTCCGACGACCTGTTCGTCATCGAGGCCGACGAGTCGGACGGCACCTTCCTCCTCTACGACACGTCCGTCGCCCTCATCACGAACGTCGACCCCGACCACCTCGACCACTGGGGCAGCCGCGAGGCGTTCTACGACGCCTTCGTCCGCTTCGGCGACGGCGCGAGCGAGGCGGTCGTCATCAGCGCCGACGATCCGGGCGCGCGACGGGTCGCCGCTGCTCTGCGCCACCCCCGTGTCCTCACGTTCGGCGAGGACGCCGCCGCCGACGTCCGCGTCGCCGAGATCGTGACCGACGGCCCCGTGACGTTCACCCTCACCTACGACGGCGAGACGGTGCCGGGTCGCCTCGCCGTGCCGGGCGCCCACAACGCGATCAACGCCGCGGGCGCGGTCGCGGTGCTGCTCACCCTCGGCCACGCGCTCGAGCCGGCGCTGCGCGCCGTCGAGGGCTTCGGCGGGACGGTGCGCCGCTTCGAGCTCCACGGGGTCGAGCGCGGGGTCAGCGTGTTCGACGACTACGCGCACCATCCGACCGAGGTGGCCGCCGCTCTCGTCGCCGCGCGCACCGTCGTGGGCGGGGGGCGACTCATCGCCATCCAGCAGCCGCACACGTACTCGCGCACGCAGGAGATGTACCGCGAGTTCGCCGACGTGCTCGAGACGTACGCCGACCACACCGTGATGCTCGACGTCTACGGCGCGCGCGAGGATCCGGTTCCCGGTGTCACCGGCGAGCTCGTCAGCGGAGCCTTCGCCGATCCGCAGAACGTCCGCTTCGTCCCCGACTGGCAGGCGGCCGCGGACTACACGGCGTCCATCGCCCGCCCGGGCGACTACGTCATCACCCTCGGCTGCGGGAACGTGTACCTCATCATCCCGCAGGTGCTGCAGGCCCTCGCCGAGACCGAGGCGTAGGGATGCGCCGTCCGGTTCCGCTGCCGACGGAGCGCCCGGCGCCCTCGGCGCGTCCGGACGTGCCCGCCGACCTCGACGCCACCGGCCCCGACCTGCTGCCCGCTCCTCGGCCGCGCCGGTCGTCGCCGTCCACCGCGGACGACCCGGGGCAGGATGACGCGGCCCCGACCGCGTCCGCGGCGCCCTCCGTCACGCGCGCGCCCGGCGCCCCCGGAGCGCCTGCCGGCGTGGACGGAGCGGGGGAGGACTCCGTCGACGGGATCCGGGTCCGTGAGGTCTGGTCTGCGGCCCGCGCCCGTCGGAAGGCCCTGCGCGCCGAGGTGCGCCGGTTCACCGTGCGGCAGCGCCGGCGTCGGATGCTCTGGATCGGCGTTCTCGGCGCACTCGTCGTCCTCGTGCTCGGCAGCATCGGCGCCGCCTACAGCCCGCTGTTCGCCGTCGAGCGCGTGCGCGTCGTCGGCACCCAGACGCTCGACCCGGCGGCCGTCGAGGCGGCTCTGTCCGGTCAGGTGGGCGTCCCCCTTCCCCGCGTCGACGCATCGGCGGTGAAGGCGGCGCTGGTGGCGTTCCCGCTCGTGGAGTCCTACACCCTGGAGGCTCGTCCGCCGCACGAGCTGGTCGTCCGCATCGTCGAGCGCACCCCGATCGGCTCCCTCGAGTCGGCGGCCGGATACACGCTGGTGGACGCGGCCGGCGTCGCGCTCTCGACCACCCCGCAACCGCCGCCCGGGCACCCCGTGCTCACCGTGGAGGGCGGCGTGGGCTCACCCGCGTTCGACGCGATCGGCACGGTGTTCCGGTCGCTTCCGGACGACATCCGTGCCCAGGTCACCGCCATGTCGGCCACGACCGCGAACGACGTCACCCTCACCCTCGGCGGAACCGGCACGCAGGTCGTCTGGGGGAACGCCGACGACTCGGAGCTCAAGTCCGTCGTGCTCGCCAAGGCGATGACCGCGCTGCCGCCGAGCGGTGTCTCGAGCTACGACGTGTCCTCGCCGGGCACGGTCGTCACCCGCTGAGGTCGCGGGCTCGCGGATATCGCCGCCGATTGCGCGACACGCCCAGAATCGCGGGGGTGCGCGTGGCGGCGCCGCATACCTTCAGACCAGGAATTGCATACTCGGCAATTCTTTAAACCTCAACTTGAAGTTCAAGGTTGGGGGTTCAAGGTTTAGGGCGGTTCGGGACGAGATGGAGGTCGGCATGAGCCAGAACCAGAACTACCTCGCGGTGATCAAGGTCGTGGGTGTGGGTGGCGGCGGCGTGAACGCCGTCAATCGGATGATCGAGCTCGGGCTGCGGGGCGTGGAGTTCATCGCGGTGAACACCGACGCGCAGGCGCTGCTGATGAGCGACGCCGACGTGAAGCTCGACGTGGGCCGCGAGCTCACTCGCGGGCTCGGCGCGGGCGCCGACCCGGAGGTCGGTCGTCGTGCGGCCGAGGACCACGCGGAGGAGATCGAGGAGGCCCTGGCGGGCGCCGACATGGTCTTCGTCACCGCCGGCGAGGGCGGCGGCACCGGCACGGGCGGCGCGCCCGTCGTGGCGCGCATCGCCAAGTCGATCGGCGCCCTGACAATCGGTGTCGTCACGCGGCCGTTCTCCTTCGAGGGCCGTCGCCGACAGAGCCAGGCCGAGGCCGGCGTCAACAAGCTCAAGGAAGAGGTCGACACCCTCATCGTCGTGCCGAACGACCGGCTGCTGGAGATCAGCGACCGGGGCATCTCGATGATCGAGGCCTTCGCCACGGCCGACCAGGTGCTCCTCGCCGGTGTGCAGGGCATCACCGACCTCATCACCACGCCGGGTCTCATCAACCTCGACTTCGCCGACGTCAAGTCGGTCATGCAGGGTGCCGGGTCCGCGCTCATGGGCATCGGGTCGGCGCGCGGCGCCGATCGCGCGATCAAGGCCGCCGAGCTCGCGGTCGAATCGCCGCTGCTCGAGGCCTCGATCGAGGGTGCGCACGGCGTGCTGCTGTCGATCCAGGGCGGCTCGAACCTCGGGATCTTCGAGATCAACGACGCCGCGCAGCTCGTCCGTGAGGCTGCCCATCCGGAGGCGAACATCATCTTCGGCACCGTCATCGACGACACTCTCGGCGATGAGGTGCGCGTGACGGTGATCGCGGCCGGATTCGACGGCGGCGAGCCGCAGGCGCGCATCGAGCCGATCACGACGCAGCGTCCGAACGCCGCGCCTGTGCTGCCCGCCGTGCCGGCGGATCAGGCGGCCCGCGAGGCGCCCGTCGTCGAGGAGCGCGAGCCGGTCGCCGTGTCGACCCCGAGCGAGTCGTACGACTCGGTTTACGGTGCCGACGACCTGGACATCCCCGACTTCCTGAAGTGACGATCGCGGGGAGCGCCGAGGCGGCCGACCTGGCGACACGGCTGGCCGACCTCGACGCGCGCATCCGCGACGCGGCGAGGTCGGCGGGCCGTTCGCCCGAGGAGCTCACCCGGATCGTCGTGACGAAGTTCCACCCCGCCCGGCTCGTGGCCGACCTCCACGAGCTGGGCGTGCGCGACGTGGGGGAGAGCCGCCAACAGGAGCTCACCGCGAAGCGGGCCGAGCTGCCGTCCCTCGACCATCTGCGCTGGCACTTCGTCGGTCAGGTGCAGTCGAAGAAGGCGCGAGCCGTGCGCGCCGCGTCGGATGCCGTGCACTCCGTGGACCGGGACCGGCTGGCCGATGCTCTGCATGCCGCCGATCCGGACGGCGACGCGCTCGACGTCTTCGTCCAGGTGAACCTGACCGACGACCCGGCGCGCGGCGGCGTCGCTCCCGCCGACGTCCGGCGCCTCGCCGATCACATCGCGCAGGCCTGCCCGTCGCTGCGCCTGCGGGGCGTGATGGCCGTCGCGCCCCTGCGGGACGCCCCGGCGGCGGCGTTCGAGCGTCTCGCGTCGTGCGCCGAGGCCGTGCGCACGGTCGTCCCGGATGCCACGTGGATGTCGGCGGGGATGTCGGGCGATTTCGCCGAGGCGATCGCCGCCGGCGCGACACACCTGCGGATCGGCACGGCAATCACCGGTCCGCGACCCCCACACGGTTAACCTCGACACAGACGAGCAAACGGAGGATGCGATGTCGAACCCGCTCAAGAAGACCATGGTGTACCTGGGCCTCGCCGACGAGGAAGAGATCTATGACGAGCCTGTCGCAGAGACCCCCGCGCGCACGCGCAGCACGCCCGAGCGCACGGTCGAGAAGGCCGCGCCGGTGACGCCCCTGCATCGCCCCGCCGTCGTGCGTCAGCCGACCGCGGGCACCGTGAGCGAGATCCTGACCGTCCACCCCAAGCAGTACCGCGACGCGCAGCTGATCGCCGAGAACTTCCGCGACGGCATCCCCGTCATCATCAACCTGTCGCAGATGAGTGACGCCGACGCGCGCCGCCTCATCGACTTCGCGAGCGGTCTGTCGCTCGGCCTGTACGGGCGCATCGAGCGGGTCACCAGCAAGGTGTTCCTCCTCTCGCCGGAGTCCGTCGCGATCTCGGGCGACGGCACCCTCGCGCCGGCCGACCCCGAGGCGGCTCCCTTCACCCAGTAGACGTGGAGGTCGTGCGCCTGGCGGCATCCGTCGTCAACCTGCTTCTCCTCGTCTATCTGCTCATGATGCTGGCCCGACTCGTGCTGGAGTACATCCCCCTCTTCAACAGGGAGTGGCGACCGCGCGGCATGGGCCTGATCCTGGCGGAGGTCGTCTTCACGGTGACCGACCCGCCGCTGAAGTTCCTGCGGAGGCTGATCCCGCCGCTGCGTCTGGGGCCGATCGCCATCGACCTCGGATTCCCGCTGACGATGCTCGTCGTCTTCATCCTGATGTCCATCACCGGCGCGCTGTCGCGCGCCTGACGCTCGCCTCGCACGCCCGGGATGTGCGGACTATGCTGTCTCCATACGGGCCCGCTCATCGCGGGCTGACCCGAGCGGTTCGCGTCGTGAGCCCCCGAAAGAGGTAACACCATGGCTTTGACCCCCGAAGACGTCGTCACGAAGCAGTTCCAGCACGTCCGCTTCAAGGAGGGTTTCGACCCCGACGAGGTCGATGACTTCCTCGACGAGATCGTCGTCGAGTGGCGCAAGACGATCGCCGAGAACGAGGAGCTCAAGGCGCGCGTCGCCGAGCTCGAGTCCGGTGCCGCTGCGGCGCCGGCGGCCGAGGCCCCCGTCGAGGAGCCCGTCGCCGAGCCCGAGCCGGAAGCCGTCGTCGAAGAGGTCGTCGAGGAGGCGCCCGCTCCCGCCGCGGTGGCGCCCGCCGCCGCCTCGGCCGGCATCATCGAGCTGGCTCAGCGCCTGCACGACGAGCACGTCGCCGAGGGCCAGGCCCAGCGCGACAAGCTGATCTCGGACGCCGAGGCCAAGGCCGCGTCGATCCTCGCCGACGCCGAGGCGAAGGGCCGCGACGAGATCGCCCGCCTGGACGCGGAGCGCGCCACCCTCGAGACCCGCATCAGCGAGCTGCGTCAGTTCGAGCGCGACTACCGTTCGCAGCTGCGCGGCTTCATCGAGGAGAAGCTGCGCGACCTCGACGTCGCCGGCGCGACCTCGGGCACGCCCGTCTCGGCCTCCTGAGCAGGACGGTGGAAGGCCGCACACGACTGCGTCCGTCGACGGCCGGCATCCTCATCGCGATCTTCGCGGTGGCGGTGCTGGCCGTCGACCAGTTCACGAAGCACCTCGCACTGCAGAACCTTCCGTATCAGCAGGCGGTCCCCGTCTGGGGAGACGTCCTGCAGCTGTACCTGACGCGCAACCCGGGCGCGGCGTTCTCGCTCGGTGAAGAGGTGACGTGGGTGTTCACCCTCGTCCTCGCCGCCGCGGCCCTGCTGATCCTGTTCCTCGCCGCCACGCGCGTGCGCGGTCGTGCCTGGGCGGTCGTGCTGGGCCTGCTGCTCGGCGGGATCCTCGGGAACCTCACCGATCGCCTCTTCCTCGACCCCGGCTTCGGCGTCGGTCACGTGGTCGACTTCATCTACACCCCCTGGATGATGCCGGCGATCTACAACGTCGCGGACATGTTCATCGTCACGATGATGATCGGGGTCGCGCTCCTCGTGCTGATGGGCATCCATCTCGACGGCTCGCGCGAGGCGCGCCGGAAGGACGGCACTGCCGGCGACTCCGAGGGCGAGTCGGCGCAGCCCGATCCCGCATCGGGCGCGCGCGCGGCGGACGTCTGATGCCGGTGCGGGCTCTCCCCGTGCCCGACGGGCTCGACGGTGTGCGCGTGGATGCGGCGCTCGCGAAGCTCCTCGGGTTCTCGCGCACGTTCGCGGCGGAGGTCGCGGAGGCCGGCGGCGTCCGCCAGGACGGGCGGGTGCTGGGCAAGAGCGACAAGCTGCGGGCCGACGGCTGGCTCGAGGTCGACTGGGAGGACCGGCGTGAGCCGGAGATCGTCCCGATCGCCGTGCCCGACCTCGGCATCGTGTACGACGACGACGACATCGTCGTCGTCGACAAGCCGTCCGGCGTCGCCGCACACCCCTCCGTCGGATGGGAGGGGCCGACCGTGCTGGGCGCGCTCGCGGCGGCCGGGTTCCGCATCGCGACGACCGGCGCCGCGGAGCGCCAGGGCGTCGTGCACCGCCTCGACGTGGGCACGAGCGGTCTCATGGTCGTCGCGAAGACCGAGCGGGCGTACACCGCGCTCAAGCGGGCGTTCAAGGAGCGCGAGGTCGACAAGATCTACCACGCGGTCGTGCAAGGGCACCCCGATCCGCTCGCGGGCACGATCGACGCACCGATCGGACGCCATCCGTCCCATTCGTGGAAGTTCGCCGTCACCCCGGACGGCAAGGACTCGGTCACGCACTACGAGACGCTCGAGGCCTTCCCGTCGGCGTCGCTGCTCGAGATCCACCTCGAGACCGGGCGGACGCATCAGATCCGGGTCCACATGGCCGCGCACCGTCATCCGTGCGTGGGTGACCCGCTCTACGGCGCGGACCCGACGCTGTCCGCCCGTCTCGGCCTGACCCGTCAGTGGCTCCATGCGCACGAGCTTTCCTTCGCCCACCCGGTGACGACGGACTGGGTCACCTTCTCGAGCGCGTATCCCGCCGACCTCGCCCATGCCCTCGAGGTGCTACGCGGCTGACCGATCCTGGGCCGGTGAGTGCCGGTCGTCGGATCGGTGGTGCGGATGCAGCCTTCCGTGGCGCCGAGGTGGACACCGGCCCCACCGGTCCGACGACCGGGATCGTCACCCGGCGGAGTCCATGCCTCGGGGCGCATGCCTCGGGGCGTACGAGCGGATGCCTAGCCTGGAGGGATGACCGACCTCTCGACCCGCCCGTGGCTCGCCTCCTACGCGGACGGCGTCCCCGCCGACATCGAGCCCGTCACGCAGACGCTGGTCGACATGCTCGACGACGCCGTGGCGCGGTACCCGGCGCGACCCGCACTGGAGTTCTTCGGTGCGGTGACGAGTTATCGGCGCCTGGGCGACGAGGTCGCACGGGCGGCGGAGGGGCTCCGTCGCCTCGGCGTCCGCGCGGGGGACCGGGTCGCCCTGATCCTCCCGAACTGCCCACAGCACGTCGTCGCCTTCTACGCCGCCGCGCGACTGGGCGCGATCGTCGTGGAGCACAACCCCCGCTACACCGCGCCCGAGCTCCGCCACCTGTTCGAGGTGCACCACGCCCGCGTGGCGATCGTCTGGGACGCCGTGGCCGACACGATCGCGGAGTTCCCCTCCGACATCCGGCCCGAGCGCGTGGTGGCCGTCACGATGCCCGACGCCATGCCCTGGCGCGTCCGCGCGGCCCTGCGCCTGCCGCTGCCGAAGGCCCGGCGCTCGCGTGCGGCCCTCACCTCGCGGCCGCGGGCGAAGGGCGTCGCGTCGTGGTCCTCGCTCCTCGGCCGCCGGCTGGCACGCCGTCATGCCCGCCCCGCCCTCGACGACATCGCCGTGCTGCAGTTCACGAGCGGCACGACGGGCCGCCCCAAGGCGGCGGTCCTCACCCACCGCAACCTGCGCTCGAACGCCGCGCAGTCCGAGGCGTGGGTGCCGGGCCTCCGTCACGGCGACGAGGTGTTCTACGCGGTCCTGCCGCTCTTCCACGCCTACGGCCTGACGCTGTGCCTGACGACCGCAATCTCGATCGGTGCCCGCATCGTCCTGTTCCCGACCTTCGACGTCGGACTCACCCTCGCGGCGCTCCGTCGGACGCCGCCGACCTTCCTCCCGGCGGTCCCGCCCATCTACGACGCTCTCGCGCGGGCGACGGCGCGCGCGGGGGTCGACCTGTCGAGCCTGCGCAACGCGATCTCCGGCGCGATGGCACTCCCCGCCGCGACGGTGGAGCGCTGGGAGGAGGCGACGGGCGGCATCCTCGTCGAGGGGTACGGGATGACCGAGTCGTCGCCGATCAGCATCGGCAACCCGATGGGCCCTCTGCGCCGTACCGGCACGGTGGGCGTGCCGTTCCCGAGCACCGAGATCCGGGTCGTCGACCCCGAGGACCCGACCGCGGACCGTCCCACGGGCGAGCCGGGGGAGCTGCTGGTGCGGGGTCCGCAGGTGTTCCGCGGGTACTGGAACCAGCCCGACGAGACGGCGCGCACGCTCCTCGCCGGAGGATGGCTCCGCACGGGCGACATCGTCGTGGCGGATGCCGACGGCTTCGTCACGGTCGTCGACCGGCTGAAGGAGCTCATCATCACGGGAGGGTTCAACATCAGTCCGAGCGAGGTCGAGAACGCGCTCCTGCTCGATCGGGACGTCGTTGATGCCGCCGTCGTGGGGATCCCGCGGCCCGACGGCGGCGAGGCCGTCACCGCCGCCGTGGTGCTGCGCGAGGGCGCGGCGTTCGACGCCGACCGGCTGCGCGCGCACGCCCGAGAGCATCTGACGGGGTACAAGGTGCCCCGATCGATCGAGCGCTTCGACGCCCTGCCGCGCTCGCTCGTCGGCAAGGTGATCCGGCGCGAGGTGCGCGAGGAGATCGTGCGCCGTCGCGCGCGCTGACGCCGACCTTCACGCTGAACTCGAAGGTGAGGCGAGCCCGCGACGGATCGGCGGGATCGCGGTGCCGATGTCGGAGGTCTTCGTAGACTCGAAGGGTGGCATCCGACTCCTTCGTTCATCTGCACGTGCACAGCGAGTACTCGATGCTGGACGGAGCCGCCAAGATCGGGGCGATGACCCAGGCGGCGGCCGACTACGGCATGCCCGCGATCGCCGTCACCGACCACGGCAACACGTTCGCGGCGTTCGAGTTCTACAAGGCGGCCAAGGCGGCCGGCGTCAAGCCCATCATCGGGCTCGAGGCCTACGTGACGCCCGGCACGCACCGCAGCGACAAGTCCCGCGTGTCCTGGGGATCTCCCGATCAGAAGAGCGACGACGTCTCGGGCTCGGGCGCGTACACCCACATGACCCTGTGGAGCCAGAGCACGCAGGGGATGCACAACCTCTTCCGCCTGAGCTCGCTGTCGAGCATGGAGGGGTACTACTTCAAGCCGCGCATGGACCGCGAGCTCCTGCAGACCTACGGCAAGGGCCTCATCGCGACGACGGGGTGCCCGTCCGGCGAGGTGCAGACCCGGCTGCGGCTCGGACAGTACGACGCGGCGCGCGCCGCCGCCGCCGAGTTCCAGGACATCTTCGGCAAGGAGAACTACTTCGCCGAGATCATGGACCACGGGCTCTCGATCGAGCGCCGCGTGATGACCGACCTGATCCGGCTGTCGAAGGATCTCGACATCCCGCTCGTGGCCACGAACGACTCGCACTACACGCATCAGCACGAGGCGGACGCCCATGAGGCCCTCCTGTGCGTGCAGTCGGGGTCGACCCTCGACGACCCGAACCGGTTCAAGTTCGACGGTGACGGCTACTACATCAAGACGGCCGGTGAGATGCGCCAGCTCTTCCGCGACCACCCCGAGGCGTGCGACAACACGCTGCTGATCGCCGAGCGGTGCGAGGTCGAGTTCAACACCTCGGCGAACTACATGCCGCGCTTCCCGGTGCCCGACGGCGAGACCGAGGACAGCTGGCTCATCAAGGAGGTCGAACAGGGCCTGCACTACCGCTACCCGGCCGGCATCCCCGACAAGGTGCGCGCCCAGGCCGAGTACGAGACCGGCATCATCCTGCAGATGGGCTTCCCGGGATACTTCCTCGTCGTCGCCGACTTCATCAACTGGGCCAAGGACAACGGCATCCGGGTCGGGCCGGGCCGCGGCTCGGGAGCCGGCTCGATGGTCGCCTACGCGATGCGGATCACCGACCTCGACCCCCTCGAGCACGGTCTCATCTTCGAGCGCTTCCTCAACCCCGATCGCGTGTCGATGCCCGACTTCGACGTCGACTTCGACGACCGTCGTCGCGGCGAGGTGATCGAGTACGTCACCGAGAAGTACGGCTCCGAGCGCGTCGCCCAGATCGTCACCTACGGCACGATCAAGTCGAAGCAGGCGCTGAAGGACGCCGGGCGCGTCCTCGGCTTCCCGTTCAGCATGGGCGAGCGGCTCACGAAGGCCATGCCCCCCGCGGTGATGGGGAAGGACATGGAGCTCGGCGGCATGTTCAGCCCGGAGCACCCGAGGTTCAAGGAGGCGAGCGAGTTCCGCGCGCTCGTCGAGTCGGATCCGGATGCCAAGACGGTCTTCGACCGCGCGCTGGGGCTCGAGGGACTGAAGCGCCAGTGGGGCGTGCACGCCGCCGGCGTCATCATGTCCTCGGAGCCGCTGCTCGACATCATCCCGATCATGCGGCGCGAGCAGGACGGGCAGATCGTCACGCAGTTCGACTATCCGTCGTGCGAGACCCTCGGCCTGATCAAGATGGACTTCCTGGGGCTGCGCAACCTCACGATCATCTCGGACGCGCTCGACAACATCCGGATGAACCGGGGGGAGGAGCTCGATCTCGAGCATCTCGAGCTCGAGGACCGTCCCGCGTACGACCTGCTCACCCGCGGCGACACGCTCGGCGTGTTCCAGCTCGACGGCGGCCCGATGCGGTCGCTGCTCCGCCTCATGAAGCCCGACAACTTCGAGGACATCTCGGCCGTCATCGCGCTCTACCGCCCCGGTCCCATGGGTGCGAACTCGCACACCAACTACGCGCTGCGCAAGAACGGTCTGCAGCCGATCACTCCGATCCACCCCGAGCTGGAAGAGCCGCTGCGCGACATCCTCGACACCACCTACGGCCTGATCATCTATCAGGAGCAGGTCATGGCGATCGCGCAGAAGGTCGCCGGGTTCTCGCTCGGACAGGCCGACATCCTGCGTCGGGCGATGGGCAAGAAGAAGAAGTCCGAGCTCGACAAGCAGTACGAGGGCTTCTCGGGCGGCATGAAGGAGCGCGGCTTCGGCGAAGGGGCGATCCAGGCGCTGTGGGACATCCTGCTGCCGTTCTCCGACTACGCGTTCAACAAAGCCCACTCGGCCGCGTACGGGCTCGTCTCGTACTGGACGGCGTACCTCAAGGCGCATTACCCCGCCGAGTACATGGCCGCGCTGCTCACGAGCGTCGGCGACTCGAAGGACAAGATGGCGGTGTACCTTAACGAGTGCCGCCGCATGGGCATCCGCGTGCTCCCGCCCGACGTCGGGGAGTCGATCCGGTACTTCGCCGCCGTCGGCGAGGACATCCGCTTCGGTCTCGGCGCGGTGCGCAACGTCGGGGCGAACGTCGTCGACGGCATCGTCGCGGCCCGCGAGGGTGCGACGTACGCCTCGTTCCACGACTTCCTCGACAAGGTGCCGCCGCACGTCGCGAACAAGCGCACGGTCGAGTCGCTCATCAAGGCCGGGGCGTTCGACTCGATGGGCGACACGCGTCGCGCACTCATGGAGATCCACGAGGACGCCGTCGAGGCGGCGGTCGACCGCAAGCGCAACGAGGCGCAGGGCGCGATTGGATTCGACTTCGACAGCCTGTACGACGCCGCCGAGGAGGCCGTGCCGGCCAAGGTACCCGCTCGGCCGGAGTGGACGAAGAAGGACAAACTGGCCTTCGAGCGCGAGATGCTCGGTCTGTACGTCTCGGACCACCCGCTCGCAGGTCTCGAGATCCCGCTCGCGAAGCACGCGTCGACGTCGATCCACGATCTGCTGGCCGATGAGGACGTCGCCGACGGCGACATCGTCACGGTCGCGGGACTCGTCACGAGCGTGCAGCATCGCGTCGCGAAGCAGAGCGGCAACCCGTACGGCATGATCACGGTCGAGGACTTCGACGGCGAGGTGACCGTCATGTTCATGGGCAAGACGTACACCGAGTTCCAGTCGATGCTCGTCGCCGACAGCATCCTCGTCGTCCGCGGGCGCGTCTCGCGGCGCGACGACGGGCTCAACCTGCACGGGCAGTCCGCCTTCGTGCCGGATCTGGGGGCGGTGGACGCCTCCGGGGCTCTCGTCCTGCTGATGCCCGAGCACCGCGCGACCGAGACCACCATCGGCGAGCTCGCGCGCGTCTTCCAGCGTCATCCCGGCAGCTCCGAGGTCACTCTGAAGCTCCACAAGGGGGGCACGGCGAAGGTCTTCGACGTGCCGGCGCGCGTCGGCGTCTCGGTGGACCTCTACGGAGAACTGAAGGGGCTGCTGGGGCCCCAGTGTCTCGGCTGACGCACATGTCCGGAAATGCGTCGCGGGTAGAATCGTCCGCGACGAACCCGTCGTGGAAGGATCGATCATCGTGACCGACGAGAAGCACATCCCCGCGCCCGAGAGCACACCCGAGGACGCGTCGGCGTCCACACGCGAGACGACCGAGCAGGGCGGTCTCGACGACGGTTTCGCGGGCGCTCCGCACGAGGAGGCCGGCCTCTCTGCGGAGGTGCCCGCCGACGAGCCGGGGGAGCGGGCGCCCGCGGAATCCGCCGATCCGGACGTGACCTTCGCCTCGGTGTCCGACGCCTTCGCCGCCGTCACCGACGGCCCGGACGGGGTGGACGAGGCCGCTCCGCCGCAGTACGGAGTCGGACCGTTCTCCCTCCGCGAGGTGGCGCTCGGCGGAGTGTGGCTCGTGGCCTTCGTCGTGTCGTTCTTCCCCATCTACGGCGAGATCGTCGGCGGGCGCTCGGTCTGGAACGGCGGCATCGACTGGGTGCTCACCATCGGCGTCCCGACCGTGGCCGTGTTCCTGCTGCTGCTTCGTCGTCTGTCGCCCCAGGGCATCCGTCGTGTCGGATCGCTGGGCATCGACCAGTTCGCCTCGGTCGCCTTCACGGTGTCGATGGTCATCTGGCTCGGAACGCTCTGGTCGTCGTTCGTGTCGCTGGCCGGCCAGCGGATCTTCCTCGCCACCTGGGTCGTGTGGGTCGAGTTCATCCTCATGCTCGCCGGCGTCCTGCTGACGGTGTTCGCCCCGCTGTTCCCCACCATCGGCGACGACTTCCGTCACCGCTCCGAGGTGCCCGCCCACCGCTTCGCCCGCCCCGCCCGCCCCGTCGTGGCCCGCCCGGTCGCCCCGCGGCCGGCGCCGTCCGCTCCGGTGCCGAGCGCGGAGCCCGAGACCGGCGTCGCGGCGGCGTCCGTCGACGCGTCGCAGACCACGGTCCCCCCGGTCGCGGAGCCCGAGGTCGCCGTCGATACGGTCGCGGCACCCGCCGCGTCGCAGGCCTTCTGGGCGCTCGCACCCGTCGAGCGCACGGTCGTGGACGACGCCGGCACCCCGCTCTTCACGATCGGACCCACCGCGTGGGCCCTCGTGATCGAGGACCGCGGCGACCGCTTCGTGGTCCGCCACGACGACGGCCGGATCGGGTATCTCACCGACGTCTCCGGCGTCACACGCGGCTGAGCGGGCGCACCGGTCCGTTAGCCTGGACGGATGCTCCGCACGATCGATCTCCGCGGCCGTGAGCTCAGCACGGCCGAGCTGCTCGCCGCCGTCCCGCGCGCCCAGGCCGCGCGCGCTCAGGCTCTGACCGCCGCCGCCGACATCGTCTCCGATGTGCGCGAGCGGGGCGAGTCCGCGCTGCGCGAGCAGGCGGAGCGCTTCGACGGCGTCAGCGGGCACGAGATCCGGGTGCCCGCCGACCACCTCGACGACGCGCTGGAGGCCCTCGATCCCGCCGTGCGCGCCGCGCTCGACGAGGCGATCCGGCGCGTGCGCGCCGCGTCGGCGGCGCAGGTGCCCGCCCCCTCGCTCACCGCACTCGGTCCGGGTGCGCGGGTGGAGCAGCGATGGCAGCCGGTGCGCCGGGCGGGTGTGTACGTGCCCGGCGGCAAGGCCGTCTATCCGTCGAGCGTCGTCATGAACGTGGTCCCCGCGCAGGTCGCCGGCGTGGGGGAGGTCGCGCTGGCCTCGCCGCCGCAGGCGGCCTTCGGCGGGCGCGTCCACCCCGACATCCTCGCCGCCGCGAAGCTGCTGGGGATCACCGAGGTCTACGCGATGGGCGGCGCCGGCGCGATCGGCGCGTATGCGCACGGTGTCGAGGAGATCGGACTCGACCCCGTCGACGTCGTCTCCGGCCCCGGCAACAACTTCGTGGCCGCCGCGAAGCGAGCCGTCGCGGGACTCGTCGGCACCGACTCCGAGGCCGGCGCGACCGAGATCCTCATCGTCGCCGACGACGGCGCGGATGCGGCCCTCGTCGCCGTGGACCTGATCAGCCAGGCGGAGCACGACGAACAGGCATCCGCGGTTCTGGTCACCTGGTCGGAGGATCTCGCCCGCACGGTGCGCGCCGAGGTGGGTCGGCGGGTCTCCGCGACCCGCAACGGGGCGCGGGCGCAGACGGCGCTGGAGGGTCCCCAGTCGGCCGTCGTCCTGGTCGACGACCTCGCCGCGGCCACCGCGTTCAGCAACGCCTACGCGCCCGAGCACCTCGAGCTGCACCTGCGCGACCCGCGCGCGGAGGAGTTCGTGAACGCCGGCGCGGTCTTCGTCGGCGACTACTCCCCGGTGAGCCTCGGCGACTACCTCGCCGGCAGCAACCATGTCCTGCCGACCGGGGGACAGGCACGCTACGCATCCGGGCTCTCCGCGTCGACGTTCCTGCGTCCGCAGCAGGTGATCGAGTACGACCGTGCGGCCCTCGCGGCGGTGAGCGATGCGATCGTCGCCCTCGCCGAGGCCGAGGCCCTCCCCGCGCACGGCGAAGCCGTCACGGCGCGCTTCGCCGGATCGGAGGGCTGAACCGTGCACTGTCCCTTCTGCCGTCACGCCGACTCCCGTGTCATCGACTCGCGCACGAGCGACGACGGTCTCAGCATCCGCCGACGCCGCCAGTGCCCCGAGTGCGGCGGACGGTTCACGACGATCGAGACGGCGAGCCTCAACGTCATCAAGCGCTCCGGCGTGATCGAGCCGTTCAGCCGGGAGAAGGTCATGTCGGGCGTGCGCAAGGCATGCCAGGGTCGACCGGTGACGGAGGCCGACCTGGCGGTCCTCGCGCAGGCCGTCGAAGAGGCGGTGCGCCAGACCGGATCGTCGCAGATCGACACCAACGAGATCGGCCTGACGATCCTCGCGCCCCTGCGCGACCTCGACGAGGTCGCCTATCTCCGCTTCGCGAGCGTCTACCAGGCGTTCGACTCGCTCGAGGACTTCGAGGCGTCGATAGCGCAACTGCGCGCCGATCACGCGGCTGCGCGGGCGGACGCGACCGAGACGGCGTAACGGGTTTCTCCCGGGACCGCGGCGTCGCGACCCGTGTCGGCGGCCCTAGGCTGGTGGGCGATGTATCCGCTCATCTTCCGCACCGTGTTCGCGCGCATGGATCCCGAGACCGCGCATCATCTGGTGATCCCGGTCATCCGTGCCCTCGGCGTGTGGCCGCTGTCCGTCGTGACGCGCGCCCTCACGAAGCCCGACGAGAGTCTGAAGACCCGTGCGCTCGGACTCGTGTTCGACTCGCCCTTCGGCGTCGCGGCGGGCTTCGACAAGAACGCCGTCATGAGCGAGGGCCTGTACGCCCTCGGCTTCGGCCACGTCGAGGTCGGCACCGTGACCGCGATCGCGCAGGACGGAAACCCGCGGCCGCGGCTGTACCGGCTCATCGAGGACCGCGCGCTCATCAACCGGATGGGCTTCAACAACGCCGGAGCGGCGGCGGCGGCGACACGTCTCGGCCGGTCCCGACGGCGCGCGCGACGGGCGATCCTCGGCGCGAACATCGGCAAGAGCCGCGTCGTCGACGTCGAGCAGGCCACCGCCGACTACGTCACGAGCACCCGTCGGATCGCGCCCGTCGCCGACTACCTCGTGGTGAACGTGTCGTCGCCGAACACCCCGGGGCTTCGCGGCCTGCAGGCCGTGGAAACGCTTCGTCCCCTGCTCGAGGCCGTGCGGGACGCCGCCGGCGGCACGCCCCTGCTGGTGAAGATCGCCCCCGACCTCCCCGACGACGAGATCGAGGCCATCGCGCGCCTCGCGGTCGACGCGGGCCTGGACGGCCTCGTCGCGACCAACACCACCGTCGCGCGCGAGCCGCTGTCGACGGACCCCGACGCGGTCGCGGCGATGGGGGCGGGCGGACTGTCCGGCGCCCCGCTGCGCCAGCGTTCGCTCGCCGTGCTGCGCACGGTGCGCGCGGTCGTCCCGGAGGGGTTCTGCGTGATCTCCGCCGGAGGCGTGGAGACGGCGGACGACGTCAGGGAACGTCTGGACGCCGGCGCCGACCTGGTCCAGGGCTACACCGGGTTCATCTACCGCGGCCCGCTCTGGGCGCGCCAGATCAACCGCGCCCTCGCGGCGCGGCGCTGACTCGCGGGTCAGACGGGGCGACCGCCGCGCTTGACCTGAGGCTTCGGCAGGCGCATGAAGCGCATCTGGATGGTGCGCATCGCGCCGTACCAGCCGAGGCCCTTCTCCGTGCGGTCGCCGAACTTCTCCTTGGCGCGCTTCTTCACGGTGTGGCTCGTGATCACCATGTCGCCGATGACGACGAGGATGAACAGCCAGAGCCCGAGGAACGCGTAGGTGACGACCGCCTGGTTCTGCACGAGGCTCACCAGGATCACAACGAGCATGAGCGGCATGAGGAGCTCGCCCGCGTGCCAGCCCGCATCCACCGCGTCGCGGACGAACCGGCGCTGCGGTCCCTTGTCGCGCACCGGGAGGTAGCGATCCTCGCCGTTGGCCATGCCGATGCGGGCCTTCTCGCGCTGCGCGGCGAGGTCGGCCTTCGCCCGGGCCCGAGCCTCCTTCGTGTCGGCGACGAGGGGGCGCTTGCGTGCCGCCTCCTGCTCGGCGCGCGACGGCGTCGGACGGTTCTTGCCCGGTCCGGTCGGCACGTCGGGAGCGGTGTCGGGTGCTGCGGGGTTCTTGGCCACGGGGTGGATCCTCGTTATCTGGGCGACTGAAGCGCGAGAGGCGCCGATCTAAGATTACCCGCATGACCTCCGAGCTGTCCCGACCCGAGTCCGTCCGCGCCGCCGCGGAGGGGGGTGTCCCCGCGGCGCTCGCCGACCTGGGGCGGCTCGTGCGCATCCCGTCGGTCGCCTTCCCGGGCTTCGACCGCGCCGACGTCGAGCGCAGCGCCGCCGCCGTCGCGGGGCTGTTCGAGGACCTGGGGCTCTTCGACCGCGTGGAGGTGAAGACCGCCGTCGTCCCCGAGACGGGTCTCGAGGGGATGCCCGCGGTGCTGGCATCGCGGGCCGCGCGTGCCGGTCGTCCCACCATCCTCCTCTACGCGCACCACGACGTGCAGCCGGTGGGGGACGAGTCCCTGTGGGAGTCGCCGCCCTTCGAGCCCACGGTCCGGGGCGGGCGACTCTACGGTCGCGGCGCCGCCGACGACAAGGCGGGGATCATGGCCCACGTGGGCGCGCTGCGCGCGCTCGTGGGCGCGCTGGGCACCGACGTCGACCTCGGCGTGAACGTCTTCATCGAAGGCGAGGAGGAGGCCGGCTCCGCGTCGTTCGCGACCTTCCTTCGCGAGAACGCCGACGCGCTGCGCGCCGACGTCATCGTGGTGGCCGACTCCGGCAACTGGGATGCGACGACGCCCGCCCTCACCGTGTCGCTGCGGGGCAACGTCCGCTTCACGCTGACGGTGCGCACGCTCGACCACGCCTCGCACTCCGGCATGTTCGGGGGAGCCGTCCCCGACGCCATGCTCGCCGCCTCCAAGCTCCTCGCGTCGCTGTGGGACGATGACGGCGCCGTCGCCGTCGCAGGCCTCACGTCGCGGGACGCGTCGACGCCCGACTACTCCGAGGACACGCTGCGCGACGAGGCGGGCCTGGCCGCCGGGGTGCGTCCCATCGGGCGCGGCTCGATCCTGAGCCGGATCTGGAACCAGCCCGCCGTGACCGTCACCGGCATCGACTTCCCCTCGGTGAAGAACGCCTCCAACACCCTCACGCCGGAGCTGTCCGTCGTCATCAGCGCGCGGGTCGCTCCCGGTCAGGACGGTCGCTCCGCGTTCGTGGCACTCGAGGAGCACCTGCGGGCCCACGCGCCCTTCGGCGCGCAGCTGACCTTCTCGGACGTGGAGTTCGGCGACCCCTTCCTCGTCGACACGACCGGGTCCGCGGTGGCTCACGCGCGGGCCGCCCTCGAGGAGGGCTACGGCGTCGCACCCGTCGACATCGGCGTCGGCGGGTCGATTCCGTTCATCGCCGACCTCGTCCGGGAGTTCCCGGGGGCGCAGATCCTCGTCACGGGCGTCGAGGATCCGCACGCGCGGGCACACAGCCCGAACGAGTCGCTGCACCTGGACACCTTCCGGCACGCCCTCGTCTCCGAGGCGATGCTGCTCGAACGGCTCGACCGCGAGGGGCTGGGGGACTGACCGTCCCCATCCGGGCCCGCGTGCCCCGTCGCGGCGTAGAATCGTGGCATCCCGCCGGCCGCAGCCGGCTCGACCTTCCGGGGAGAATGCCATGACCGACACCGCCCTCACGCCCTCGACCACCGACGCCGCCGCGCACGGAGTCGGACTGACCGACGCCGCGGCCGCCAAGGTCAAGAACCTGCTCGAGCAGGAGGGTCGCGACGATCTCCGCCTGCGCGTCGCCGTGCAGCCCGGCGGATGCTCGGGACTGATCTACCAACTCTACTTCGACGAGCGCTTCCTCGACGGCGACCAGGCCGTCGACTTCGACGGCGTCGAGGTGATCGTCGACGACATGTCCGTGCCGTACCTCGACGGCGCCACGATCGACTTCAAGGACACGATCTCTGAGCAGGGCTTCACGATCGACAACCCCAACGCGGCGGGCAGCTGCGCCTGCGGCGACAGCTTCCACTGAGCTCCGCCCGTTCTGGCGGGCGCGACCGAGCTCCGGGCCGGATCAGCGCGGGAAAACCCCTCCGTCCGAGGGGGACATCCTGGGCGGATGGCCTGAATCGGATGGGAGGTTGCCCTAGACTGAACGGTGTTCGACCTTCATGACTCCGAAAGGTGCACCGTGCGCGTCACACGCCGCCTCCGGCTCGTCGCCATCCCCCTCGGGATCGCCGCAGCGATCACCCTGGCCGGGTGTACGCCGAGCCAGCTGAACGGATTCCTGCCCGGCTTCACCGAAGAGGGCACGCCGGCCACCAACCACACCGAGATGGTGTCGGGCCTCTGGGTGAACTCGTGGCTCGTGCTCCTCGCGGTCGGTGTCATCACGTGGGCGCTCATGGGGTGGGCCGCGATCGCGTACCGCCGTCGCAAGGGGCAGTCGGGTCTTCCCGTACAGCTGCGCTACAACATGCCGGTCGAGATCTTCTACACCGTCGTGCCGCTGATCCTCGTGCTCGGCTTCTTCGCCTTCACGGCGCGCGACCAGGTCGCCCTCGAGACCCAGTACGACGAGCCGGACGTCTGCATCACCGCGATCGGCAAGCAGTGGGCGTGGGACTTCCAGTACGCGCAGCAGGACTGCGACGACGCGAGCGACGCCGTCTGGACCATGGGCGTCCAGGCGCAGACCGACGCTCAGGGCAACATCACCAACGAGCTGCCGACCCTCTACCTCCCGGTCGACAAAAAGGTGAAGATCAAGCTCACCTCGCGCGACGTCATCCACTCGTTCTGGATCGTGGACTTCCTGTACAAGAAGGACATGTACATCGGCAAGGACAACTTCTGGTCCTTCACCCCGACCCGCGTCGGCGAGTACGACGGCCGCTGCGCGGAGCTGTGCGGCCAGTACCACTCGATGATGCTGTTCAACGTCAAGGTCGTCGAGCCCGCCGAGTACCAGGCCTACCTGGACGGACTGCGCGAGCGCGGCCAGACCGGCGACGTCAACGAGGCCTACAACCGTCTGCAGAACCTGCCGGGAACCGGTGCTTCGGCTGAATCCGAGGGAGACCACTGATGGCGACGACCCTTCCTCTGCAGGGCGATGCTCCGCAGCGCCCCACGACCATCCCGCCGCGCCAGGCCGCTCTTCTGAGCTCCTCGCGCGTCGAGGAGAAGGGCAACATCCTCGTGCGGTGGATCACCTCCACCGACCACAAGACCATCGGGTACATGTACCTGATCGCCTCCGTGCTGTTCTTCCTGCTCGGCGGCGTGATGGCGCTCATCATCCGCGCGGAGCTGTTCGAGCCCGGCATGCAGATCCTGCCGACGAAGGATCAGTACAACCAGCTGTTCACGATGCACGGCACGATCATGCTGCTGATGTTCGCGACCCCGCTGTTCGCCGGGTTCGCCAACGCGATCCTCCCGCTGCAGATCGGCGCACCCGACGTCGCCTTCCCGCGCCTGAACGCGTTCGCGCTGTGGCTGTTCATCTTCGGCTCGCTCATCGCGGTCGCCGGCTTCCTCACGCCGCAGGGCGCCGCCGCGTTCGGATGGTTCGCCTACCAGCCGCTCGCCGGAGCGAGCTTCTCGCCCGGTGCGGGAGGAAACCTCTGGATGCTCGGCCTCGGCATGAGCGGTTTCGGAACGATCCTCGGTGCCGTGAACTTCATCACGACGATCATCACGATGCGCGCGCCCGGTATGACCATGTGGCGCATGCCGATCTTCTCGTGGAACACGCTCGTCACGAGCATCCTGATCCTGATGGCCTTCCCGGTGCTGGCGGCGGCGATCCTCGCTGCTGCGGCCGACCGTGTGCTCGGTGCGCACATCTACGACCCGGCCAACGGCGGCGTTCTGCTCTGGCAGCACCTGTTCTGGTTCTTCGGTCACCCCGAGGTGTACATCATCGCCCTGCCGTTCTTCGGCATCGTGTCGGAGATCTTCCCGGTCTTCAGCCGCAAGCCGATCTTCGGGTACAAGACCCTGGTCTACGCGACGATCGCCATCGCCGCCCTGTCCGTGTCGGTCTGGGCGCACCACATGTACGTCACGGGCGCCGTCCTCCTGCCCTTCTTCGCGCTGATGACGATGCTCATCGCCGTGCCCACGGGCGTGAAGATCTTCAACTGGATCGGCACGATGTGGCGGGGTTCGATCACCTTCGAGACGCCGATGCTGTTCTCGCTCGGCTTCCTGGTGTCGTTCGTGTTCGGTGGCCTCACCGGCGTCATCCTCGCCTCGCCGCCGCTGGACTTCCACCTGTCGGACTCCTACTTCGTCGTCGCCCACTTCCACTACGTCGTGTTCGGCACGGTCGTGTTCGCGATGTTCGCCGGCTTCTACTTCTGGTGGCCGAAGTGGACGGGACGGATGCTCAACGAGCGCCTCGGCGTCGTCCACTTCTGGCTGCTGTTCATCGGCTTCCACATGACGTTCCTCATCCAGCACTGGCTGGGCGTGGAGGGCATGGTCCGCCGCTACGCCGACTACTCGGCCGCCGACGGCTTCACCTGGCAGAACCAGGTGTCGACCATCGGTGCGATCATCCTCGGCGCCTCGATGATCCCGTTCTTCCTGAACGTCTGGATCACGTCGCGGACCGCGCCGAAGGTGACCGTCAACGACCCGTGGGGTTACGGCGGATCGCTCGAGTGGGCGACCAGCTGCCCGCCCCCGCGCCACAACTTCACGTCGATCCCGCGCATCCGCAGCGAGCGTCCTGCGTTCGACCTCAACCACCCCGAGGCCGCCGTCCCGGTGGGGGTCGGACCGGCGAAGGACGCCCCCGACGCACCCGTCGTCGACCTGGCCGATGGAGAGGTGAAGTAAGTGAAGACCAACATCAACCTCTGGTGGATCCTCTCCGGGTTCTTCTTCCTCTGCTTCGCGCTGTACACGGGCTGGAACATCGTCGAGCATTCGAGCCGGCCGTGGTACCACGCGATCGAGTGGGTCGGCACGGTGGCGCTGCTGTTCACCGTGTTCATGTCGCTGATGATCGGCTTCTACGTCGATCGCGTCCACCGCGCGCAGGGCGGCGAGCTGCCGGAGGACTCCCTGACGGCCGACATCGACGACGGCGACCCCGAGATCGGCGAGTTCAGCCCGTGGTCCTGGTGGCCGCTGGTGCTCGCGTTCTCCGCAGCGCTGGCGATCCTCGGTCTCGCCGTGGGCACGTTCATCCTGCCGATCGGTCTCGGCGTCTTCGTCGTCGCCATCGTCGGGTGGGTGTACGAGTACTACCGCGGATACTTCGCCCGCTGAGCGGACGCATCCGGTCTGATCCATGGCCTTCATCCTGAGGGCCGGTGTGTCCAGTGACATCGGTGCCCATCGAGACGTGAACCAGGACGCGGCCTTCGCCGCGTCCTGGGGTGCGGGCGTCGCCGACGGCGTGGGCGGAGGCCCGGCCGGGGACCTGGCGTCCGCCGCCTTCCTGCGTCGTCTGGTGAGCGGCGGACACCCCGTGTCCGACGCGGGGGCCCTCGTCGACCGGATCCGTTGGGCGAACTGGGATCTGGGCGCCCACGTGCGGCGCGACCCCGCGTTGGCGGGGATGGCGACCACGCTCACGGCGCTGTGGTTCTCCGACGGGGGCGAGCTCCTGCTGGCGCACACGGGTGACTCGCGCGCGTATCTGCTGCGGGGCGGGAAGCTGTCGCGACAGACCCGGGACGACTCGTACGTGCAGGTCCTCATCGAGCAGGGCCTCGTGCGCGAGGAGGACGCCATGACCCACCCGCGGCGGAACATCATCACGGCGTCGCTGAGCGGCGACGCGACCGACCCCGTCCGCGTGGACGAGCGTACGCCGGAGCGGGGCGACCGCTGGCTGCTCTGCAGCGACGGAGTCAGTGACTACCTGCCGGACGACGCGATCGCCGACGTCCTGCGCGACGTGGCGGGCCCTCAGGCGGCGGCGGACGAGCTCGTCCGCCTGTCGCTCGAGGCGGGCTCACGCGACAACGTCACGGCCGTCGTCGCCGACGTCGCCGCAGCCGCGTACGAGGCGGCCACCGGCGCTCCCCGCTTCTTCGGGGCGGCCGCGTCGCGTTTCGCCGACGAGATCGACCGCGTGGGCTGAGGCCGGCACGCCGACGCAGACCTCAGCCCGCGTCGCGCACGACCATCACGAGCGGATCGAACCGGCGGGGGAGGGGGCCCTGCGCGCTCTCGACGGGAAGACCCTCCCGGGCCCAGTACTCGTATCCGCCGATCATCTCGCGCACCGCGAATCCCGCTCGGGCGAACTCCACGGCGCCCTTCGCGCCCGCATTGCACCCCGGGCTCCAGCAGTAGACCACCACGGGGACGCCGGGGTCGAGCTCGTCGGGCGCACGGTCGGCGATGTCGCGGTACGGCATGTGCACGGCACCGGCGGCGTGACCCTGGGCCCACGCCTCCGCGCTGCGGACGTCGACGAGCACGACGGGCTCGCCCGCCTTCTGCGCCGCGTAGACGTCGGACGGATCGGTCTCGTGCCGGAGCTTGGCGGAGAAGTAGGACAGTGGCGATGTGTCTGACATGCGTGCGAGGCTACGCGCACGACGAAGCGGCGAGGAGGACCGGAACGGTCTCTCCTCGCCGCTTGACTGCCAGCTTGTGTGATCAGCCCTTCGTGGAGTCGTCCTCGTCCGGGACGATCACGTTGGAGGGGCGCACCGCGGTCTCACTCCGGCGACCGTCGTCGATGGGGTGGTGCGGCGCATCCGGCACACCCGCACGCTCGTGCATGCCCTGGATCTCGGCGTCCTCCGACTCGGCGAGGTGGACCGCCGCGTGGTGTGCGTGGGCTTCCGCCTCGTCGATCTCGGCCTGCGTGACCGGAACCAGACGATCCTCGAAGAACCAGCGCGACAGCGAGGAGCGCAGGTTCTCGTGCCACGGGATGCGGCCCTGGTCGTCGGGTCGGACCACCAGCGGGGCGTTGGTCTCGAAGTCCACGAGCTTCACGCGCTCGTACGCGTCGACGGGCTGGTGCACCTCGATGAACTCGCCACCGGGAAGGCGCACGATGCGACCGGACTCGTACCCGTGCAGAGCGATCTCGCGGTCCTTCTTCTGCAGCGCCAGGGCGATGCGCTTCGCGATGAAGTAGCCGACGACGGGCCCGATGATCAGGAGCGCCTGCAGGGTGTGGATCACACCCTCCATCGTCAGATGGAAGTGCGTCGCGATGATGTCCGACGAGGCGGCGGCCCACAGGACGGCGTAGAAGACGACACCGGCCACACCGATCGCGGTGCGCGTGGGCGCGTGGCGCGGGCGCTGTGCGATGTGGTGCTCGCGCTTGTCACCCGTGATCCACGACTCGATGAACGGGTACAGCATCACCAGGACGATGAAGATGCCGATGACGCCCAGCGGGATGAGGATGTTGAACGACCACGTCCGGTCCCACAGCACGAATTCCAGGTGCGGCGGCACGAGGCGCAGGGCGCCGTCGGCGAAGCCGATGTACCAGTCGGGCTGGGTACCCGCCGAGACGGGGGAGGGGTCGTACGGGCCGTAGTTCCAGATCGGGTTGATCGTGAACAGCGAGGCGATCAGCACGATCACGCCGAACGTGATGAAGAAGAAGCCGCCCATCTTGGACATGTACACCGGCATCATCGGGTAGCCGACGACGTTGCTGTTCGTGCGGCCGGGGCCGGCGAACTGCGTGTGCTTGTTCACGATCATGAGCATCAGGTGCACGGCGAGCAGGGCGACCAGGATCGCCGGCAGCAGCAGGATGTGCAGCGTGTAGAGGCGTCCGACGATCTGGGTGCCGGGGAACTCGCCGCCGAAGAGCAGGAACGAGGTCCACGTGCCGATCAGCGGGATGCCCTTGATCATGCCGTCGATGATGCGCAGACCGTTGCCCGAGAGCAGGTCGTCGGGCAGCGAGTAGCCGGTGAAGCCCTCACCCATCGCGAGGATGAAGAGGATGAAGCCGATCACCCAGTTCAGCTCGCGCGGCTTGCGGAAGGCGCCGGTGAAGAACACGCGGAGCATGTGCACGCCGATGCCGGCGACGAACACGAGCGCCGCCCAGTGGTGGATCTGGCGGACCAGGAGACCGCCGCGGATGTCGAAGGACAGCCGCAGGGTCGAGTCCATCGCGGCCGACATCTCCACGCCGCGCAGCGGCAGGTAGGCGCCGTTGTAGTGCGTCTCCACCATCGAGGCCTGGAAGAAGAACGTCAGGAACGTCCCCGACAGGAGGACGGCGACGAAGCTCCACAGCGCGATCTCGCCGAGCATGAAGGACCAGTGGTCGGGGAAGATCTTGCGGCCGAGCTCCTTGACCATCCCGGAGATGCTCGTTCGCTCGTCGATGTAGTTCGCCGCGCCGGCGACGAAGCGGCCCCCGAGGGGCTTGTCGGCGTCCGCCGTGGAGGCGGGGGTCTCAGTGACGGTCGCGGTGCTCAATGACGCTCCCAGAAGCTCGGGCCGACGGGTTCGTGGAAGTCGCTCTGTGCGACGAGGTAGCCCTCGGAGTCCACCGTGATCGGCAGCTGCGGCAGCGGGCGCGCGGCCGGGCCGAAGATGACGGCGGCCGAGCGCGAGACGTCGAACTGCGACTGGTGGCAGGGGCACAGCAGGTGGTGTGTCTGCTGCTCGTAGAGGGCCACGGGGCATCCGACGTGCGTGCAGACCTTGGAGTACGCGACGATGCCGTCATAGGACCACTCGAGCTTGTTGTGCTCGGCGGGCAGCTGCTCGGGGAGCAGACGCATCAGCAGGACGATCGCCTTCGCCTTCTCCTCGAGGTAGCCGTCGTGGTGGCTGAGGTCGGCGAGGGACGCGGGGATCACGTGGACGGCGGAGCCGAGCGTGAGGTCTGCGGCGCGGATGGGCTCGCCGGACGGGTCGTGGGCGAGGCGCTCGCCCTTCTTCCACATCGTGTGGCTGAGGAGGGCGACCGGGTCGCCCGCGATCGGGTTCTCCGGGTTGTTCTGCGGGGCGAGCCCGCGGAAGAGAGTGATGCCGGGGAGGATCGAGGCGACGAGCGCGGCGATGAGCGATCCGCGGATCGCGGTGCGCCGACCGAAGCCGGACTCCTCGTTCGCGTCCCGGAACGCCTGGATGGCGCCCTCACGGGTCGTGTCGCGGCCGCGCGTCGCGTGGCGGGGCTCGATGAACTCCTTGTCGCTCATGACGGCCTTGGACCAGTGGATGGCGCCGATGCCGATCGCGAGCAGAGCCAGGGCGATGCCGAGGCCGATGAAGAGGTTGTTGTGCCGGATGTCGACCAGCGATCCGCTCTCGATCGGGAACAGCATGTAGGCGGCGATGGCCCAGATGCTCCCCGCCAGGGAGAGATAGAACAGGGTGTACACCGTCCGGACCGCGCGCTTCATGGCGGCGGGGTCCTTGTCGGTGATGCGCTCCCGATGCGGGGGCAGACCGGGGTTGCGTACCGGGTCGGGGACGGCGACGGCGAGCCCCGCGGAGGGCTTCCATGAGCCCCTCTCGTGCTCGAGCGCGTCTTCCTCGTGTGCCATTGTTCGTCCGTTCGCTACGTCAGTGCCGTCGTTGTCCACAGATTCCCGATCAGTTGGACTTCGCCGTGATCCACACGGTGAGCCCGATCAGGCTGCCGATACCGAAGATCCAGATGAACAGGCCCTCGGAGACCGGGCCGAGCGACCCGAGGGAGAAGCCGCCGGGCGACTCGTTCTTCTGGAGGAACAGGAGCGCGGAGATGATGTCGCGCTTCTCGTCCGCGGTGAGCGTCATGTCGTTGAAGACGGGCATGTTCTGCGGGCCGGTCGCCATCGCCGCATACATGTGCAGCGCGCTCGTGCTGGTCAGCGCGGGGGCGTACTTGCCTTCCGTCAGAGCACCGCCGGCGCCGGCGACGTTGTGGCACATGGCGCAGTTGATGCGGAACAGCTCGGCGCCGTTGGCGACGTCGCCCTGACCGTCCAGGGTGCGGGCGGCGGGGAACATCGGGCCCGGGGAGGTGGACTGGACCCATTCGGAGATCGCGAGGATCTGGTCCTCGGTGAACTGCGCGGGCTTCTGCGGCGCCTGCGGTCCCTGCATCTGCAGGGGCATGCGGCCCGTGGACATCTGGAACTCGACCGCGACCTCGCCGACGCCGTAGAGCGAGGGACCGTCGGCGGTGCCCTCCAGGTTGAGGCCGTGGCAGGTGGCGCAGTTCGCCTGGAACAGCTTCTTGCCGTCGTCGGCGGTGAGGGCCGTGGTCGGGGATGCGGGCTCGGTGGCCGCCATCGCGGCGGACGCGCCGGCGTAGATGCCGCCGGTGACGAGCAGGCCGATGCCGATGAGGGCGGCCGCGGCCCACTTGCTGCGACGGCCGGTCTTCTGGCGCGGGGTCTTCGAGGACATAGAGGAAGTCAGCTCCGCTCTCACTTGACGACGTAGATGACGAAGAACAGGACGATCCAGACGACGTCGACGAAGTGCCAGTAGTACGACACGACGATCGCGGACGTCATCTCCTTGCGCCCGAAGTTCTTCACGGCGAAGGCGCGGCCGATCACCAGGAGGAATGCGATGAGCCCACCCGTGACGTGGAGGGCGTGGAAACCGGTGGTGAGGTAGAACGCCGACGCGTAGGAGTTCGCGCTGATCGGCAGGCCCTCGGCGACGAGCGTCGCGTACTCCCACACCTGGCCGGAGACGAAGACGGCGCCCATGAGGAAGGAGAGGAAGAACCACTCGACCATGCCCCAGCGGCGGAACTGCCAGAACGAGCCGGTGCGGTAGGGCTGGAACCGCTCCGCGGCGAAGACGCCTGCCTGGGCGGTGAACGACGACAGCACGAGGATGACGGTGTTGACCGCGGCGAACGGGACGTTCAGATCCTGTGCGCTCTCGGCCCACATCTCCGGCGCGGCGTTGCGCAGGGTGAAGTAGATCGCGAACAGTCCGGCGAAGAACATCACCTCGCTGCCGAGCCACACGATCGTGCCGACAGCCACCGGATCCGGTCGCTTCACGGATCGCAAGGCTTGGGAGTAGGCAGCTGGAGTCGTCGTCACGTTCCCCATTATGGCGGATTCAGCGCCCAGTTTTCGCATCCCTGAAGGTGTCAGCCCACATCACCGGACTTTCGGGGGCATCGGCGTGCGCTCTGAGCAGCCCGCGAGTGTGCTGACAGTCTGCCGATAGGATCTACTCCCGTGGCGGAGCTCTACTCATGGCCGGAAGTGTTGACGGCCCTCCTCGATCGGCGTGACCTCAGCGTGTCGGAGTCGACGTGGGCGATGCGTCAGGTCATGACGGGGAAGGCCACGCCCGCCCAGCTGGGCGGATTCCTCCTCGCGCTGCGCGCCAAAGGCGAGACGGTGGACGAGATCGTCGGCTTCCGCGACGCGATCCTCGAGGCCGCGTTGCCGCTTCCGGTCCCCGCGGAAGTGCTCGACATCGTCGGCACCGGCGGCGACCGTTTCGGCACGGTGAACATCTCGACGATGTCGGCGATCGTGGCGGCGGCGACGGGCATCCCGGTCGTCAAGCACGGCAACCGGGCGGCGAGCTCCGCATCGGGCTCCTCCGACGTGCTGGGCGCGCTCGGCATCGACCTCGCACTGTCTCCGCAGCGCGTCTCCGAGGTGCTCGCGGAGGTCGGCATCACCTTCGCCTTCGCCTCGGCGTTCCACCCCGGCTTCGCGCACGCCGGGGCGACGCGTCGGGAGCTCGGCGTCCCCACGGTCTTCAACTTCCTCGGCCCTCTGTGCAACCCGGCTCGCGCCGAGGCGAACGCGGTGGGGGTCGCCGCCCTCGACCGGGTGCCGCTGATCACGGGCGTCTTCCAGACGCGCGGTGCCACCGCGCTCGTCTTCCGTGGCGACGACGGCCTCGACGAGCTGACGACGACCGGCCACAGCCGCGTCTGGGAGATCAGCCGAGGCGACGTCCACGAGCACGATCTCGACCCGCGCGACCTCGGCATCCCGCTCGCCGACATCGACGACCTGCTGGGCGGCGACGCGGCGCACAACGCGGAGGTCGTCCGGCGCGTCCTCGACGGGCAGACCGGCGCGGTGCGCGACATCGTCCTGTTGAACGCGGCCGCGGGCATCGTCTCGTACGAGCTCTTCCGCGACGCGACGCAGGTGCAGTTCCCGATCATCGAGCGCCTCGCCGCGGCGCGGGACCGGGCCGCGGCGGCGATCGACGGCGGCGCCGCGGCGGGTGTGCTGGCGCGCTGGGTGGAGGCATCCGGTCGCGACGTGGCCTGATCCGTCGCGGGGCGGCGGAGCGCGGCTTCGCGGGGCTTTTCCGCGGCATCGGAGGGGTTTTCTCCGGTCGATGCGCCGGGCCGTGGGAGCGATGCCGCGATACCGTGACACCAACGCATCACCACGCCGCAGAGAGGAACCTCCCCATGTCCGAAGAAGTCAGCCACACCGCCGACACGCTCGAGCCGCCGCAGAAGAAGGTGGGCTTCGTCAAGGTCGCAGGCATTCTCGGCATCCTCGGCGGAATCGCCCTCATCGTGGTCGGTGTGATCGTCTGGGCCACCGTCTCGAGCCAGCTGCGCGCGGAGAACATCACCGTCCCCGACGACGCCGCCGCCTTCCAGGGTCAGACCGTCGCCGGCCCGTTCACCGCGTACGTCCAGGCCGACATCATCCAGCACCACGCCCTCGAGGCGTCCGGCGGCAAGACCTACGCCGAGCTCGACCGCGACGACCCGGTGCGCGCCACGATGATGAACGCCTCGTTCCTGCGGGCGTCGCTGTTCACGTCCGTCGTCTCCTTCGGCGTCGCCGCCTTCGCGATGGGGATGGGCGTGCTGGCGATCCTGTTCGGCGGAGCGCTGGTGCGACTCGCCTCGGTCCCCGTCGTCGTCCGCAGATCCGCGGTCACGCGAGCCTGACGAGACCGACCTCACGACGAGCCCCTGCGACGCGGGGGCTCGTCGTCGTTGGTGCACCGCTCGTCGAGCCCGTTCCGGCGGCCCGCGAGGTCCGGTATAACGGGGAACCGGATGAAGCCCCACGACGCGCTCCTGGAGATCGCGACGCTGCTCGAACGCGAGCGGGCGTCGCGATACCGCTCGGCCGCCTTCCGGAAGGCGGCCGCGGTGATCGCGGACCTCGGCGAGTCCGAGCTGGCGGATCCGGGACTGCGTCGGCGTGCGGGCATCGGTGAGTCGTCGTACTCCGTCATCCGAGAGGCCCTGGCGGGCGGCGTGCCGTCGTACCTCGCCGAGCTGCGGGCACGGTACGCTCCCGCGACCTCGCAGCTGCGGTCCCTCCTGCGCGGCGACCTGCACTGCCACTCGGACTGGTCCGACGGCACCACGCCGATCGGTGCCATGGTGGACGCGGCCCGGGCCCTGGGCCATGAGTACCTGGCGCTCACGGATCACTCGCCACGGCTGCGCATCGCGCACGGGCTCTCGCCCGAGCGCCTGCGTGCCCAGCTCGCGGAGCTCCCGGCGTTCTCCGGGGACGGGTTCACGCTTCTCGGCGGGATCGAGGTCGACATCCTGGACGACGGGCGCCTCGATCAGGAGCGGAGGCTGCTGCAGCGACTGGACGTGGTCGTCGCCTCGGTGCATTCCACGCTGCGCATGCCGGGACCGGCGATGACCCGGCGGATGGTCGCGGCGGTCTCGAGCGGCGACGTGCATGTCCTCGGGCATGTGACGGGCCGCCTCGTCAGCGGCGACCGCGGCACGCGTCCGCCCTCGTCCTTCGACGCCCGCGCCGTGTTCGGCGCCTGCGCCGCGCACGACATCGCCGTGGAGATCAACTCCAGACCCGAGCGGCAGGATCCGCCGGATGGGCTCATCGCCCTCGCGCTCGCGGAGGGGTGCCTGTTCTCGATCGATTCGGACGCGCATGCGCCGGGTCAGCTCGGACTTCTCGACGAGGGCGCCGCCCGCGCCGAGCGGGCGGGCGTCCCCGCCGAGCGGATCGTGACGACGTGGCCGCTGGATCGGCTGAGGGAGTGGACGCGCCGCGAAGGCTGACGACCGGGCGCGGGTCAGGCCCGCGCGGCGATCGATGCGCGGGCGCGATCGAGCGAGGAGCCCAGGTTCCACGCGGCACCGAGCGCGGCGACGGCGTCCGCATCGGGGACTCCCAGACGGGCGTCGATCGCGGGGAGGTCGAGGGTGCGCACGACCTCCACGACCGTTGGAGCGACCGCCAGGTAGTCGGCGGCGGCGAGGATCTTCGCGCGGACCCCCGCCGTCATCCCCTCGCCCGCCTCGGCCGCCGCGCGGATGCCGGTCAGGTCGCCGTGCGCGGCGAGGAGTGACGCCGCCGTCTTCTCGCCGATCCCGGCGACGCCGGGCAGCCCGTCGGAGGCGTCGCCGCGGAGCACCGCGTAGTCGGCGTACTGGGCGGGCAGCACGCGGTACTTCGCCACGACCGCCGCCGCGTCGAGGACCTCGAGGTTGCTCATCCCGCGCCCCGTGTAGACGACGCGCACGCCCCGGTCGTCGTCGACCAGCTGGAAGAGATCGCGGTCGCCCGTGACGACGTCGACCGGCATCGACGCGCGCGTCGCCAGGGTCGCCACGACGTCGTCGGCCTCGTGCTCCGCGGCACCCACGACCGGGATGCCCAGGACGGCGAGCTCCTCGCGGATCACCGGGATCTGGACCTCGAGCGGGTCGGGGACCTCCTCGACGTCGGGGCCGACAGCGACGACCTCCGCGACGCGGTGCGCTTTGTAGCTCGGGATGAGGTCGACCCGCCACTGCGGGCGCCAGTCGTCGTCCCAGCACGCGACGAGATGGGTCGGCTCGTAGGTCGTGACGAGCTTGGCGATCATGTCGAGCAGGCCGCGCGCCGCGTTGACCGGTCGTCCGTCCGGCGCGGTGACCGTGTCGGGGACCCCGTAGAAGGCGCGGAAGTACAGGCTCGCGGTGTCGAGGAGCATGAGGCGATCGGTCACGGCATCATCCTGGCACGGCGCGGTTCAGCAGCCGCTCGCCGCCGGATCCTCGATGCAGGTGCGGTCCACCAGTGCGGTGCGGACCTCGAACACGCGCACCTCCGAGGTCCCCGTCGGGATCTCCAGCCACCCCGGAACCGCGACCGGGCCGCGCCCGAAGTCGACGGACGCCGAGTACCGGACCGCCGCGGAGGCCGTGTAGGAGCCGCGCGCGGAGTAGGCGTGACTCGTCGACGTGGCGCTGAAGGACGCGAGCCCGAGCTCTCCCCACGAGCGTCCTCCGTCCGCGGCGGTGCGCGTCGCGCCGTCGCCGTAGGAGAAGAGGACAGCCTCGGGCGTGAAGCGCACCGCCACGGGAAGGTCGAACAGCGTGCCGGTCTGCTCATGCCCGTGGGCGTCGACGACGAAGTTCACGGGCATGCCGACGAGCCCCACCCCGCCGGGCTCGTCCCCGAGGGCGAGGGGCGCCGGCGCGAACGAGGCGAGGTCGCTCATCGCGGGTTCGCGCACGACCTCGACGCTGTAGCAGCCTTCGCCGCGAAGGCCGCCGCACCCCGCGGGCGTGCGCAGGAGGGGGTCTGCGGGCGGCGCGTCATCGGTCGCGTCGGTCGCGTCGGTGCCGTCGGTGCCGCCGCCCGGCCGCGTCGCCCCGACCTCGACGGTGGTGCCCGTGTTCGTCACCGAGCACAGGCCCGCCAGTCGCTCGACGGCTGAACATTGCGACCCCGCGTTGATCGCGAAAGCCAGCACAAGAGCTAGCACTCTGAATCGCTCGCTGTGGTACTCGTGATTAACGGACGCTCGGCGGACCAAGCCACTCGAACCTGTAGCCCCAAGAGATCAGGCCGATCTGGGGGTGTGACGTCCAGGCCGTCCAAGTTGATGACCCGCGTCTGGGTAGCATCAAGACACACACCGAGTTCGCCTGATGATGCGTCCGCACGAACCAGTCGGATCGAACGTACGGAAGTGTCGCCGACGAGACGTATCCCTTGTGCGGTGAAGCTCCTCTCGGCGGATAGCTCTGCATCGAGAGCCTCACCGGTCAGGAAATCTGTGGGCCTCAGCGTCGCCACCGATGAGGAGCGATATGCGTTGAGCGCATCTACGTACGCACGGTAGGTGGCCTCGGCGGCGGCGAACGCCTCCTCGGCGGAGGCGAAGCCCGTGGGCGTCGGGCTCGGAGTGGGCGGGGGAGTGCAGGCCGACAGTGCCGTCACGGCCCACACGATGCCCACCGCGGCCCACCGCCGTCGCACCGTCGCTCCCATGACCCCACGGTAGCCACTCCGACAGGCCACGCCCGGACCTTGTCCACAGGCGCGTAGGCTCGGCGGCATGTCTTTCGGTGTCGCCGCGCAGCGCAGGCCCCGGCTGGCGGACGACGCGCCGTGCCCGTGCGGCGGCGGACGCCACGGGGAGTGCTGCGGCCCGATCCTGGCCGGTCGCGCCGCCTCCGGCGCCGAGCAGCTGATGCGGTCGCGGTTCACGGCGTTCGCTCTCGGCGACGAGGCGCACGTGCGCGCGTCGTGGCATCCGTCGAGCGTCCCCGACGATCTGACGCTCGACGGGGGTCTGCGCTGGGAGCGTCTCGAGATCATGGCGGCCGAAGGCCGGGAGGGTGACCGCCGGGGCGTCGTGGAGTTCCGCGCGCGGTGGTGCGACACGCGGACCGGGGAGCGCGGCGTCCTGCACGAACGGAGCCGCTTCCGCGCCGTAGCGGGCCGGTGGTACTACCTCGACGGCGTCGTCGACGGGCAGGCCTAGCGTGGCCTCCTCGCGCACCGGCAGCCCTGCTGCCGACGCGTCGACGGAGTCTCTCACGACGGTGCTCGTCGCCCTGGCGGCCAACGTCCTGATCGCGATCGCGAAGACGGTCGCCGCCGTCCTCACCGGTGCCGCCTCGATGGTCGCCGAGGCCGCTCATTCCTGGGCGGACTCGGGCAACGAGGTCTTCCTGTACATCGCCACCCGCCGCAGCGGTCATCCCGTCGACGCGCGTCATCCGGGAGGGTACGGGCGCGCCGCCTACGTGTGGTCGCTGTTCGCCGCCTTCGGGCTGTTCGTCGTGGGCGCCGGGGTCTCCATCTGGCACGGGGTGCAGGAGCTCTTCCGGCCCGAGCCGGCGGGGCTGTTCGGGGTGTCCTACGCGGTCCTCGCGATCGCGTTCGTGCTGGAGGGCGCCTCGTTCCTGCAGGCGACGCGCCAATCGCGCCGCGAGGCGCACGCCGTGCAGCGGGATCTGCTCGACCACGTGATGAGCACGTCCGACCCCACACTGCGCGCCGTCTTCTTCGAGGACGCCGCCGCGCTGATCGGGCTCGTGATCGCCTTCACCGGCATCCTCCTGCACCAGCTCACGGGCTCGAGCGTGCCGGATGCGGTCGGATCGATCCTCGTCGGCATCCTCCTGGCGGTCGTGGCCGTCGTGCTCATCCGGCAGAACGTCCGATTCCTCGTGGGGGTCACCGTCGACCCCGACGTCAGGCGCGCGACGGTCGAGCGCCTCCTCTCCTATCCGGCGGTCGCGCAGGTGACGTATCTGCACGTGGAGTACGTCGGCCCGCGGCGCGTCTTCCTCGTGGCGGCGGTCGACCTCGCCGGCGACATGGCCGAGCACGAGGTCGCTTCGGAGCTGAACCGGATCGAGGACGACCTCCACGCGGGGCCCCGCGTCGCATGGGCGGTGCTCACGCTGTCGCGCCCCGGAGCCCCCGCCCTCGATCCGTTCGACCCCGCCGACCCGCTGCGGGGGTGAGGGGAGGACTCGGGCGGCGCGGCGACGAACGGGTTCTGTTACCATGGAACGTCACGCGTGTGGCCCTTCGGCATGCGCGCGCGTCATCGCTCGACAATCCAACCGCCGCAGTCTCCGGCATCCGTTCGCCCTCGTGCGTACGGGACGGATGCGGCCCGATACCCCAACCACCCAAGGACAACCCACTACATGACTACCGCAACGACCGCCCCGGCCACCAAGCAGGTCGCCATCAACGACATCGGATCTGCTGAAGACTTCCTGGCCGCGGTCGAGAAGACCCTCAAGTTCTTCAACGACGGAGACCTCATCGAAGGCACCGTGGTGAAGATCGACCGCGACGAGGTCCTCCTCGACGTCGGCTACAAGACCGAGGGTGTCATCCCCTCGCGCGAGCTCTCCATCAAGCACGACGTCGACCCGAACGAGGTCGTCCAGGTCGGCGACGAGGTCGAGGCCCTGGTTCTCCAGAAGGAGGACAAGGAAGGCCGTCTGATCCTGTCCAAGAAGCGTGCGCAGTACGAGCGTGCGTGGGGCGACGTGGAGCGCATCAAGGAGAACGACGGCGTCGTCACCGGTTCGGTCATCGAGGTCGTCAAGGGTGGCCTCATCGTCGACATCGGCCTGCGCGGCTTCCTGCCCGCGTCGCTCATCGAGCTGCGTCGCGTCCGCGACCTCACGCCGTACCTCGGCCAGGAGATCGAGGCGAAGATCCTCGAGCTCGACAAGAACCGCAACAACGTCGTGCTCTCGCGCCGCGCCCTGCTCGAGCAGACGCAGTCCGAGTCGCGCACCACGTTCCTCAACAACCTGCACAAGGGTCAGGTCCGCAAGGGCGTCGTCTCGTCGATCGTCAACTTCGGCGCGTTCGTGGACCTCGGCGGCGTCGACGGTCTCGTCCACGTCTCCGAGCTCTCCTGGAAGCACATCGAGCACGCCTCCGAGGTCGTCGAGGTGGGCCAGGAGGTCACCGTCGAGATCCTCGAGGTCGACCTCGACCGCGAGCGCGTCTCGCTGTCGCTGAAGGCGACGCAGGAGGACCCGTGGCAGGTCTTCGCCCGCACCCACGCGATCGGCCAGGTCGCCCCGGGCAAGGTCACCAAGCTCGTCCCGTTCGGCGCCTTCGTCCGCGTCGCGGACGGCATCGAGGGCCTCGTGCACATCTCGGAGCTCTCCGGCAAGCACGTCGAGCTCGCCGAGCAGGTCGTGTCGGTCGGCGAAGAGGTCTTCGTCAAGATCATCGACATCGACCTCGAGCGTCGCCGCATCTCGCTCTCGCTCAAGCAGGCGAACGAGTCGGTCGACCCCAACGGCACCGAGTTCGACCCGGCCCTGTACGGCATGACGACCGAGTACGACGAGAACGGCGAGTACAAGTACCCCGAGGGCTTCGACCCCGAGTCGGGTGCCTGGCTCGAGGGCTTCGACGCTCAGCGCGAGAAGTGGGAGCAGGAGTACGCGGCTGCCCAGGCTCGCTGGGAGGCGCACAAGGTCGCCGTCGCCAAGGCTCTCGAGGCCGAGGCGAACGCCCCGACCGAGACGTCCACGGCGTCGTCGTCGTTCTCCTCCGACAGCAACGGCGGCGGCACGCTCGCCGACGACGAGGCTCTCGCGGCGCTCCGCGAGAAGCTCTCGGGTCGCTGATCCGCGGATCCCTTCCGCACAGGGGCCGGGACCTTCGGGTCTCGGCCCCTGTGCCGTCCCGTGCGCGTCGTTCCCGCACGGGCGTGCAGCGCGATAGCGTCGTCCTGTGATGAGCGAATGAAGCGCGCGGATGCCGCGGCCGCGGCGCGCAGCGCATCCACCTCGATCGTGCGCCTGCTGCGATTCGAGGTGCGCGATCGGGTCGCCACGGGCAACCAGCTGCTCCTCTGGGCCATCGTCACCCTGCTGCTGCTCACGAGCATCGCGACGGGCGCCCTGCCGAACCCCGAACTGTTCGCCCTCGGCGCTCTCGGCATCACCTTCGCGGCGCTGGCGTCGCTCACGGTGCCCTGGGACCAGATCCCGCCCGGCTGGGCCGCGGTCGTGCCGATCGTCGACATCCTCGCCATCGCCCTCCTGCGGATGTCCGATCCGGCGGCCGGACTCGGTCTCCTGTGGGCGTTCCCGGCGATGTGGCTGGGATCGCTCGGCCGGTCGGGACTGATCGCGAGCTGCACGGTCATCCCCGCGATCTACTGGGGCCTCCTGGTCACCGGCCCGTCTCAGGCGTTCAGCTTCGCGACGCTGCTGCTGCCGCTGGTCATCATCGCCATCAGCGGTGCGGGCTACTCGTCGGCACGGAGATTCCGCGCGCAGCGCGAGCTCCTCGACGGACAGGCCGCCCGGCTCGCCTATGCGCGCTCCGTCGCGATCCGTCAGGAGCAGCTGGTCTCGGAAGTGCTCGACACCGTCGACTTCGGCGTCGTGCGCCTCTCGCTGGGCGGCGACATCGTCTACGAGAACGACGCGGCGGGGCGGCTCGGCGCGGCGATGCCCGGCCTCCACGCGGCGACGGGGGCGACGACGCTCCTCGCCGCGGACGGGCGGACGCCCCTCAACGCCGACGACTATCCGCTCGCGCGGGCACGGCGCGGCGAGACGTTCGACGACGACGTGGCGTGGTCCGTCGACCCCGACGGGCGCCGGACGGCGCTGACCTTCACGGCGCGCCGACTCGTCGACCATCGCGGTGCCGACTCCGGTGCGGTGGTCACTGCCCGCGACGTCACCGCCGAACGGGAGGCCCTGCAGGCGCGCGACGATCTCGTCGCCTCGGTGTCGCACGAGCTGCGGACGCCGCTGACCTCGCTCCTCGGATACCTGGAGCTGACGCTCGACGAAGAGGACCTTCCCGAGCGGCCGCGTCGTTTCGTCGACACGGCGCTGGGCAGCGGGGAACGGCTGTTGGAGATCGTCTCCGACATCCTCAGCGCCTCGCGCCGTTCGATCAAGTCGGTCGAATCCAGCGTCCACCCGCGCGAGACCGAGGTGGTGCAGATCGTGCGCGCGTCGATCCTCGCGCTGCGCCCTCTGGCGGACGACCGGGTCCTCAAGATCAGCCGCACGGGGCCGGACAGCGTGCGCGCCTTCGCCGACCCGGCGCGACTCCGGCAGGTGGTCGACAACCTCGTCGGCAACGCCATCAAGTTCAACCGCGACGGCGGGTCGATCGACATCGCGGTCGACTCCGACGGCGAGACGACGACGATCTCGGTGCGCGACACGGGCGTCGGGGTGCCCCCGGAGGCGCGCGAGCACATCTTCGAGCGCTTCTTCCGGGCCTCCGAGGACGTCCCGGGCAACGGCCTCGGTCTCGCTCTGAGCAACGAGATCGTGAAGGCCCACGGGGGTGCGCTGACCGTCGACTCCGAGCCGGGCGTCGGCTCCACGTTCACCGTGTCCATCCCGACGCACCCCCCGATCGGAGCGTCGCGATGAACCTCGACCTGTTCAGTGTGACGGTCATGACCGCACTCGCCGTGGCGGTCGCGAGCCTCACGTTCATCCTCGAGACCGTCATCCGACGCGACACCGGGCCCGGGCGGTTCTGGGCCGCCGCGTTCTTCAGCGGCCTGTCCACGACGGTGGCGTACATGGCGTGGTCGTCGGGCGTCGGGGGTGCGCCCTCGGTGGCCGCGGGGAACACGCTGTTCGTGCTGGTGCCCGGCTTCATGTGGCTCGGCTCGCGCCGGTTCAACGACCGCCCGGTCGGGGTCGCGCTCGGCGTGACGGCGCTCGTCGCCGTCGTCGTGTTCACCATGGCCGTCGTGCAGGCCCCCGAGATGGGCAGCTGGGGCGGCTGGCCGACCATGGCGTCCGGTCTGGTCGTGCTGTGCGGCGCGGCGGGCGTGGAGACCCTGCGCGCGCCCCTGGGCCGCATCCGCAGCTCCTGGGCGCTGTCGGCCACCCTGCTGTTCGCGGCGGCCTTCTACGCCCTGCGGCTCGTCCTGTTCTTCGTCGAGGGCACGACGGGGCGGTTGTTCTCCGAGGTCTTCGGCTCCATCAGCGCCAACTTCGTCACCGTGATGCTCACGGTGGTCGCGGCGATCGTCACCTCCGTGCTGCGCGCGCAGCGCAGCAACGATCGACGGTACGAGTGGCTGACCGAAGGCGGTGTCGGCTCCGACGGCATCATGCTGGCGAGGACGTTCGCGGCGGCGAGCACCGACCTCGTCGCACGGGCCGAGTGGCGCTCCGAGGGCGTCGCCCTCGTCATCATCCGGATCGAGGGACTCACCGAGATCCGACGGGCGTTCGGGCCGGAGGCCGCGGACGCCGTGAGCGGGGCGTGCCGGCTCGCGGTGCGGCGGTATGCCCCGGCATCCGCCCTGGTCGGTGAGGACGCCGACGACCGGTTGGCGGTCTCCGCCGTCGCCGCGACCGCCGCCGACGCCCGACGGCTGGGCGCGACGATCTATCGCGGATGCATGGAGGAGCTCGCGGCGGCGCAGTCCGGCCTGTTCCCCTTCGTCGGGGTCGGCGTCGCCTTCAGCGCCGACGTCGGCTACGACCTGATCCGGCTCGAGGAGGGCGCCCGCGATGCGGCGCGGCGCGCGGCTCACACCCCGGGCGCATCCGTCGTCATCGATGCGCCGACGCCCCCGGCGTGACAGGCTGTCACCCATGCCCCTCGTCGCGCTCACCGGAGGCATCGCATCCGGCAAGTCCACGATCGCCCGTCGACTGGCCGAGCGCGGGGCCGTGATCGTCGACGCGGACGCCATCGTCCGCGAGGTGCAGCAGCCCGGCTCCCCGGTGCTGGACGCCATCGCCGCGGAGTTCGGCGGGCACCTGATCGGCCCGGACGGGGCCCTCGACCGCCCGGCCCTCGCGGCCGTGGTCTTCGCCGATCCCGACGCCCGCGCGCGTCTGAACGCGATCGTCCATCCCGCCGTGGCGGCGGAGTCGGCGGCGCGGTTCGCCGCGGCGTTCGCCGCGGACCCGGCGGCCGTCGTCGTCTACGATGTGCCGCTCTTGGCGGAGGCGCGGGCGGGCGACGCGTGGGACCTCGTCGTCGTCGCCGACGCACCCGCGGACCTGCGCGCGGAGCGCCTCGTCGAGCTGCGCGGCTTCCGCCGGGAGGACGCCGTCGCCCGCATCGCCGCGCAGGTCGACGACGCGGTGCGCCGGGCGATGGCCGACGTCGTGATCGACACCTCCGGCTCGGTGGAGGACACGACGGCCCAGACGGATGCCCTCTGGCGGCGCCTCGCGTCCGACAGGCCGTAGCCTCGGACAGTCGGTCAGGGTGCGGCCGGCGACGCCGGGCGGTGACGACGTCGGCGGCGCCGCAGGAGGAGCACGGCGGCGACGACGAGGCCGACGAGCAGGATGCCCGCGAGGACCGGCGCGAGGAGCGCGGCGACGGCGAGGGCGAGGGAGGAGACGTCCTCGACCGTCGACAGCGCCGGTGCGGCGAGGCCGGCGGTCGCGATGTTGACCACCGGCCGGATCGCGGCCTTCGCGGCATGGACCGCGAGCGCGATGAGGATGCCGGCGACGACGGGGATCCAGGCCCCGCCCTCGACGAGGGCGCGCGGGTCGGTCGGGGTCTGTGCGCTCACACCGGCCCCGAAGGCGATGCCGCCCGCCGCGGGGCGCAGCACCGTCTGGAGGACGTCGTTGACCGAGTCCAGTGCCGGGACCTTGTCGGCGACGATCTCGATCACGAGCAGGCCCCCGACGATCCACAGCGCCGCGTCGCTGGACAGCCACGCCCATCCGGCGGGCAGCGACACATCGGGCAGCAGTCGGTCGAGGAGACCCAGGACGAACAGCGGCATCCACGCGTTCAGGCCCGCCGCGGCGGCCAGGCTCGATCCGACGATGAACTCCAGCATGTCTCCAGCGTAGGGACACAGGCGCGAGACGCGCGCGCAACGACCCGTTCACGCCGCTCGGCTAGCGTGACGGCATGACCTGAGCTCCACCCGCGCCGCGTCGGCGCTCGACATCGAACGGAGACGACCATGGCCCCGACCACCCGCGCACCGCGGTGCTCCGAACCCGAGTTCGAGTGGGACGACTTCGCGACGGGGGATTTCGAGTCCGGGTCCGACCCGGACGCCTGACCACCGGGCAGGCGCCGGGGCCGTCGCGCCCTCGGCGAACGGCGGAGCCGATGTCGGAGGCCCCGCCTACGCTGGAGGAATGCAGACCACGCGATCCGTGCGCCCGTTCGAGGTCATCAGCGAGTACGCGCCGAGCGGCGATCAGCCGCAGGCGATCGCCGATCTCGCCGCGCGCATCAACGCCGGCGAGACGGACGTCGTCCTGCTCGGCGCGACCGGCACAGGGAAGTCGGCGACGACGGCGTGGCTCGTCGAGCAGGTCCAGCGCCCGACGCTCGTCCTCGCGCACAACAAGACGCTCGCCGCCCAGCTCGCCAACGAGTTCCGCGAGCTGATGCCCCACAACGCGGTGGAATACTTCGTCAGCTACTACGACTACTACCAGCCCGAGGCCTACGTCCCCCAGACGGACACCTTCATCGAGAAAGACTCGTCGATCAACGCGGAGGTCGAGCGTCTGCGTCATTCCACGACGAACGCGCTGCTGAGCCGCCGCGACGTCGTGGTGGTCAGCACGGTGTCGTGCATCTACGGACTCGGCGCCCCCGAGGAGTACCTGCGCGCGATGGTGGCCCTGCAGGTCGGGGAGCGGTACGACCGCGACGCGCTGATCCGCAAGTTCATCGCGATGCAGTACAACCGCAACGACGTCGACTTCTCCCGGGGCAACTTCCGGGTGCGCGGCGACACGATCGAGATCATCCCGGTGTACGAGGAGTACGCCGTGCGCATCGAGCTGTTCGGCGACGAGATCGAGGCGCTGTACATGCTCCATCCGCTCACCGGTGACATCGTGCAGCGGCTCGACAGCGTGCCGATCTTCCCGGCGTCGCACTACGTCGCGGGCACCGACACCGTGCACCGGGCGATCGGCACGATCGAGGACGAGCTCGCGGGTCGTCTGGCGGAGCTCGAGGGCCAGGGCAAGCTCCTGGAGGCGCAGCGCCTCCGCATGCGCACGACCTTCGACCTCGAGATGCTCCAGCAGCTCGGATTCTGCTCGGGCATCGAGAACTACTCGCGCCACATCGACGGACGCCAGCCGGGCGAGGCGCCGCACACGCTCCTCGACTTCTTCCCCGACGACTTCCTCCTCGTGATCGACGAGTCGCACGTCACCGTCCCGCAGATCGGTGCGATGTACGAGGGTGATGCCTCGCGCAAGCGCACGCTCGTCGACCACGGCTTCCGCCTGCCGAGCGCGATGGACAACCGCCCGTTGCGCTTCGACGAGTTCAAGCAGCGCATCGGCCAGACCGTGTACCTGTCCGCGACGCCCGGGCGGTACGAGATGGGGATCGCCGACGGCATCGTGGAGCAGATCATCCGTCCGACGGGCCTCGTCGATCCCCAGATCGTGGTGAAGCCGTCGAAGGGGCAGATCGACGATCTGCTCGAGGAGATCCGGGTGCGCGTGGGACGCGACGAGCGGGTGCTCGTGACGACCTTGACCAAGAAGATGGCCGAAGAGCTCACGGACTTCCTCGGCGAGCACGGGGTCCGCGTCCGCTATCTCCATTCGGACGTCGACACGCTGCGTCGCGTCGAGCTCCTGACGGAGCTGCGCCAGGGCGTCTACGACGTGCTCGTGGGCATCAACCTGCTCCGAGAGGGACTGGACCTCCCCGAGGTGTCGCTCGTGGCCATCCTCGACGCGGACAAGGAGGGGTTCCTGCGCAGCGGCACGTCCCTCATCCAGACGATCGGCCGCGCCGCGCGCAACGTGTCCGGCGAGGTGCACATGTACGCCGACAACATGACCGACTCGATGCGCGTCGCGATCGAGGAGACCGAGCGTCGCCGCGAGAAGCAGGTGGCGTACAACCTCGAGCACGGTATCGACCCCCAGCCCCTGCGCAAGAAGATCGCCGACATCACCGATGCGCTGACGCGGGAGGCATCCGACACGCAGGACCTCCTCGGTGGTCGCGCGACGGCCAAGAACAAGTCCGGCCGCGGGAAGAGCCCGACCCCGCAGCTCCGGCGCGAGGGCATCGCGGCGGAGGGGGCGCAGCAGCTCGAGGCGACGATCGAGGATCTCACCGCGCAGATGCTCGCGGCCGCATCCGAGCTCAAGTTCGAGCTCGCCGGTCGGCTGCGCGACGAGGTCCAGGACCTCAAGAAGGAGCTGCGCGCCATGGAGCAGGCAGGACACGCCTGAGACCAGCTCCGGCCCGTCGGGCGGGGTTCGACGGGCCCGGGTTGGTAAAGTCACGGGGTGGTTGATCCGATCCAGACCGAAGCGCGACCGCGGCGTCTGACGCCCCATACCCTCGCGGAGATCGCTCTCGAGGTCGGTGCGGACGAGAGCCGCGGCGACGCCGCACCGACGGGCATCGCGCTGAGCACGCAGACGGTGATCCCCGGCGACCTGTTCGTCGCCCTCCCCGGCGCCCGCACCCACGGTGCGACCTTCGCCGCCGACGCGCTGGCCGGCGGCGCGGTCGCCGTCCTCACCGACGGAGCGGGCGCGGCGCTCCTGCCCGCCGACACCCCGTCGATCGTGGTCGCCGATGTGCGGCCGGTCCTGGGTCCGCTCGCCGCCTGGTTCTACGGGTACCCGGCCGCCGCTCTGAAGACGATCGGCATCACCGGCACGCAGGGCAAGACCTCCACCAGCTATATCGTCGACGCCGCCCTGGGCTCCCGGCACAGCGGCGTCATCGGCTCGATGGGCGCGCGCATCGACGGCGAGCCGCTGCCGTCCAAGCTGACGACACCCGAGTCGGTGCAGTTCCAGGCCCTCCTCGCGCGCATGGGGGAGCTGGGTGCGAAGGTCGTCGTCTCCGAGGTGTCCAGCCATGCGATCTCGATGCACCGGCTCGACGGGCTGGTGTTCGACGTCGGCGTCTTCCTCAACCTCGGGCACGACCACCTCGACTTCCACGGCACCCAGCAGGCGTATCGCGACGCGAAGCGCGAGCTGTTCACGGCGCGGATGTCGCGTCGCGGGCTCGTCAACATCGACGACCAGACGGGGCGCCGGTTCTTCGCCGATCCGGAGCTAAACGTCGAGTCGTTCTCCATCGAGGGGCGCGACGCGCACTGGCGTGCGCTCGACATCGACCTGGGCCCGGACGGCTCGACCTTCACGGTCGTCGGACCGGAGGGACAGTCGGCGCGGTTCTCGACGCCGATCCCCGGAACGTTCACCGTGAGCAACATCCTCGCGGCCGTCGCGGCGCTGGATCGGGTCGGCCATCCCCTGGAGGACTCCGTCGCGGGCATCGCGTCGTTCACCGGGGTCGAGGGCCGCGTGCAGTTCGTGCCCGTCGACGCGGACTTCCGCGTCGTGATCGACGCCGGCCACAAGCCGGAGGCGATCAACGCGCTCCTGTGCGCGCTGCGTCCGTCGACGCCGGGACGTCTCATCACCGTGATCGGATCGAACGGCGACCGCGACCCGCACAAGCGTCCGCTCATGGGGCGGTTCTCCGCCATGGCGTCCGACATCGTCATCGTGACCGACGACAATCCGGCCAGCGAGGATCCGGCGCTCATCCGGCGCGCCGTGGTGCGGGGCACCCGGGGCTCGCGGGCCGAGGTGCACGACGTCGCCGGTCGTGCCGAGGCGATCCACGTCGCCGTCGACCTCGCGCGGGAGGGCGACATGATCGTCATCGTCGGCAAGGGCGACGAGCGCCACCAGATCATGGCGCACGGCATCGTCCCGCACAGCGACCCCGACGAGGTCGAGTGGGCCCTCAACCGGCGCCGGGGCGCCGGGGCCTGATCGCCCGGCTCAGGGGCAGTGCATGAGGGGCTTCGGCCCCGACCGGTCGAAGGTGTGCTCCGACATCGGGTGACCGCAGAGCGGGCAGGCCCGCTCGCTCCGCACGGGCTCGGGGTCCGTGTCGTAGGGGCCCACGGAGGCGGGACCCGCCACGCGGATCAGCCGGCTGTTGAGGTAGGCGTACCACCCGCCCGCCTCGCGCACGCGCTCGCGTAGAGGAGGGCGTTCCGAATCCTTTTGTGTCATGACCATTAGTGTACTAAGTAATTCGCGTAGGATGGTCGTGTGGATGCCCGGGATGATCTCTTGAAGCTCGAGAACCAGCTGTGCTTCGCTCTGGTGACGGCGGCTCGCAACGTCGTGGCGGTGTACCGGCCGGTGCTCGAGCCCCTCGGGCTGACCCATCCCCAGTACCTGGTCATGCTCGCGCTGTGGGAGCACTCACCGCGCTCGCTCGGCGACCTCGCCGACGAGCTGGCGATGGAGCCGGCGACGCTCTCCCCGCTGGTCAAGCGACTCGAGTCGCAGGGGCGCGTCATGCGCACCCGCCGTGCGGACGACGAGCGCGTGCTCGACATCGCCCTCACCGACGAAGGGCTCGAGCTGCGTGCTCGGGCACTCGCGGTCCCCGAGCAGATCATGGCCCGGGTCGGCATGGACATCGGTCAGGTCTCCGCGCTGCGCGACGGGCTCGCGCCCTTCGCGGGGCGGCGCGCGATCTGAGGCTGCGCCCGAGCCCGTGTCGGAGGCCCCGCCTAGACTTGTCGGGTGCCTATCGTCCCCGTCGCAGCCTCGAAACTCAGCGTCCGCGGAGCCCGCGTCCACAACCTCAAGGACGTCGATCTCGACATCCCTCGTGACTCCCTCGTCGTCTTCACCGGCCTGTCCGGTTCGGGCAAGTCGAGCCTCGCATTCGACACGATCTTCGCCGAGGGACAGCGTCGCTACGTCGAATCGCTGAGCGCCTACGCGCGCCAGTTCCTCGGACAGGTCGACCGCCCCGACGTCGACTTCATCGAGGGGCTGAGTCCTGCGGTGTCGATCGATCAGAAGTCGACGAACCGCAACCCGCGCTCGACCGTCGGCACGATCACCGAGATCCACGACTACATGCGTCTGCTGTGGGCGCGCATCGGCGTGCCGCACTGCCCCGAGTGCGGTGCCGAGATCCAGCGGCAGACGGTGCAGCAGATCGCCGACCAGTTGATGGACCTGCCGGAGCGTACCCGGTACCAGATCGTCGCCCCGGTCGTCACCCAGAAGAAGGGCGAGTTCGTCGACCTCTTCAAGGAGCTCTCCGCGAAGGGCTACGCGCGCGCCGTCGTCGACGGGGACCTCATCCAGCTGTCGGAACCTCCGACACTGAAGAAGAGCTACAAGCACGACATCGCGGTCGTCGTCGACCGGCTGGTCGCCGCCCCCGACATCCTCGGGCGTGTGACGGACTCCGTCGAGACCGCGCTCGGCCTGGCCGACGGCATCATGCAGGTCAACTACGTCGACGAAGAGGGCGACGACGCGTGGCAGAGCTTCAGCGAGAAGCTCGCGTGCCCGAACGGGCATCCGCTGCAGCTGACCGAGATCGAGCCGCGCACGTTCTCGTTCAATGCGCCGTTCGGCGCCTGCCCGACCTGTTCCGGCCTCGGCACGCGGATGTCCGTCGACGTGGAGCTGATGCTCGGCGACGAGGAGCTGTCGATCAACGAGGGCGTCATCATCCCCTGGACGACGCAGGGCAAGGGGCTCTACCAGTACTACGAGCGGCTGCTCGTCGGTCTCGCCGACGATCTCGACTTCTCCCTCGACACGCCCTGGCGCGAGCTGGGGACCGACGTCCAAGAGGCCATCCTCCGCGGGGAGAACTACAAGGTCACGGTCAAGTGGCGCAACCGCTACGGGCGCGAGATGCGCTACTCGTCGGGCTTCGAGGGCGTCGTGCCCTACATCGAGCGGCAGTACACGCAGGCCGAGACCGACGCGCAGCGCCAGCGCTGGGCGGAGTACCTGCGCGAGGTGCCGTGCCCGGTCTGCCGCGGCGACCGCCTGAAGCCCGAGGTCCTCGCGGTGCTCGTGCACGACCGTTCGATCGCGGACGCCTCGCGGATGAGCCTCGGGGAGGCGCAGAGCTACTTCGCCGAGCTCGAGCTCACCGAGCGGGAGGCCAAGATCGCCGCCGCGGTGCTGCGCGAGATCCGCGCACGCCTCGACTTCCTCATCCAGGTCGGCCTGAACTATCTGAGCCTGGGACGCGCGGCGGGGACGCTCTCGGGCGGAGAGGCCCAGCGCATCCGGCTCGCGACGCAGATCGGATCGGGGCTCACCGGTGTGCTCTACGTCCTCGACGAGCCGTCGATCGGTCTGCACCAGCGCGACAACCGGCGCCTCATCGACACGCTCGTCCGGCTCAAGAGTCTCGGCAACACCCTCATCGTCGTCGAGCACGACGAGGAGACCGTGCACGCGGCGGACTGGATCGTCGACATCGGTCCGCGGGCCGGCGTCGACGGCGGGGAAGTCGTGCATTCCGGGCCGCTGTCGTCCCTGCTCGACGAGCCGCGATCGCTGACGGGTGCGTACCTGAGCGGACGCCGCAGCATCGAGACGCCCACGACCCGCCGCAAGATCGACAAGAAGCGGATGGTGACCGTCGTCGGCGCGCGCGAGAACAATCTGCAGAACGTCACCGCGGACTTCCCGCTGGGCGTGCTCACCGCCGTCACCGGGGTCAGCGGGTCGGGCAAGTCCTCGCTCGTGAACGGCATCCTGTACGAAGTGCTCGCCACCAAGCTCAACGGCGCGCGTCGGGTGGCCGGCAAGCACACCCGCGTCACGGGCCTGGACAACCTCGACAAGGTCGTCCACGTCGACCAGGCGCCGATCGGCCGTACGCCGCGCTCGAACCCCGCGACCTACACGGGCGTGTTCGATCGGATCCGGACGCTGTTCAGCGAGACCACCGAAGCGAAGGTGCGCGGGTATCAGCCGGGCAGGTTCAGCTTCAACGTCAAGGGCGGCCGGTGCGAGGCCTGCTCCGGCGACGGCACGATCAAGATCGAGATGAACTTCCTGCCCGACGTGTACGTGGACTGCGAGGTGTGCCACGGCAAGCGCTACAACCGCGACACCCTGAGCGTGCACTACAAGGGCAAGAACATCGCCGAGGTGCTCGAGATGCCGATCGCCGAGGCGGCGGACTTCTTCGAGCCGATCCAGGCGATCCACCGCTACCTCAAGACGCTCGTCGACGTCGGGCTCGGGTACGTGCGACTCGGGCAGTCGGCGACGACGCTCTCGGGTGGCGAGGCGCAGCGCGTGAAGCTCGCGACCGAGCTGCAGCGGCGCTCCAACGGTCGCAGCATCTACGTGCTCGACGAGCCCACCACCGGGTTGCACTTCGAGGACGTCTCCCTCCTGCTGAAGGTGCTGAACGGGCTCGTCGACAAGGGGAACACCGTCATCGTCATCGAGCACAACCTCGACGTGATCAAGTCCTCGGACTGGATCATCGATCTCGGCCCCGAGGGGGGATCGGGCGGTGGACGCATCGTCGCGACCGGCACCCCCGAGCAGGTCGCGAAGGTCGAGGGCAGCCACACCGGTGCGTTCCTCGCCGAGGTCCTCGCGGACCGGTCGCGCGTCGCCGTCGAGGCGATCGCCGCGGCTGCGGACAAGAGCGCGGCACGGGAACGGGTCCGTAAGGCGGGCTGATGGCCGACGCCCTGCCGTACAAACCCCGACCCGGGGAGATCCCCACCCAGCCCGGGGTCTATCGCTTCCGCGACGCCGACGGGCGCGTGCTCTACGTCGGCAAGGCGAAGAACCTGCGCGCGCGCCTGTCGAACTACTTCGCGCCGCTGCGCACGCTCCACGAGCGCACGCGGCGGATGGTGACCACGGCGACGTCGGTGGAGTGGACCGTGGTCGGCAGCGACGTCGAGTCGCTGCAGCTGGAGTACATGTGGATCCAGGAGTTCTCGCCTCCGTTCAACGTCCGCTACAAGGACGACAAGTCGTACCCGTACCTGGCGATCACGCTCGCCGATGAGGCGCCGCGCGTCATCGTGACCCGCAACCGCCGCATCCCGGGAGCGCGCTACTTCGGGCCGTACCCGAAGATCTGGGCCGTCCACGACACGATCGACCTGATGATCAAGGTCTTCCCGATCCGGACATGCTCGGACGCGTCCTACAAGAAGGCGATGGCGACCGGTCGGCCGTGCTTCCCCGGGCAGATCGGGCGGTGCGGCGGCCCGTGCTCCATGAAGGTCACGATCGAGGAGCATCGCGAGATCGTCGACGACTTCGTGGCCTTCATGGCCGGGGGGGACGCGCGGTTCACCCGGGAGCTGACGTCGCTCATGCGCGAGGCCTCCGCGGAGATGGACTACGAGGCCGCCGCGATCTACCGCGACCGGCTCCAGGCGATCGACGCCGTGCTCAGCCGCAGCGCGCTCGTCCTCTCCGACGACACCGACGCGGACCTGTTCGGGATCGCCGAGGACGAGCTGTCCGCCGCCGTCCAGCACTTCGTCGTGCGCGGGGGCCGGGTGCGCGGTGTGCGCGCGACGACGATCGACAAGGAGCTCGACATCTCGGGTGCGGACCTCGTCGACCAGGTGCTCCAGCGCACCTACGGCGGGGCGACGCCGGGGGAGATCCCGCGCCAGGTGCTGGTCCCGACGCTGCCCGATGACGCCGCGGAGCTCGAGCAGTGGCTGCAGGAGCGGCGGGGCAAGCGGGTCAGCCTGCAGGTCGCGCAGCGCGGTGCGAAGGCGGACCTCCTGCGGACGGCGACGCTGAACGCCCAGCAGGCGCTGCTGCTGCACAAGACGCGGCGCACCTCGGACTACACGGCGCGCACCAAAGCCCTCACCGACCTGCAGACGGCTCTGGGGATGGACGAGGCGCCGCTGCGGATCGAGTGCTACGACGTGTCGCATCTGTCCGGGACGAACGTCGTGGCATCCATGGTCGTCTTCGAGGACGGGCTGCCGCGGAAGGACCAGTACCGCTCGTTCGGCGTGCCCGAGACCACCGACGACACCGACTCCCTGTACCAGGTGCTCACCCGACGGCTCGCTCACGTCGACCGGGACGAGGCGGCTGCCGACGCCGCGTCGGTCGCGGAGCGTGTGGTCGCCTCGGGCGACGAGGCCCCCGTGGTGACCGAGCGCGCGCGTCCCCGCTTCGCCTACCGGCCGCAGCTGCTGGTCGTCGACGGCGGCGCGCCCCAGGTCGCGGCGGCGGCGCGCGCCCTCGAGGACGCGGGCCACACCGAGATCGCGCTGTGCGGCATCGCGAAGCGGCTCGAGGAGATCTGGCTGCCGGGGGAGGAGTACCCGGTGATCCTCCCGCGGACGTCCGAGGCCCTGTATCTGCTGCAGCGTCTGCGCGACGAGGCGCACCGGTTCGCGATCACGCATCAGCGCAAGCGCCGCAAGCGCGACATCACGACCGTCCTCAGCGAGGTGCCCGGGCTCGGCGAGGCCCGGATCAAGGCCCTCCTCAAGCACTTCGGCTCCGTGGCGGCTCTCAGCCGCGCGAGCGCGGACGAGATCACCGAGCTGCCGGGCATCGGGCCCAAGCTGGCGGCGGCGATCGAGGAGCGCCTCGCGCGGCGCCAGGGGCCGGCGACCGCGGACGTGCGTGAATCGGTAGGCTGAGGGCACGACCGCGGAGCGACGGCTGGGAGACGACGTGGCAGAGGAGCAGGCGGCCGGCGAGATCCTGATCGTCACGGGGATGTCCGGCGCGGGCAGGACGACGGCGGCGAACGCCCTCGAAGACCTCGACTGGTACGTCGTGGACAACCTGCCGCCGCAGATGCTGCGACCCCTGATCGAGCTGAGCGACCTGGCCGCCGGGGCCCTGCCGAAGATCGCCGCGGTCGTCGACGTGCGCGGTCGTGATCTGTTCGGCGATCTGCCCGCGATCACGCAGGCCCTGCGCGATCGGCGCAAGCTCCACGTGCTGTTCCTGGACGCCGCCGACGACGTGCTCGTGCGTCGCTTCGAGGCGGTGCGGCGCCCGCATCCGCTTCAGGGCGACGGCACGATCCTCGACGGCATCCGCCGCGAACGCGAGCGCGTCGCCGTCATCCGCGAGAGCGCCGACGTCATCATCGACACCAGCACGCTGAACATCCATCAGCTCTCGACGCGCGTCATCGACATGTTCAGCGAAGAGGGTCAGGCGCGGCACACGGTGACCGTGATGAGCTTCGGGTTCAAGTACGGGCTCCCCACCGATGTCGATCTCGTCGCGGACATGCGGTTCCTCCCGAATCCGTTCTGGATCCCCGAGCTGAAGGGGCGGACGGGGGAGGATCCGGCCGTCCGCGAGTACGTCCTCGACCAGGACGGCGCGCGCGAGTTCATCGGTGCCTATGCGGCCGCGCTCCAGCCCGTGATGGAGGGGTATCAGCGCGAGAACAAGCGCCACTCCGTCGTGGCGGTGGGGTGCACGGGGGGCAAGCATCGCTCCGTCGTGACCGCCATCGAGCTGGCGGAGCGCCTCGCCGACGTCCCCGGAGTAGCCGTACGGGTGAAGCACCGCGACCTCGGACGCGAGTAGGCTGGACCTTCCCCCCGCTCTCCACTCCGAAGGATCGCTGTGTCGCCTACCGCTGACGTGAAGTCCGAGCTGGTCGCGGTACGCGATCCTCGTCCCACGGCACGGGTGGCCGAATTGACCGCCGTCCTCCGCTTCTCCGGCGGCCTCCACTCGATCGCCGGGCGCGTGGCGGTCGAGGCCGAGCTCGATTCGGACCCGCTGGCGCGCCGGGTGGCGCGCGACATCATGGAGCTCTACGGGGTGCGTCCGGAGCTGCACCGTGTGCAGGCATCCGGGGGGCGGACGGGCGGGTCGTTCGCCGTCCGCGTCATCGACGGCGGGGAGACCCTGGCGCGCCAGACCGGACTGCTCGACCAGCGCCGGCGTCCCGTGCGCGGTCTGCCGAACAAGCTCACCACGGGCGCCCGGCCCGACCTCGCCGCCGTGTGGCGGGGCGCGTTCCTGGCCGCCGGTTCCCTGTCGGAGCCCGGCCGCTCCGCGGCGCTCGAGATCGCCTGCCCGTCGGGTGAGGCCGCGATGGCTCTCGTCGGTGCGGCGCACCGCCTCGGGATCGCCGCGAAGGCCCGCGAGGTGCGTGGTGTGCCCCGGGTCGTCGTACGGGAGGGTGAGGCGATCCGCGTCGCCCTCGCCGAGATGGGTGCGGTGCGCACCGCGCACGCGTGGGAGGAGATGCGTCAGCGCCGCGAGGTGCGAGCCGGGGTGAACCGTCTGGTGAACTTCGACGACGCCAACCTCCGCCGCTCGGCGCAGGCCGCCGTCGCCGCGTGCGCACGCGTGGAGCGCGCGCTCGAAATCCTGGGTGACGAGGTTCCGGATCACCTGCGCGAGGCCGGCCACCTGCGGCTCGCGCATCGCGATGCGAGCCTCGATGAGCTCGGTCACCACGCCGATCCGCCCCTGACGAAGGATGCCGTCGCCGGCCGCATCCGCCGCCTGCTGGCCATGGCCGACAAGAAGGCCGGCGCCGAGGGCATCCCCGGTACCGAATCCGCCGTCCCCGAGGGCTTCGAGGACTGATCTCTCGCCTCGCCCTCCCCGTGGGTCTCGACCCGCGCGGCGGGCCTCGACGCGTGGGGCTGGTGTCGGGTGCGGAGGTCGGCGAGACCGCGTGTGGGCGTCGAGACCGCGGTTGGTGGGGTGGGTCTCGACCCGGGGCGTGGGTTTCGACGTGCGGGGTGGGTCTCGACGCGTGGGGTGGGTCTCGACGTGTGCGGCGGGTCTCGACGCGTGGGCGGGGTGTCGGGTGCGGAGGCCGGCGAGACCGCGTGTGGGCGTCGAAACCGCGGGTGGTGGCGTGGGTCTCGACGCGTGGGGTGGGTCTCGACGGGTGGGGTGGGTCTCGATGCGTGGACGGGCTGTCGGGTGCGGAGGCCGGCGAGACCGCGTGTGGGCGTCGAGACCGCGGGTGGCGGCGTGGGTCTCGACGTGCGGAGTGGGTCTCGACGTGCGGAGTGGGCCTTCGGGCGTGGAGGCCGGTGAGACCGCGTGTGGGCGTCGAGACCGTGGGCCGCGGCGTGGGTCTCGACGTGTGCGGCGGGTCTCGGCGTGCGGGGTGGCTCTCGACCGGGGTCGTGGGTCTCGACGGGGGGCGCGGTGGGTCTCGACCGGCGGGCCGGGGGCGGGGCGGTGCGCCAGATTGGTGCGCCGGGGCGGGGGCGAGGGTGGCTCAGCGCGCGGACGGGATCGCCCCGGCGGACGCGCTGCCGCCCAACGCGGTGGCGAGGCTGGCGAGGGGAGCTCCGCGTTCCGGATGGACGATCGGGAGTACGACCGCCGTCAGCAGTGCGCGCAGCTGCGCCGGTGCGGCGACATCTCGCCACGACCAGTGTGCCGTCGCACGCACGCCTCGGGCGTGGAGCATCGCGTCGCGAGCGTTCCGATAGGCCAGCGCTCGCCGCGCATCGCCGAGCAGGCCGCTGTACTTCACCTCGCCGTCGCTCTCGCCCGCGAGGCGGAGTCTTCGCCACCAGAAGTCCACGCGCGCATCGTCGTGCGCGGATGCGCCCCGGAACCACACCTGCAGCTCAGGCTCGGGAAAGCCGAGCCACTCGATCGCTGCAGAGCTGACGCTTTCCAGCGGAGTCTCGCGGATGCCGCTCGCGCGTGAGAAGACCCATCGCGCGGCTCGGACGCCCCGCGAGCTCGGGAGCTCGGCGCTCAGCCGTTCGAGGTGTTCGCCCGACGACTGCGCGTCGCTCCGCAGCACCGCGTCGGCGACGGCCAGGCCCACGGCGGGATGCCGCGTGCGCGCGATCTCGACGGCGACCTCCTCCGCGCTCGCGACGAGGATGCCGTCCAGGTTCTCGGCCCGTGGCATCCGCTCGCTGGCGTGCACCCGGATGCCCGCCATGCGCCGGGACTTCGTCGGGCTCGGGAGGAGGATGTGCACGTCGGGAGGCTCCCCGAACACCGGAAGCCCCCGGAGGGCGCACCCCGACTCGCCGACGAAGACCGCGTCGGGATACATGCGCGCCACGCCGTGCACGCGGGCGAGGTAGCGGGCCCACGGTGTCAGCGACGACCAGGATTCGGCGGGGGCGTACGTCCCGCGCCCGATCCGCACGAGGTCGCCCGCCCGCGCCGCGCGGGCCGTGTTCGACGACTCCGCCGCGTGGATCAGGGGCACGGGCGACGGTGAGAGCCGACTCGTGGATACGGATGCGGACATGCAGCCACCCCATCGCGAATCGCCCCGCGACGGTCGCCCTCCGCCCCGATCTGTGGGAACTCCGCGGATGAGACCGGCCGGGGAGGAATGGATGCCGCGCACGCCGCCACGTCGAGACCCGCCACGCACGTCGAGACCGCCGTCGTCGGAGGCGGTCTCGACGGCGCAAGGCGGTCTCGACGGCGGCGCGCGGTCTCGACGGCAGGACGCGGTCTCGACGAGGCGTGGGGCGACGGCATACGTCACGCGGGGGAACAACCCCCTGCCGCTGACGTTGGACCTCAATAGGATGAAAGTCGTCCCCTCGCCGCGTGCGCAGCGCGGCGCCGACAGGAAGAAGAGATGATGGCGAAGTACACACTGCCCGACCTCCCCTACGACTACGCGGCCCTCGAGCCGTACATCAGCGGCAAGATCATGGAGCTGCACCACGACAAGCACCACCAGACCTACGTCACCGGTGCGAACACCGCCCTCGAGCAGCTCGCCGAGGCCCGTGAGAGCGGCAACCTGGCCAACGTCAACAAGCTCGAGAAGGACCTCGCGTTCAACCTCGGCGGCCACGTCAACCACTCCATCTTCTGGACCAACCTGGCGCCCGCGAACGACGGCGGCGGCGGTGAGCCCGAGGGCGAGCTGAAGTCCGCGATCGAGGAGTTCTTCGGCGGGTTCGACAAGTTCCAGGCGCACTTCACGGCGGCGGCGACCGGCATCCAGGGCTCCGGCTGGGCCGTGCTCAGCTGGGACCCGATCGGCGAGCAGCTCATCATCCAGCAGCTCTTCGACCAGCAGTCGAACACGGCCCAGGGGACGGTGCCGATCTTCCAGCTCGACATGTGGGAGCACGCCTTCTACCTCGACTACCTCAACGTGAAGGCCGACTACGTCAAGGCGGTCTGGAACATCGCGAACTGGGGCAACGTCGCGGAGCGCTTTTCGACGGCGCGCGACAAGACGGCGGGCCTGCTCAAGTAGTAGTGTCGTGACCAGGTGAGGATGCCGGGTCCCGCCCGGCGACGGGGGAGACCCGGCATCCTTTTCTCTTCACACGTTCGCGTCCCGGGGCGTCCACACGGCGACTCCGGCGCGACAAGAATTCGGGAGACAACGTGTCTGTCAAGATCGGAATCAACGGCTTCGGCCGTATCGGACGTAACTTCCTCCGCGCGGCTCTGGAGCAGGGCGCGGACCTCGACATCGTGGCGGTGAACGACCTCACCGACAACAAGACCCTCGCCCACCTCCTCAAGTACGACTCTGTCGGCGGACGCCTCGACGCCGAGGTCTCGTACGACGCAGACTCGATCACCGTCAACGGCAAGGCCATCAAGGTCTTCGAAGAGCGCGATCCCGCGAACCTCCCCTGGGGCGACCTGGGCGTCGACATCGTCATCGAGTCGACCGGTCGCTTCACCAAGGCCGTCGACGCCAAGAAGCACATCGACGGCGGCGCCAAGAAGGTCATCATCTCGGCCCCCGGCACGGACGTCGACGGCACGTTCGTCATGGGTGTCAACGACGGCGACTACGACTCGGCGACGATGAACGTGATCTCCAACGCCTCGTGCACGACGAACTGCCTCGCGCCCCTGGCCAAGGTCTTCAACGACGCCTTCGGCATCGAGCGCGGCTTCATGATGACCGCTCACGCCTACACGGCCGACCAGAACCTCCAGGACGGCCCGCACAGCGACCTGCACCGTGCCCGCGCCGCCGCGCTGAACATCGTTCCGGCCTCGACCGGTGCCGCCAAGGCGATCGGCCTCGTGCTCCCCGAGCTCAACGGCAAGCTGTCCGGCTCGTCGTACCGCGTTCCGATCCCCACGGGCTCGATCGTCGACCTCACGATCATCACCCCGACCGAGGGCCTGACCGTCGACACGATCAACGCCGCCTACGAGAAGGCTGCGGCCGAGGGCGAGCTCGTCGGCTTCCTGAAGTACAACACCGACCCGATCGTGTCCACCGACATCGTCCACGACCCGCACTCGTCGATCTTCGACGCCGGTCAGACCAACGTCTCGGGCAACCTGGTCAAGGTGTCGGCGTGGTACGACAACGAGTGGGGCTACTCGAACCGTCTCGTCGACCTCGCCGAGCTCGTCGCCGAGAAGCTCTGAGCTGATCCACGATGGCTCTGCGCACCCTCGATTCGCTGGGTTCGCTGGCCGGTAAGCGCGTCATCGTCCGTGTTGACTTCAACGTCCCTCTGAAAGAGGGCGTCATCACGGACGATGGCCGTATCCGGGCGGCTCTTCCCACGATCAACCACCTGATCAACCAGGGCGCCCGCGTCGTCGCGTGCTCGCACCTGGGTCGCCCCGACGGCGCCCCCGATGCGAAGTACAGCCTCGAGCCGGTCGCCCAGCGACTGTCCGAACTCCTCGGCAAGCCGGTCGCGTTCGCCCGTGACACCGTCGGATCCTCCGCCGAAGAGGCGGTCGCCGCCCTCGGTGACGGCGATGTCGCGGTGATCGAGAACCTGCGGTTCAACCCGGGTGAGACGGCGAAGGACGCCGGCGAACGCCGCGTCTTCGCCGAGCAGCTCGCCGCCCTCGGCGATGCCCTGGTCTCCGACGGCTTCGGCGTCGTGCACCGCAAGCAGGCGTCCGTGTACGAGCTCGCCGAGCTCCTGCCCTCCGCGGCCGGCTTCCTCATCGAGAAGGAGGTCGACGTCCTCGACCGCCTCACCGAGAATCCGGAGCGTCCCTACGCGGTCGTCCTCGGCGGGTCGAAGGTCAGCGACAAGCTGGGCGTCATCGAGCACCTGCTGCCGCGGGCGGACAAGATCCTCGTGGGCGGCGGCATGCTCTTCACCTTCCTCGCGGCCCGGGGCCTCGCGGTCGGCAAGAGCCTGCTCGAGGCCGACCAGATCGACACCGTGAAGGGGTACATCGCCGACGCCGCCGAACGGGGCGTCGAGCTCATCCTGCCGGTCGACGCGGTCATGGCTTCCGGCTTCGCCGCCGACGCCGAGCACGTCGTCGCTGCGGCGGACGCCCTGGAGGACACCCCCTTCGGCGCCGACGGCATGGGCCTGGACATCGGCCCCGAGACGGCGAAGATCTTCGCCGACGCGATCCGCGGGTCGAAGACGGTGTTCTGGAACGGCCCGATGGGCGTGTTCGAGATGGCGGCGTTCGCCGCCGGCACGAAGGCCGTCGCGCAGGCACTCACCGAGGTCGAGGGCCTGTCGGTCGTCGGCGGCGGCGACTCGGCGGCAGCCGTGCGTCAGCTCGGCTTCGCCGACGACCAGTTCGGGCACATCTCCACCGGCGGTGGGGCGAGCCTGGAGTTCCTGGAGGGCAAGAAGCTCCCGGGTCTGGAGATCCTCGGATGGGAGAGCTGATGGCGCGCACACCGCTCATCGCCGGCAACTGGAAGATGAATCTCGACCACCTGCAGGCGGTCGCCTTCGTGCAGAAGCTGCACTGGACGCTGAAGGATGCCGGTCACGACGACGGATCCGTCGAGGTCGCCGTCTTCCCGCCGTTCACCGACCTTCGCACGGTGCAGACCCTGATCGACGCCGACAAGATCCCGTTCGCCCTCGGCGCGCAGGACCTGTCGACGAAGGACTCGGGTGCGTACACGGGCGAGGTCTCGGGCGTCTTCCTGAGCAAGCTCGGCTGCCGGTACGTGATCATCGGGCACTCCGAGCGCCGCGACTACCACCACGAGACGGACGCGATCGTCGCGGAGAAGGTCCAGGCGGCCCTTCGCAACGGGCTCGTGCCGGTGATCTGCGTGGGGGAGACCCTCGAGCAGCGTGAGCAGTCCGGTCCCACGGCCGTGTCCGTCGCACAGCTGACGGCGGCGCTCCAGGGCGTGCCGGCGGATGCCGACGTCGTCGTGGCGTACGAGCCGGTCTGGGCCATCGGGACGGGCCAGGTCGCCTCTCCCGAGCAGGCTCAGGAGGTCTGCGCGGCACTGCGCGCCGTCGTCGCCGACACCCTCGGGGACGACGCGGCCGCGCGCACGCGCATCCTCTACGGCGGTTCGGTCAAGTCCGGCAACATCGCGAGCTTCATGCGCGAGCCCGACGTCGACGGCGCCCTCGTGGGCGGCGCGAGCCTGGTCGCCGACGAGTTCGCGGCGATCATCCGCTACCAGAAGCACGTCGGCGTCTGACGCCTCCGGCCGCGGGCCGCGTCCCTGGGGGACGCGGCCCGCGGACCGGTATACTCGACCTTTGTGCGCCCGTCGACGGCGCCGCGAAAGGCTTCATCCACTGTGGACATCCTCGAGTTCGTCATGCAGGTGGTGCTGGGCATCACCAGCCTCCTGCTGACCCTGCTGATCCTCCTGCACAAGGGCCGCGGCGGCGGCCTGTCCGACATGTTCGGCGGCGGCATGAGTTCTGCGATGGGCTCGTCGGGTCTCGCGGAGCGCAACCTGAACAGGTTCACGGTCGTGCTCGCGCTCGTGTGGTTCGTCTCGATCGTGGCCCTCGGCCTGATCACGAAATTCCAGGGGATCTGATGGCAACCGGAGGAAACGCGATCCGGGGTACGCGCGTCGGCGCGGGCCCGATGGGCGAGCAGGACCACGGACACCACGCCGACCGGCTCGCCGTGTCGTACTGGGACGCCCTCGGCAACGAGACCGTCCGCTACTTCGCGGCCGGCATCGCCGAGGAGGAGATCCCCGAGGTCATCGACTCCCCGCACTCGGGTCTTCCGGCCGGGCGCGACAAGGACAATCCGCCCGCGGTGGCCAAGACCGAGCCGTACAAGACACACCTCGCCTACGTGAAGGAGCGTCGCACCGAGGAAGAGGCGGACGCCCTCCTCGACGACGCGCTCCAGCAGCTGCGCGAGCGCCGCGGCCAGGCCTGACCCGCGCCGGCCCGCGTCGGTCACCGGCGCGGAGGAGCGATCCGCTCCGGCTCAGAACTCCTGGTCGATGAGCTCCACGGGGACGTTGGTCGCCGCGTCCTCGTCGATGAAGAACATCGTGCGTCGCCGCCCCTTGGCCCCCGCGGCGGGGACGGTCTCGTAGCTCGCGCCCGCGAGGGCGAGGCCGAGAGCGGATGCCTTGTCCGTGCCCGACACGACCAGCCACACGCAGCGCGCGGAGTTGATGACCGGACGCGTCAGGGTGATGCGGTCCGCCGGCGGCTTGGGGGCATCGTGGACGGCGACCACCGGCCGATCCGTGACCTGGATCTCGCCCCGGTCCGGGAAGAGCGACGCGATGTGTCCGTCGGGCCCCACACCCAGGAAGCACAGGTAGAACGGCGGCCACGGCTGCTCGTCGTCGCCGAAGGAGGCGAGCTCCGCCGTGTACGCCGACACGACCTCCGCCATGTCGCCGGCGTCGTCGCTCGTGGCCATCGCGTGCACGTTCTGCGCGGGGATGTCGATGTGGTCGATGAACGCGCGGCGCGCCGCGAGATCGTTGCGCTCGTCGTCGTCCGCGGGGACGAAGCGCTCGTCGCCCCACCACAGGTGCACCTTCGACCAGTCGACCTCGGAGCGCCGCGGGTGCGCGCCGGCGGCGCGCAGCACCTCGGTGCCGATCGATCCCCCGGTGAGAGCCAGGTGCGAGGTCTTCCCGCCCGCCGAACGACGGATCAGGCGCACCATCAGCCGTTCCGCGACATCGTGCGCGAGTGCGGCCGCGTCGGAGCTGATCACCACCCGCTTCTCGGTCCACAACTGCGCCATCGGAACTCCTAGGACGGGGAAGAGGTGGGGGGCCCGAGCAGCTCCCAGCCTTCCGTGATCACTCGACCATACAGGACGTCCGGGTCGAGTCTGCGGAGCTCCTCGGCCAGGCATTCCCGCAGGGTCCGGCGCGGCAGGACGATGTCGTGCGACGGCTGTCCCGGCTGCGTCAGAGTGGCGTCGATGTCGTTGCTGCGCTCGAGGACGATGTCCCCGCTCGCCCGGCTGAGACGCACGCTCTGGATGCCGTGGGACCAGTCCTCGGGCACCGAATAGCGCCAGACGACCGGCACGTCGAGCTGGAGGCGCAGCCACGCGGCGAGCAGACCGGTCGAGGGCGAACTGCCCGCGCCGACCACCTCGACGGCGGTGACCTCCTCGTACGGGGGCTGGTCGAGCACCGCGGCCAGCTGCTCGCGCCAATGCGTGAGCCGCGTCCAGGCGAGGTCGGTGTCGCCGGGGGCGTAGGAGTCGCCGAGCTGCGACAGGCGGTCCTTCGTGAACGGCTTCGTCGAGGCATCCGTGATGCGGCGCTGAGCCATGCGGCCCACCTCCGACGTGGAGGGCTCGGCGGGCGGATAGTCGGGCCACCACGCGACCACCGGCGCGTCGGGGAGGAGCAGGCCCGTCACGAGACTCTCCTGGTTCGTGGCCGCGCCGCCGTGGGCACGCAGCACCACGACCTCGCTGGCTCCCGCATCGCCGCCCACGCGGATCTGGGCGTCCAGACGTGCGTCGCCCTCCGGGTGGCTGATGAGCACGATGACGCGCATCGGGTGCTCGCGCGAGGCGTCGTTCGCCGCCTCGATGGCCTCTTCGTGCAGACCGTGGGTCGTCACGATGATGAGGGTGAGCACGCGGCCGAGCGCGACCGCTCCGCCCTCTTCGCGCACGCTCACGAGGGAGCGGGCGATCTTCGACACCGTCGTGTCGGGCAGGTCGACGATCACGGGCGCCTCCAGACGCGGCCGTCACGGGCCAGGAGCTCATCGGCGGACGGGGGACCCCAGGAACCGGGGGAGTACTGCTCGAGCGGACCGCCCTCGGCGGCCCAGAACTCCTCGACCGGGTCGAGGATCTTCCAGGACAGCTCGACCTCCTGATGCCGGGGGAACAGCGGCGGGTCGCCGAGCAGCACGTCGAGGATCAGACGCTCGTACGCCTCGGGGCTCGACTCGGTGAACGCGTGGCCGTAGCCGAAGTCCATCGTCACGTCGCGGACCTCGTTCGCGGCGCCCGGCACCTTCGAGCCGAACCGGATCGTGACGCCCTCGTCGGGCTGGACACGGATGACGAGCGCGTTCTGGCCCATCTCGAGGGTCTGGTTGCGCTGGAACAGGTGCTGCGGCGCGCGCTTGAAGACGACGGCGATCTCCGTCACCCGGCGACCCAGGCGCTTGCCCGTCCGCAGGTAGAACGGCACGCCGGCCCAGCGCCTCGTCGCGATCTCGAGCTTCACGGCCGCGTAGGTCTCGGTCGTGGACGCGGGGTTCATCCCCTCCTCGTCGAGGAAGGCGGTGACCTCTTCGCCGCCCTGCCAGCCGCCGCCGTACTGGCCGCGTGCGGTCGCCGTGGCGAGGTCCGCGGGCACGCGCACCGCCGCGAGGACCTTCTCCTTCTCGGCGCGCAGGTCGGTGGCATCCATCGAGATGGGCTCCTCCATCGCGGTGAGCGCCAGGAGCTGCAGGAGGTGGTTCTGGATGACGTCGCGCGCGGCGCCGATCCCGTCGTAGTAGCCCGCGCGACCGCCGACTCCGATGTCCTCGGCCATCGTGATCTGCACGTGGTCGACGTAGTTCGCGTTCCAGATGGGCTCGAACAGTTCGTTGGCGAAGCGGAGCGCCAGGATGTTCTGGACGGTCTCCTTGCCGAGATAGTGGTCGATCCGGAAGATCGAGTCGGCGGGGAAGGCGACCTCCAGGGCGGCGTTGAGCTCGCGCGCGGTCTGCAGGTCCGATCCGAACGGCTTCTCGATGACGACGCGACGCCAGGCGTCCGGGTTGGTCGACTTGTCGTCGACGAGGCCCGACTGCTTCAGCTGCCTCGCGACGATAGGGAAGTCCTTCGGCGGGATCGACAGGTAGAACGCGTGGTTGCCCATCGTGCCGCGCTCCGCGTCCAGCTCGTCGACCGTCTCGCGCAGCCGGCGGAACGCGTCGTCGTCGCCGAACTCTCCGGAGACGAAGCGGATGCCCTGCAGGAGCTGCTTCCACGTCTCCTCGCGGAACGGGGTGCGCGCGTACTGGCGGACGGCGTCGTGGACGACGTTCGCGAAGTCCTGGTCGGCCCAGTCCCGTCGCGCGAAGCCGACGAGCGCGAAGCCCGGGGGCAGCAGGCCGCGGTTGGCCAGGTCGTACACGGCGGGCATGAGCTTCTTGCGTGACAGGTCTCCGGTCACGCCGAAGATGACCAGCGCGCTCGGGCCGGCGATCCGGCTCAGACGGCGGTCATCGGGGTCGCGCAGGGGATTGTGCCCGCGCGAGATCTCGATAGGCATCGGGGGAGTGCTCCTACTGTGCCGCGTCGAAGAGCGCGAGCACGTCGGTCTGCGGGTCGGTCAGGGTGAGGGTCACGACGGGGCGGCCGTGCGCGACCAGGACGGCGGCGTCTCCGGCCGCCTGGGCGGCGATCAGCGCGCCGAACGTGAACGGGCGCCCCGGGATCTCCAGGTCGACGTCGTCCGACCCGAGGATCTGGAGGAACACCCCCTCTGCGGGGCCGCCCTTGTGGTACTGGCCCGTCGAGTGGAGGAACCGCGGTCCCCATCCAAAGGTCGTGGGGCGGCCGCTGTCGGCGGCGACGAGTTCACGCAGTCCGGCCAGCTGCGGGACGGCGAGACGGTCGACGTAGGCCTGGATGGCGACGTACCCGGTCGGGCCCAGTCGCGCCCACAGGGCATCCAGCACGCCGGCGAGGTCTCCCGAGGCGGCCAGGGCGGGGTCGGAGACCCGGACCTCCACATCGCCCTCGACGAACGCGGGCGGCGGGACGGCGGGACGCGCGTCGAGGAGCCCGCGAGCGGACTCCTTCGCCGATTCCACATCGGGCTGGTCGAACGGATCGATCCCGAGGAGACGGCCGGCGATCGCCGTCGCATACTCCCAGACGACGAACTGCGCGCCGAGCGAGCCGCTGACGAGCACCTGGTCGGGGTACTGCTCGATCAGCTGGAAGTGCACGGCGTCGTCGACCAACCGCACGATCTGCAGGTCGGCGGGGGTCTCGTCCACCTCCGGCGAGACCGGCAGCAGGACCACGGGCAGGATGCCGGTGCCGTTCTTGCCCGTCGACTCGGCGACGAGCTGCTCGATCCAGTCGGGGAGTCCGACGATGTGGGTGCCGTCCGTGACGAGGCCGATCTTGTCGCGCCGGGCCGATCCGGGCTCGGAGCCCGCGATCGCGGCGGCGAGCACGAGGGCCGGGTTGCGGGGGTCGTCGATCGCGACCTCCAGCAGCGTGGCCTCCGCCTCGTCGAGCAGTTCGGAGATGTCGACGCCGGCGAGTCCGGCGGGGACGAGACCGAATGCGGTGAGGGCTGAGTAGCGTCCGCCGACCTCGGGGTCCGCCGTGAAGACGCGGTAGCCCGCCGCACGAGCGGACTCCTCCAGCGGCGACCCCGGGTCGGTGACGACGACGATGTGCTCCGCGGGGTCGATCCCCAGGTCGCGCCACGCGGCCTCGAACGCCCGCCGTGCCGAGTCGGTCTCGACGGTCGAACCGGACTTGGACGACACGACCAGGACGGTCTGCGCGAGCCCGCCCTGCTCGGCGTCACCGTCGATCGCGGCGAGCACCTGGCCCGGCGCGGTCGAGTCCAGGACCACGAGCGGGACTCCCGCCGTGGCGGCGATGACCTCGGGGGCGAGCGACGAGCCGCCCATGCCCGCGAGCACCACCCGCGTGATGCCGCGTGCCACCAGGGCGGCGCGCAGATCCAGGATCTCGGGCACGAGCGGGCGCGAGACGCTGACCGCGTTCACCCAGCCGAGCCGGTGCGCCGCCTCGGCGGCGGCGTCGGGACCCCACAGGTCGGCGTCGCCGGCGGTGATGCCGCTGGCGACGAGATCGTCGACGAGGCCCGGAAGGGTGTACTCGACGACGTTCTTGACGTGGCCCGAGACGTGGATCTCGAAGCTCACCGGGCGGTCTCCGGAGCCTCCGCGAGCGCGGCGGCGACGGTCTTCTGCAGGTCGTGCCAGGACGCGATGAACTTCGCGACGCCTTCGTCCTCGAGCAGCTGGGTGACGTCGGTGATGTCGATGCCGAGCTCGGCGAGCTGCGCGAAGACGAGACGCGCGTCCTCGTAGCCGTCGGTGATGGTGTCGCCGGTGACGACGCCGTGGTCGAAGGTCGCCTCGAGGGTCTTCTCCGGCATGGTGTTGACCGTGCCGGCGGCGACGAGCTCGGTGACGTAGAGCGTGTCGGGGAGCGCCGGGTCCTTGACGCCGGTGGAGGCCCACAGCGGGCGCTGCACGTTGCCGCCGGCGGCGATGAGCTCCTGTGCGCGCTGCTCGGCGAAGCGCTTCTCGAAGAGCTCGTAGGCGAGGCGCGCGTTCGCGACGCCGGCCTTGGACTTCAGGGCCTCGGCATCCTCGCTCTCGAACGCCGAGAGCCGCTTGTCGACCTCGGTGTCCACGCGCGAGACGAAGAACGACGCCACGGAGTGGATCCCGGCGAGGTCGTGGCCGTTCGCCTTCGCCTGCTCGAGGCCGGCGAGGTACGCATCGATGACCTCGCTGTAGCGCTCGAGGGAGAAGATGAGCGTGACGTTGACGGAGATGCCCTCGGCGAGGGTCGCGGTGATCGCGGGCAGACCCGCCTTGGTCGCGGGGATCTTGATCAGCGCGTTGTCGCGGCCGACCTTCTCCCAGAGCTTCTTCGCCTCGGCGCTGGTGCCGTCGGTGTCGTGCGCGAGGTCGGGGGAGACTTCGATCGACACGCGACCGTCGAGGCCGCCGGTGGCGTCGTAGACGGGGCGGAAGATGTCCGCGGCATCCCGCACGTCGGTCGTCGTGAGCTCGAAGATCGCCGTGTCGACATCGGCGCCGGAGGCGGCGAGGGCGGCGAGCGGGGCGTCGTACGAGTCGTCGTTCTGGTTGCCGATGGCGGCCTGGAAGATCGACGGGTTCGTCGTCACGCCCGTGACGTTGCGCGTCTCGATCAGCTCGGCGAGGTTGCCGGAGTCGATGCGCGAGCGGGACAGGTCGTCGAGCCAGATGCTGACGCCGGCCTCGGACAGCTGCTGCGTGGGGGTGCTCATGCGTTCTCCTTGACAGTTGCGCGGGCCGCCTCGACGACCGCGTCGGCGGTGACGCCGAACTTCTCGAACAGGGTCTTGTAGTCGGCGGATGCGCCGAAGTGGTCGATGCCGACGCTGCGGCCACGGTCGCCGACGATGCCGCGCCACAGCGGCGTCGACCCGGCCTCGACCGACACGCGCGCCGTGATCGCGGCGGGGAGCACCGACTCGCGGTACTCCTCGTCCTGCTCGGCGAACCACTCCAGCGAGGGGGCCGAGACGACGCGGGCCTGGATGCCCTCGGCGGCCAGGGTCTCGCGCGCCTGCACGGCGAGCTGGACCTCGGAGCCGGTCGCGACGAGGATGACGTCGGGGGTGCCCTCCGCATCGACGAGGACGTACGCGCCCTTCGCGACGCCGTCGGTGGTCGCGAAGCCCTGCTCGCCGCGGGGGAACGTCGGGACGTTCTGGCGGGTGAGGGCGATGCCGACCGGCGATCCCGAGGTCCGGCGCACGATCTCGAGCCAGGCGGCGGAGGTCTCGTTCGCGTCGGCGGGGCGCACCACGGTGAAGTTCGGGATCAGGCGCAGCGTGGACAGCTGCTCGATCGGCTGGTGGGTGGGTCCGTCCTCGCCGAGGGCGACGGAGTCGTGCGTCCAGACGAACACCGACGGGATGTCCATCAGGGCGGCCAGACGCACCGGCGGGCGCATGTAGTCGCTGAAGATCAGGAACGTGCCGCCGAAGGGGCGCGTCGGGCCGTGCAGCTTGATGCCGTTGACGATGGCGCCCATCGCGTGCTCGCGGATGCCGAAGTGCAGCACGCGGCCGTAGGGGTCGCCCGACCACTCGTGGGTCGACCACTCGGCCGGGATGAAGCTCTTGGCATCCTTGATCGTGGTCAGGTTCGACTCGGCGAGGTCGGCCGAACCGCCCCACAGCTCGAGGAGCTGGGCGGCGAGGGCGTTGATGACCTGGCCGGACGCGGCGCGGGTGGAGACGTCCTTGCCCGCCGTGAACGACGGGGCGGAGAGGTCCGCGGGCAGCTCGCCGGCCTCGAGGCGATCGAGGAGGGCCTTGCGCTCGGGGTTCGCCGAGGCCCACGCGTCGAAGTCCTTCTGCCAGGCCGCGCGGGCCTCGGCGGCGCGGTCCTTCAGGGCGCGGGTGTGGGCGATGACGTCGTCGGCGACGACGAAGGACTTCTCGGGATCGAAGCCGAGGACCTTCTTGGTGGCGGCGAGCTCGTCGGCGCCGAGGGCCGATCCGTGGATCTTGCCGGTGTTCTGCTTGCCGGGGCTCGGCCATCCGATGATCGTCTTCAGGATGATGAGGGACGGCTTGGCGGTCTCGCCCTTCGCCGCCTCGATCGCCGCGTACAGCTCAGCGGCGTCCTCGACGTACTCGCCGGTCTTCTTCCAGTCGACGACCTGCACCTGCCAGCCGTAGGCCTCGTAGCGCTTCGCGACGTCCTCGGTGAAGGCGACGTTCGTGTCGTCCTCGATCGAGATCTGGTTCGAGTCGTAGATCGCGATCAGGTTGCCGAGCTCCTGGTGACCCGCCAGGCTCGACGCCTCGGAGGTGACGCCCTCCTGCAGGTCGCCGTCGCCCGCGACGACGTACACGTAGTGGTCGAACGGGCTCTCGCCCGCGGGTGCCTCGGGGTCGAACAGGCCCCGCTCGTAGCGCGCCGCGTACGCGAAGCCCACCGCCGAGGCGAGCCCCTGGCCCAGGGGTCCGGTCGTGATCTCGACACCCTTGGTGTGTCCGTACTCGGGGTGGCCCGGGGTCAGCGACCCCCACGTGCGCAGCGCCTCGAGGTCCGACAGCTCCAGGCCGAACCCGCCGAGGTAGAGCTGCACGTACTGCGTGAGCGAGGAGTGACCCGCCGAGAGGATGAAGCGGTCGCGGCCGAGCCAGTGCGTGTCAGACGGGTCGTGGCGCAGCACGCGCTGGTAGAGCAGGTACGCGGCGGGTGCCAGACTCATCGCCGTGCCGGGGTGGCCGTTGCCCACCTTCTCCACGGCGTCCGCCGCCAGCACGCGCGCGGTGTCCACCGCGCGGCGATCGATCTCGTCCCAAACCAGTTCCGACACGTGGTGCCCTTTCATACGGAGAGGTGTTGCGACCGAGATCCAGGCCGGGGCGCGACGACGGGTCGGGCTCACCGGCGTTCGGGCCGCCTGCCCTGCCAGCTTAGCGAAGTGGCATGCCCTGCAGGCCATGTGAGACGCGGATCGACACAATTTGTGGTCAACAACTGCAAATCGACCGGGAGTGCCCGAAGCGGCGGTGACTCCGGCGCGCCGAGGTGCCGGATGCCGTGGCCTACACTGGGGGAGGCCGAAAGAGGGGATCCGCGGAATGGTGCAGTCGAGCGTCTCCGGAGCTGTCGACGCCGGGCGTCGCCCCCTCGGTCGCACCATCCGGGCGTACGTCGCGCTGACGAAGCCTCGCGTGCTCGAGCTCCTCCTCGTCACGACCGTTCCCGTCATGATCCTCGCGCAGGGCGGCGTCCCGAACCTGTGGCTCGTGCTCGCGACCGTCGTCGGAGGGGCGATGAGCGCCGGCTCGGCCGCCACGTTCAACATGTACCTCGACCGCGACATCGATGCGCACATGCATCGCACGGAGAACCGCCCGATCGTGACGGGGGAGGTGTCGCCGCGCGCGGCTCTCATCTTCGCGTGGACGCTCGCGGTGGCATCCACGGTCTGGCTGTTCGTGACCACGAACTGGCTCGCGGCCGCGCTCAGCGTCGCCGCCATCTTCTTCTACGTCGTCGTCTACACGATGCTCCTCAAGCGCCGCACCGAGCAGAACATCGTGTGGGGCGGCATCGCGGGCTGCTTCCCGGTGCTCATCGGCTGGTCCGCGGTGACCGGATCCCTCACCTGGACGCCGTTCATCCTGTTCCTCCTCGTCTTCCTCTGGACCCCGCCGCACTACTGGCCGCTCTCGATGAAGTACAAGGGCGACTACCAGGAGGCCGACGTCCCGATGCTCGGCGCGACCCGCGACGGCCTGCAGGTGGGGCTGCAGGTCATCCTCTACGCCTGGGCGACGGTGGCCTCGTCGCTGCTGCTCATCCCGGTCGCCCACATGGGGCTCGTGTACACCGTGTCGGCCGTCGTCTTCGGCGGATGGTTCATCGTGGAGTCCCACGTGCTGTACAACCGTGCGGTGCGCGGCGAGCAGATCCGCCCGATGCGCGTGTTCCACGCCTCGATCACCTATCTGACGCTCCTGTTCGTCGCGATCGCGGTCGACCCCCTGCTTCCCTTCTGAATCCGCGCCCGCCTCGGGTGGGTGGCTGCGGCGGCGCGCCGGGCGCGCATCTGCGGGGATCTGCACATCTGCGGAGACCTGAGGCCGGAGGATCCGCAGGAGTGTGATTCTCCGTGGCTGCGTACGCGGGCTGCGGGCCCGCGTCGAGCACTCCCCAGGCGCGGGCTTCGCCGACTTGTCCACGGTCGAGGTCCACGACGCCACGGGTGTGCGGGTGGGCGGCGAGGATGGCGACATGCCACGCCACAGGGAGGTGCCCCGCTCGACCTCCGACGTCGTGCGAGGGGTGAGCGCGCTCGGCGGTGTCGCGCGCACCCCGTCGCTCATCGAGGCGGGATTCTCGCGATCACGGATCGCCGCGGCGGTCGACCGGGGTGAGCTTCGGCGCGTGCGGCGCGGGTGGGTCGCGGTGCCGACCGCGGATCCCGAACTCGTCGCGGCCGCGCGCCACGGCGTCGTGTTGAGCTGCATCACCCAGGCGCGGCGCGACGGCCTGTGGGTGCTGCGTGAAGACCGCCGCCACGTCGCGGCCGAACCCCATCGAGGCGGGGTCGCACCGACCGCGGCGACGGTGCACTGGTCGAGACCGCTCGTGCCGCGGCCTCCGGGCGCTCTGGTCGATCCGATCGAGAACGTCCTGGCCGCGGTGGCCTCGTGTCAGCCTTTCGAGGACGCTGTCGTCGTCTGGGAGTCCGCGCTGCGGCAGGGGAGGGCCGACCGAGCGGCGCTCGAGCGCCTGCCGCTCGGGCCGGCGGCGCGTTCTGTGCTCGTCGCGGCGCAGGACTACTCCGACTCCGGGCTGGAGACGCTGTTCCGAGTGCGCCTGCGCTGGTTGCGTGTGCGCATCCTGACCCAGATCTGGATCGACGGTCACCGCGTGGATGTCCTCATCGGCGAGCGGCTCGTGGTGCAGCTCGACGGCGGCCATCACGTCGACGCACAGCGTTCGGAGGACCTGCGGCACGATGCGCGGTTGATGCTGCTCGGCTACCACGTCCTGCGGTTCACGTATGCGCAGGTCGTCTCGGACTGGCCTCAGGTGCAGGACGCGATCATGCGCGCGGTGGCTCAGGGGCTCCATCGTGCGCCCTGACCCCCGCACGCAGAAGCGGAGACCTGCACTCCTGCGGTCGGATGCCGGTGAGGCATCCGCAGGTGTGCAGATCTCCGCTCGTGAGGGTCTCAGGCCCGGGGGTGCGTCAGCGCGTGGTCGTCCCCGTCGCGTCGGGGTCGGAAGCCCCGGTCGAGGACTCGGACGCGGTGGCCTCGTCGCCGAAGGCGATGACGGGCTTCGACGCCTCGGCCGCGGGCGTCTCGACGGGCTCGGATGCCTCGACAGGCTCGGAGGTCTCGACGGGCTCGGACGACTCGGCCGATGCGGCGCGGGCGGCGGCACGGGTCTCCGGTGCGGTCTCCGCAGCAGCGAGCGACACGTCGCCCTCGGAGGCGGGCGCCTCGACGAACGCGGGAGCGTCGATCTCGACGACCTCCTCCTCCCAGACGGCGGGGGCAGGGGCGACGATCGTGCGCAGTGCGCCGAGGGTGAGGGCGAGGGCGAGACCGATCGCACCCACGCCGACGAGGATGGCGCCGAGGACGGCCCAGATCTGACCGGCGTAGACCTCGACGCCGGTCGCGGTGCCGTCGGTGAGCGTCGACGCCATGAGCGTCAGCTTCGAGACGAGGAGGTAGGCGCCGCCGGCGATCGTGACGACGGATCCGCCCACGAGCACCCAGAACGGGGTGCTGCGGCTGAGGCGGGTGGTGGACATGAAGGCTCCTTCGGTCGTGGCGTCGCACACGCGACGTCCATTCGACTATCTGCGAAGCACCATGGTAGGGCTGATGCGTCGCCTATGAGGATGCTGTGGATCGCTCGGCCGAACCCGGCGCCGTGGCCGACCGCTACGCCGACGCGCCGCTCGAGGCGGCGGCCCGCGGGGCCGGGCCGGCTCCCGGCTGCGACGCCACGTCCGAGGGCGCGGGGGCCTTGAGTCTCAGCACCACGACGGTCATGGCGGCGGCGGTGAGCGCGGCGAGGATCATGTGTGCACCGACGGCGAGCGGCGGGACGCCGTTTCGCGCCTGGTAGAGCCCCACGGCGATCTGGACGAGCTCGATGACGAGGAGCACCGTGATCCAGCGCCTGGTCGGCAGCGCCTGACGCCAGGCGACGACGGTGAGCAGGATGGTCAGCGCGAAGAGGAGGTATCCGGGCCAGGCGTGCACGTGCTCGAGGATCGTCGCGTCGAAGCCGTTGCGGCCGGCCTCGGCATCTCCGGAGTGCGGCCCCGCACCGGTGGTGAGCACGCCGAAGGCGATCGTCACGGCGAGGACGAGCGTCGTCACGTGCGTCGTGATCGCGTACCACCGCGGCGTGGCGCGCAGGCGCGGCCCGCTCGGTGCATAGAGGCGCACGACGAGGGCGGCGCACACGCAGACCAGCACCAGAGACGCGACGTAGTGGAATCCCACGATGAAGGGGTTGAGGCCCGTCCAGACGGTGATCCCGCCGACGAACGCCTGGGCCACGATGCCGCCCATCACGATCCAGGCCAGGACGAACGCATCACGGCGCGTGGCGCGCTCGCGCCAGACGAGGATCAGCAGCGCCAGGGCGAGGAGTCCGAGGAGGGGGCTCATCATCCGGTTGCCGAACTCGATGAGCGAGTGCACGCCCTCGCTGACGAGCGCGGGCGTCGGGGTCAGCGACCCCTCGGTGCACAGCGGCCAGGTGTCGCAGCCGAGGCCGGAGCCGGTCAGGCGCACGGCGCCGCCGGTGCCGATGATCACGATGTTGCCGAAGAGATTCGCCCATGCGACGGCACGCAGCGCTCGGCTCCGGACTGTCGCGGGTGTGCCGCTCGCAGACGAGAGCACGGCGGTGTCGGACATGGGAGAGGACCTCCTGGGACGCGTCCCGGACGGACGCCGGCCGCCCCCGGGGGGAGCGTTGCCTGTAGACTCGGATGGTGGGGCCGGCCTCGCCCGGCGAGCCCGGCCCACTCACAGTCTAGGCGCGCGAACTGCGCGCGAATCCATGACGCACACGGCCCTGAAAGCGGCATCCCACCCCCGTCCACGACCCTCCATCGTGATCCAGACGAGGTCCAGGGAATGCCGGAGCGGATGACACCGCCGGGCACGAAGGAGGCAAGCGATGTCGGATGTGCTCATCGACCGACCGGAGCTGGACGGACTCGGAGTCTACGAGTTCGGCTGGCACGACCCCGACGCGGCGGGGGCGAGCGCGAAGCGCGGCCTCTCCGAAGCCGTCGTGCGTGACATCTCCGCACTGAAGGCCGAGCCGGAGTGGATGCTGAAGACCCGACTCAAAGGTCACCAGCTCTTCGGGCGCAAGCCCATGCCCACCTGGGGTGCCGACCTGTCGGAGATCGACTTCGACAACATCAAGTACTTCGTGCGCTCGACCGAGAAGCAGGCGCAGTCGTGGGAGGACCTCCCCGAGGACATCCGCAACACGTACGAGAAGCTCGGCATCCCCGAGGCCGAGCGCGCCCGCCTCGTCGCCGGCGTCGCCGCGCAGTACGAGTCCGAAGTGGTCTACCACCAGATCAACGAGGAGCTCGAGAAGCAGGGTGTCATCTTCATGGACACCGACACGGCGCTGCGCGAGCACCCGGAGTTCTTCGAGGAGTACTTCGGCACCGTGATCCCGGCCGGGGACAACAAGTTCGCCGCGCTCAACACGGCGGTCTGGTCGGGCGGCTCGTTCGTCTACGTGCCGCCGGGCGTCCACGTCGAGATCCCGCTGCAGGCCTACTTCCGCATCAACACGGAGAACATGGGCCAGTTCGAGCGGACGCTCATCATCGCGGACGAGGGATCGTACGTGCACTACATCGAGGGCTGCACGGCCCCGATCTACAAGTCCGACTCGCTGCACTCGGCCGTCGTCGAGATCATCGTGAAGAAGAACGCCCGCGTGCGCTACACGACGATCCAGAACTGGTCGAACAACGTCTACAACCTCGTCACCAAGCGGGCCGTGGCCCACGAGGGCGCGACGATGGAGTGGATCGACGGCAACATCGGCTCCAAGGTCACGATGAAGTACCCGTCGATCTTCCTCATGGGCGAGCACGCCAAGGGCGAGACCCTGTCCGTCGCCTTCGCGGGCCCCGGGCAGCACCAGGACGCCGGCGCCAAGATGATCCACATGGCGCCCTACACGCAGTCCTCGATCGTCTCGAAGTCGATCGCCCGGGGTGGCGGCCGCGCCGGATACCGCGGCGAGGTCAGGGTCGCGCCCGAGGCGCACCACTCGGCCAACACGGTGCGCTGCGACGCGCTGCTCGTCGACACGATCTCGCGGTCGGACACCTATCCCGCGATCGACATCCGCGTCGACGACGTGCAGCTCGGCCACGAGGCCACGGTGTCGAAGGTCAGCGAGGAACAGCTGTTCTACCTCATGAGCCGGGGCATGCCCGAGGACGAGGCGATGGCCATGATCGTCCGCGGCTTCATCGAGCCGATCGCACGTGAGCTGCCCATGGAGTACGCCCTCGAGCTCAACAAGCTCATCGAGATGGGCATGGAAGGATCCGTCGGCTGATGACGACAGCGACTCAGACCCCCGCCGGGTCGGCGGAGGGTCACCTCGACCCTGCGGCCGCACTGCGCGGCGACGCCTTCGTCCCGGTGCAGACCCGCTCGGAGCGGCCCACTTCGTTCGACCCCGCGGACTTCGGCGTGCCGACCGGCCGTGAGGTCAACTGGAAGCACACCCCCCTCGCGCGGATCGCCGACATCCTGAGCGACGAGCCCGCACCCCACGGCGTCATCGGCGTCGAGGTGTCGGCCCCCGCCGGGGTCGAGCAGACGAGGCTCGCCGTCGGCGACGCGCCCCGCGGCGAGGTCTTCCGACCCGAGGACCGGGCGAGCGCGATCGCGTGGTCGCAGGAGGCGGAGGCTCCGCTCATCCGGATCCCCGCCGAGATCGAGCTCGACGAGCCCGTCGTCGTGCGGCTCACCGGTCGTGGCGGCGTCGCCCACGCGCACGTCGTCATCGAGGCGCAGCCGCACTCACGGGGCACCGTCGTGCTCCGCCACGAGGGATCGGCGCAGCAGCTCCAGAACGTCGAGATCATCGTGCGCGAGGGCGCGGCGCTCACCGTGGTGTCGGTGCAGCGTTGGGACGACGACGCGGTGCACCTGGCATCCCACCAGGCGCGCGTCGATCGCGACGCCGCGCTGACGCACGTCGTCGTCAGCCTCGGCGGCGGTGTCGTGCGCGTGAACCCCTCGGTGGAGCTCGCGGGAGCCGGAGCCGACGGCAAGCTCTACGGCCTGTCCTTCGCCGACGCGGGGCAGCACCTCGAGAGCCAGGTGTACCTCCACCATAAGGGTCCGCACACCGTCGGCGACGTCCTCTACAAGGGAGCCCTGCAGGGCTCGGGCGCGCGCAGCGTGTGGATCGGCGACGTGCTGATCGGGCCGGATGCCACCGGGACGGACTCCTATGAGGCGAACCGCAACCTCGTGCTCACCGACGGGGCGCGCGCCGACTCGATCCCGAACCTCGAGATCGAGACGGGCGACATCCTGGGCGCCGGCCATGCCAGTGCGACCGGTCGCTTCGACGACGAGCAGCTGTTCTACCTGCAGGCCCGCGGAATCGCCGACGACGAGGCCCGTCGCCTCGTCGTCCTCGGATTCCTCTCGGAGATCGTGCAGAAGATCGGTGTCGCCGATCTGCAGGATGAGCTGATCGACGCCATCGAGGCCGAGCTGGCCCTCACCCAGAGCATCGTGGAGGCATCCGAATGAGCGCACAGAAGGTGCTGAACCTCAGCGACCTCGAACAGGACACCGCGGTGCGCGTGGTCGTCGACGACGTGCCGATCGCCGTCGTGATGGACGGCAACGGCGAGGTCCACGCCATCGGCGACACGTGCACGCACGGCGACATCTCGCTGGCCGACGGGTTCGTCGAGGGCGAGGCGCTGGAGTGCTGGGCGCACGGCTCGCAGTTCTCGCTGCGCACCGGTCGCCCCCTGAACCTGCCGGCCTACGAGCCGGTGCCCGTCTACGAGGTCGTCATCGACGGGGACGACGTCCTCATCGACCCGGCCGTCCGCAAAGAAGTGAACTGAAGAAGGTAACGACATGGCTGTTCTCGAGATCCGCGACCTGCACGTGACCGTCGAGACCGAGGCGGGGCAGACCCCGATCCTCAACGGCGTGGACCTGACCGTCCGCACGGGGGAGACCCACGCGATCATGGGCCCCAACGGCTCGGGCAAGTCCACGCTCGCCTACACGATCGCCGGGCACCCCAAGTACACCGTCACCTCGGGCACCATCACGCTCGACGGTGACGACGTCCTGGAGATGTCGGTCGACGAGCGGGCGCGCGCGGGGCTGTTCCTCGCGATGCAGTACCCGGTGGAGATCCCGGGCGTGACCGTCACCAACTTCCTGCGCACCGCGAAGACCGCGATCGACGGCGAGGCGCCGGCGATCCGCTCGTGGACGAAGGACGTCAAGGAGTCGATGAAGAACCTGCGCATGGACCCGAAGTTCGCGCAGCGCAACGTCAACGAGGGCTTCTCCGGCGGCGAGAAGAAGCGGCACGAGATCCTCCAGCTGGAGCTCCTCAAGCCGGCGATCGCCGTGCTCGACGAGACCGACTCGGGACTCGACGTGGACGCGCTGAAGATCGTGTCCGAGGGCGTCAATCGTGCGAAGGAGGCCACCGACCTCGGCGTGCTGCTCATCACGCACTACACGCGCATCCTCCGCTACATCACGCCGCAGTTCGTGCACGTGATGGTCGCCGGCCGGATCGTCGAGGAGGGTGGGCCCGAGCTCGCCGAGCGCCTCGAGAACGAGGGCTACGACCGCTTCCTCGACCCCGCTGCACCCATCGAAGCCTAGGATCGAGGGATGACCGCCACGCTCAGCCCGGAGAAGTACGACGAGGTCACCGAGGCGCTCAAGGACGTCATGGACCCCGAGCTCGGGATCAACGTCGTCGATCTCGGACTCATCTACGACCTGTCGTGGGACGAGGAGAACGACGCCCTCGTCATCCACATGACGTTGACCTCCGCCGGCTGCCCGCTGACGGACGTCCTCGAAGAGCAGACGGCCCAGGCCCTCGACGACGTCGTGGAGCGCTTCCGCATCAACTGGGTGTGGATGCCGCCGTGGGGTCCGGAGCGCATCACCGACGACGGGCGCGACATGATGCGCGCGCTCGGCTTCGCGATCTGACGGGTCGGCGCGAGTCGCTCAGCGACCCAGGGCGCGCGCCGCGAGGTCGACGTCCACGCCGTCGTTGAAGACGTGGAAGGCGACGCGCGCGCGTCCGTTGCGTCCCGACGCCGTGATCCCCGCCGCGGTCAGACGCGCGAGGTCGCACCCCGTCGCGTCCGGCCAGGTGACGATCGCGCTCGGCAGCGCGGGCTCGGCGAGCCCGAGGCGTGCGCGGAACGCGGCCGCGAGACCCGTCGTGTGCGCCTGTACCGCCGCCATGTCGGTGTCGGCGAACGCCCGCAGCGCCGGTGCGGCGCCGACGAACGCCTGCCACGCGGGGGAGACGTCGAACCGGCGTGCGCAGGACGCGAGCTCGGCGTCGCCGCCGTAGCAGGCGTCCCACGGGTCGTCGCCGGCGTACCATCCCGCCTGCACCGGGCGAAGGGTGGTCGCGTAGTCCTCGGCGAGCACCAGGAACGCCACTCCGCGCGGGCAGCACAGCCACTTGTACGCGTGGCAGAGGAGCGCGTCGACCCGCGTCGCGTCGACGGGCATCCACCCGACCGCCTGAGTCGCGTCGCACACGGTGCGGGCACCCACGCGGGCCGCCGCGGCGCAGATGGCGTTCAGATCCGCGACCTCGCCCGACGCCGACTGGACGAGCGAGAAGGCGACCACGGCGGTGTCGGCGGAGATCGCCGCCGCGAGGCCCGAGAGCGGCGTCGTGCGGACGCGGATGCCGCGGCCCGCGTGCACGAAGGGGAGGACGAGGGAGGAGAACTCGTCCTCGGGCACCACCACCTCCGCGCCGTCCGGAAGGGCGGCGGCGAGGACGGCGACCTGCACCGAGGTCTGCGCCCCGATCGCCACCCGATCCACGCCGACCCCGACGAGGCGGGCGAAGTCGGCCCGTGACGCCTCCACCGCCGCGCTGTACGCCGTGACGTCGGGTGCACCGGCGAGGTCTGCCGTCACCGCGGTACGCGTGCCGGAGGTCGGCAGACCCGCGGTGCACGCGGCGAGGTAGCCGGTGCTCCCGTCGAACTGGGCGCGCAGCGGGGCGAGGACGTCTGTGGCGAGGGCGGTGGGCATGTCCCCAGCCTGTCGACCGGCAACACATGCGTCTATGGCAGGTGTTGCATGAAACGCATGCCGTGGGATGATGTGTCCGTGCTCGATCCCTCCGCCGACCTCGACGTGCAGAGCCTGCGCATCGTGCGCGCGATCGGCGACACCGGCTCGATCACCGGTGCGGCCGCGGCCCTCGGCTACAGCCAACCCGCGATCAGTCAGCACCTGCGCCGGCTCGAGACCCGTCTGGGCGTCGCCGTCGTGGAGCGGGTGGGTCGCGGCGTGCGGCTGACGGAGGCGGGCCGCGTCCTCGCACGCCACGCGGGGGCGGTCATGCTCGCGTTCGAGGCCGCCGGCGAGGAACTGGCACAGCTGCAGGGCCTGCGCACCGGCGTCGTGCGCCTCGTCGCCTTCCCCTCGACCTCGCCCGTCGTCGTTCCGCGCGTGATCGCGGCGCTCGCGGCGTCGCACCCCGGACTCACCCTCACCTACGTGGAGGCGGAACCGCCCGAGGCCGTCGAGGCGATCCGCGAGGACCGCGCCGATATCGCGCTCACCTTCAGCTATCCGGGCGACCGCAGCGATCCGCACGGATCGAGTGCGCGGGGATTGTCGGTGCGCAGCGCCGGAAGCGACGAACTGATGCTGGTCCTGCCGGTCGGGCACGCGGCGCTCGCCGACCGACGTGCACCGGTCGACATCGCCGCGCTCGCGGACGAGACCTGGATCGCGGGATGCCCCCGGTGCCGCGGGCATCTGCTGGAACTGTGCGGGCGCGCGGGGTTCGAGCCGCGCATCGGCTTCGAGACCGACAATGCCGTCGCCGTCGAGGGCCTCGTCGCTCAGGGCATCGGTGTCGCCACCCTGCCCCGCATGGCGATCGACTCGTTCCCCACGCTCCCCGGGATCGTCGCGACGCCCCTCCCCGCCGCGGAGGCGCGGAGCCTGCACGTGGTCACGGCGCGCGACGCCGAGCGCGTCCCGTCCCTACGGGCAGCGCTCGCGACGATCGCGCAGGTGCTCGGTTCCGCGGCGCCGCCCTCCCCGGGGCGGCCGCTCTCCGCGAACTAGACTGGACGGGATGTCTGCAGCGATCGATCCCCGAACCACCACCGCCTCCGGAGCCGACGTCCGCGTGCGGTTCTGCCCCTCGCCGACCGGCCTGCCGCACGTCGGCATGGTCCGCACGGCGCTGTACAACTGGGCCTACGCCCGGCACACCGGCGGCAAGCTGATCTTCCGCGTCGAGGACACCGATGCGGCGCGTGACAGCGAGGAGAGCTACCGTCAGCTCGTCGACGCGCTCACCTGGCTCGAGATCGACTGGGACGAGGGTGTCGAGAAGGGCGGACCCCACGCCCCGTACCGCCAGTCGCAGCGGCGCGACATCTACTCCGGGGTGCTCGAGACGCTCATCGCCTCCGGCGCCGTCTACGAGTCGTACTCCACCGCCGAGGAGATCGACGCCCGCAACGAGGCATCCGGCAGGGCGAAGCAGCTCGGCTACGACAACTTCGACCGCGACCTCACCGACGAACAGAAGGCCGCGTTCCGCGCCGAGGGACGCGAGCCCGCGTGGCGCCTGCGCGTGCCCGAGCACGACCTCACGTATGTGGACCTCATCCGCGGCGAGGTGACCTTCCCCGCGGGATCCTTCCCCGACTTCGTCGTGGTGCGTGCCGGAGGTCAGGCGCTCTATACGTTCACCAACCCGGTCGACGACGCCCTCATGGGGATCACCCACGTCATCCGCGGCGAGGACCTCATGCCCTCGACCGCCCGGCAGCTCGCGCTCTACGCGGCGCTGTGCGACGCGGGCGTCACCGGATTCGTGCCCCGGTTCGGACACATGCCGCTCGTCCTCGGCGAGACCGGCACGAAGAAGCTCTCCAAGCGCGACCCGCAGGCGGACCTGTTCCTGCTGCGCGACCGCGGCTTCATCCACGAGGGTCTGCTGAACTACCTGTCGCTGCTGGGCTGGTCGATCGCGGCCGACCGCGACGTCTTCTCGCGTGACGAGCTCGTCGCCGCGTTCGACATCGCCGACGTCAATCCGAACCCGGCCCGCTTCGACCAGAAGAAGGCCGAGTCGATCAACGGCGACCACATCCGCATGCTCGAACCGGCGGACTTCGCGGGCCGGCTCGTCCCGTACCTCGCCGCGGCGGGGCTCGTGTCGGAGCCGCCGACCGCCGAGCAGCAGGCCATGCTGGCTGCCGCCGCGCCCCTTGTCCAGGAGCGGATGCAGCTGCTCGGCGACGCCCCGGGCCTGCTCGGCTTCCTGTTCCGCGACGAGGTCGTCTACGACGACGACGCCCTGGCAGGTCTCCCGGCGAACGCCGGGGAGGTCCTCGTCGCGTCCGTGGGCGCTCTCGAGCTCGTCCCCGAGCAGGGCTTCACCGCCGCCGCCGTGCAGGATGCCCTCTCGGTCGCGCTGATCGAGGGGCTCGGCCTCAAGCCGCGCGTCGCCTACGGCCCGCTGCGCGTCGCGCTGAGCGGTCGCCGGGTGTCGCCGCCGCTGTTCGAATCGATGGAGCTCCTGGGCAAGCAGGAGTCGATCCGCCGGCTCGGCGCCCTCGTCGACCGGCGGGTCTGATGCCGCTGGACCCGTTCTTCGCGGAGCGCCTGCGGGTCCACCGGCGGTACCTGTTCGACCAGTCTCGGCGTCGGGTCCGTGCGCGTGTCGTGGAGGCGTGGTCCCGCGTCACGCGCCTGAGAGGCGCCGAGCGGACGGCGAGCCCGGCGAGCCCCGCGGCGGCCGGACCGCGGGCCGACGGGGGAGGCGCCGTGCCCTCGGCGCGAGCGCGTCACCGCAGGGCGGCGCTCGCCTGGGACCGCAGCGAGCTCGCCGCGGTCGGCGTGCCCGGACCGGCGCTGCCGACGGCGGAGTACCAGGTGCCCGTGCCCGGCCATCCCGACGTGCGCGTACGTGTGTATCGGCCGGTCGCGTCGAGCGACACCCCGCTCGCGGCGGTGGTGACCTTCTTCGGCGGCGCGTTCCGGATCGGCGGCATCGACTATCCGTCGACGGATGCCGCCTGCCGTCGGCGTGCCGTCGCCCTGGGCGCCGTCGTGGTCGCCGTCGATTACGCGCTGGCGCCCGAGCACCGCTATCCGACGCAGGTCGAACAGGGGATCGCGGCGATCGATTGGCTGTTCGACACCGCCGACTCGCTGGGCGTCGATCGCAGTCGGATCGCTGTGAGCGGAGTCTCGTCGGGAGCGTGCATCGCTGCGGCGGTGTGCCTCGCCAACCGGGACGGTGCTCGACACCCGCTGGTGTTCCAGGTGCTCGAAGTGCCGGTGGTCGACCTGACGGGTGCGCACATCGATGTGCGGGCGACGTGGGCCCTGGGCATCCCGAGCATCTTCGTTGTGCGCGAGCTGAGATCGATCGCCCGCACCTACCTCCGCAGCAGCGCTCAGGCCCGCGACAGCCTCGCGTCGCCGTTGCGCGCGTCCTCCCACTCCGACCTGCCGCCCGCGCTCATTCTCACGGCGGAATACGACCCTCTCCGCCCGCAGGGTGACGCGTACGGCGCGGCGCTGCGGGCCGCGGGAGTCGAGGCGGCGGTCGTCCAGTACCGCGGCGTCACGCATGACGTCCCCCTGTTCGGCGGCGCGTTGCTCTCGGCTCGCCTGTGGGAGCAACAGGTGGTCGGTGCGCTCCGGAGCCGCCTGGGCCGCGGAGCCGACGGCGTCGAGCGAGCCGAGAGCGAGGACGCCGCGCCGGGCGCGGCCGACCGATCGTGACCGGCGGCGCGACGAGGACGCCCGCCCGAGGTCGGTGGCGCGAGGCGATCCTCGTCGGCCTCGCCGCCGCCCTCCTCGTCGCCGTCCAGGCTCAGGGGATCGCGACCCCCTCGCTGTGGTACGACGAAGCCGCGACCTACTCCGGCGCGTCCCGGACGTTCGCGGGTCTGTGGGACATGGTCGGCGAGGTCGATGCCGTCCACGGCATGTTCTACGCGCTCATGCATCCGGTCGCCGCGTCGTTCGGCGCGGACGCCTTCGCGCTCCGCTTCCCCTCGACCGTCGCCGTCGGTGCGGCGGCGGTGCTCGTCTATCTGCTGGCGCGGGAGTTCGGAACCCCCTGGTCCGCCGCCGCGGCTGCGCTGGTGTTCGCGGGGCTCGGCCGGACGGCGTGGATGGCGACCGAGGCGCGATCATTCGCGCTGGCGACTGCGCTGTCGACCCTGTTGACGCTGCTCCTCGTCCGCGCGGTGCGTGCGAGGCGTCCGTCCGCTCCGCTGATCGTCGCCTACGCCCTGGTCGCGCTGCTCGGCGTCTACGTCTTCCTCTACGTATCGCTGGTGGTCGTCGCCCATGCGATCACGGTCGCCTTGCTGCGCCCGCGCCGGCGCGGGATGGCGCTGCTGGCGGCGATGGCGATTGCTCTCGCCCTGAGCGCTCCCGTCGCGCTCGCCTCCGTCGCGCAGCGGGGTCAGCTCGGGGGAGTGTTCCCCGTCGACGGCCGCTTGATCGAACGCGTGTCGGTGGGGGAGTTCTTCCACCGGGAGGGAGGGCAGAGCACGCTCGCGTGGGCTGCCCTCGCCGTCGCTGCGGCGACGATGCTGCTCCGGCGACGCGGTCTCGCACATGCCGAGGCCGTCCAGCCGCTGCCGAGCTCGGGCGTATCTCCATGGCCGGTCGTCCTTCCGTGGCTCGTCGTCCCGACGCTCGCGATCATCGTGGTGTCCGTTCTCGGACCGTCGATCTACCAGCCCCGCGCGCTCGTGCTGAGTGCGCCCGCGTTCTGCGTGCTGCTGGCCGCGCTCGTGCGTCGTGCGTTCGGGGGAGTGACAGCCGTGGCCGTCGCCCTCGCCGTGGTGGTGTCCGGAGCCGGCGCCTTCGCGGCGAACCGGGAGCTCACGGCGAAGAACGCCGACTGGCCGGTCGTCGCCGAGGAGCTCCAGCGGACCGCCGCCCCGGGCGAGGGCATCCTGTATTCGACGCCCATCGACTACCGCACGTGGCCGAGTCTCATCGCGCTCGTGCATCCAGAGGCCGTCGCCGGGCTCGTCGATGTGACGCTGCTCGTTCCGGGCAGGGAGCGCCCTGCGCTCTTCGACGAACGCTCCGAGCCGAGCGCCGCGGTGCCGACGATGTCCCGACTGGACCGAGTGTTCTTCGTGTACAGCCTGGCGCTCACCGACGCCGACCGGGCCGACGACGTCGCCGCGCTCGAGGCCGCGGGGCTGCGACGCGACGCAGTGTGGTCCGGCCCCTTGACCGGTATCGAGACCTGGGTACGAGGCGGCGGGTGAGGACAGTCGTGCGCGAAGAGCCGTGAGCGACGACCGGATCTCGGCGCGCCACCCGCGCCGGTTTTGCCCTGCTCCGAGCGTGGGCTAAGCTTGACCCTCGGTACGACTTCGGTCGAACACCCTTGGGGTATGGTGTAATTGGCAACACGGCTGATTCTGGTTCAGTTGTTCTTGGTTCGAGTCCAGGTACCCCAGCAGAAAAAAACCCCCGCTCTGGCGGGGGTTTTTGATTCTCTCCAGAGCGTCGTCGTGCCGCCGAGTGAATGTCCCAGCGGTGACGCGCCGTCAGCCTCATGGCTCCCGTGCAGCTAGCCTGCCAGGGGGAGATGCGGCGACGCCCGACCCCGGGTCGACGGGTGTCTCGGCGGCACCGGACGCCGGATCGAGCGCCCTCTCGTCGCCCTCGGCGTCCGAGGAGGGCCCGGTCGAGAGCTACCGCGCATGGCTCGCGGCGTCGCGAGTCCCCGACATCGACATCGTCGTGCAGGAGGAGACCGCCACCGATCGTGATGACCCGCGCCGCGACGGCGTGGATCATCACCGAACGATCCGAGGAGTGCGTGCGGTAGGCGGGTGCCGCCTTGGCCTCAGCCTCGGTCAGCGCCGTCGCCGCGGAGCGTGATCACCGTCCACGAGACGGGGGGAAGGTCGATGCGTCCACGGCCGTCGGTGATCGACAGCGACTCGTTCGTTCGCATCGAGACACGGTGCGGCTCGGCGAGCGTGTTCGCGGCGTAGATGTCCTCATCCGCCAGCGTCTGCGCTTCCGCTGTGCTCGCGTGGCCAGACGAGAGGTCGAACTCGAGCGTCGTCGCGTCGGTCTGCGAGCGGTTGACGACGAAGATGCTCATCGTGTCGGTGTCGGTGTCGGGGTCGTGGGTGACGACGGCGTCGACCGTCGGCACCGACCCGTAGGAGGCGGTCTCATACGTGTCGCACTCCACGCGGGTGGTGACGGCGTCTCCGATGGCGAGGGCGGAGGTGAGAGCGAAGGGGAAGAACGTCGTCTGCTTCCACGCGATGCCGCCCGGCTCCGTCATGATCGGGGCGATGACGTTGACCAGCTGAGCGAGTGAGGCGCTCGTGACCCGGTCTGCGTGTCGCAGGAGCGAGATCAGCAGGTTGCCGACGACGACGGCGTCGAGCACCGAGTACGTGTCTTCCAGCAGTCTCGGCGCGACCGGCCAGTTGTCGACTCCGGTGAGCTTGTCGACCTTCTCGAACCGCTCGTTGTACCAGACGTTCCACTCGTCGAACGAGATGTTGACGGTGTGGTCGCTGCGCGTCGCCGCCTTGACGTGGTCGATGGTCGCGACGACCTGCTCGATGAAGGCATCCATGTCGACGGCGGACGCGAGGAAGCTGGCGGCGTCGCCGTCCTTCTCCTCGTAGTACGCGTGGCAGGAGATGAAGTCGACGTCCTCGTACGCGTGGGAGAGGACGACCCGCTCCCATTCGCCGAAGGTCGGCATGTGCCGGCTGGAGGAACCGCAGACGACGAGTTCGAGGGATGGGTCGAACATCCGCATCGCGCGCGCGGTCTGCGCGGCGAGCTTGCCGTAGTCCTCCGCGGACCGGTGACCGAGCTGCCAGGGGCCGTCCATCTCGTTGCCCAGGCACCACATGCGGACCCCGAACGGCTCCGCACGGCCATGGCGGGCGCGATCGTCGGCGCGTGCGCTCCCCGCGGGGAGGTTCGCGTACTCCAGGAGGTCGAGCGCCTCGAGGGTGCCGCGGGTGCCGAGATTGACGGCGAGCACCAGTTCGCTCCCGATCGAGTCGAGCCAGCTCTGGAACTCATGCAGGCCGACTTCGTTGGTCTCCGTCGAGTGCCAGGCGAGATCGATCCTGCGGGGTCGCTCGCCCGCGGGCCCGACGCTGTCCTCCCACCGGAACCCCGACACAAAGTTGCCGCCGGGGTATCGGATGGCACTCACGCCCAGCTCGCCGACCAGGGCGCGGACGTCCTCGCGGAAGCCCTGCGCGTCCGCCGTCGGGTGACCGGGCTCATAGATGCCGCTGTAGACCGCCCGGCCGAGGTGCTCCACGAAGGAGCCGAAGAGGCGGCGGTCGATCGCGCCGATCGGCATCCGGGTGTCGAACAGGAGTCGTGCGGTGGCCATGTCAGCCTCTCGTTTCGGGGTCGTGGTCATTTCAGGCCCGTGCTGGCGACGCTCTGGATGAACCGGCGCTGGAGCACGAGGAAGAGGATGGCAAGGGGGGCCAGGGCGATGAGCGACCCGGCCATCATCACGCCGTACGGGATGATGCCGTCGGGCCCGGTGAGCAGGGTGAGCCCGGACGTGATCGTCCCCATCTGCTGGTCGGTGGTGAACACGAGCGGCCACAGCAGGTCGTTCCAGTTGTTGACGAACGTGTAGATGCCGAGGGTCACCAACGCCGGCACGGCATTGGGGAGCACGATGCTGCGGAAGATGCGCAGTTCGGATGCGCCGTCGATGCGGGCGGCGTTGTCCAGGTCTCGCGGCAACGAGAGGAAGAACTGCCGGAGGAAGAAGATCCCGAAAGCATCGGCTGCGCGCGGTGCGATGAGCCCCGTGTAGGAATTGATCCACCCCAGGTCCGCGACGAGTTGGTAGACGGGGATCAGCGTCGCCTGGAAGGGCACCATGAGGCTAGCGACGATGGCGATCAACAGCAGCTTGCTGCCTCGGAAGTCGACGCGCGCCAGCACGTACGCTGCGAGCGAGTCGAACACGAGCGCGAAGAGGGTGACGCCTCCCGCGAACACGAAGCTGTTGAAGATCAGGCGGGCGAATGGCAGGTCTGTGAAGATCCGGGCGAAGTTGTCGAGTGTCCATGCCCCGGGGATGAGAGTGGGCGGGAACGCGTTCACCTCGCCCACGGGCTTGAACGCCGTGAAGACGATGATCGCGATCGGCAGCAGGATGAGCAGCGCGACGACGAGCATCGCGAGGAAGAACAGCCCTCGGGTGACGAGGTCCGTGAGGCGGCGGCGATGAGCGAGGCGAGTCATGATCAGCCTGCGTCCTTCTCGCCGCGCGCGGTGATCGCGAACTGCACCAGGCTCAGCAGAAGCGTGGCGATCAGCAGCACGTAGGACAGCGCCGAGGCGAAGCCGAGCTCAAGGTCTTTGAATCCTGACTTGTAGATCTGCATCACGACGGTCTGCGTGCTCTGGTACGGCCCTCCTCCGGTGAGGATGTAGATCTGGTCGAACGCCTGCAGTGCGGCGATGGTCGAGATGACGAGGACGAAACCCGTGGTGTTGCTGAGCAGCGGAACGGTGATGTTCCGGAAGCGCGCCAGCGGCCCGGCGCCGTCCATCTTGGCCGCCTCGTACAGGCTCTGCGGGATCTCCTGCACGCCGGCGAGGAACACGATCATGTAGAAGGGGAAGTTCTTCCACACCGCGATCAGCACGACGGTGGGCATCGCCAGCGCCGGATCCTGCAGCACGTCGCCGATGCGGATGCCGAACGACTGCAGCCAGAAGTTGAGGAGACCCACCTGCGGGTCGAGCAGATACTGCCAGGCGAACGCGGCGACCGCGAGCGACACGATGAAGGGCAGGAAGAGCGCCGTGCGGAACGCGCCGCGCAGCGGCAGCATGCGGCTGTTGAGTGCGAGTGCCAGCATCAGCGCGAGCAGCACCACGACCGGGGTGAACATGACCGTATACACCGCCGTGTTGCCCATCGCGCGCAGTATGTTCGGCTGCGTGAACACGGCGATGTAGTTTTCCAGTCCCACCCATCGCTCGCGCCCGAACCCGCTCGCGTCTGTGAACGACAGCCGGAGGGCGGCGAGCATGGGCCAGAACACGAAGGTGACGAGGATCGTCATCGCAGGGAGGAGGAACGCGATGACGGTGAGGCGTCGTCTCGCCCGTCCGCGCAACGGACCGCGACCGCCGATCTGAGGCGGCGGGCGGAACCGCCGTGTGCTGGTGAGCGTCATCGCTGCTTCCCTCTTCCGAGCGGTATCGGTCACCGCTTCTCCAACGTTGTAAATGACAGTATGGGCCAGGGTGTCTCGGCGTCAAGTCGGCGGGGACAGGCGACCTCGAGCACACATTTGACAAACTCCGCACGACGATCCACTATGTGATCACAGCGTTGTTACAACGTTGTAGAACCCGCAGGCGAGAGGGCGTCTCGCCGTGCCACCGACAGTGGAGTCGACTCGTGGAGGTCCAGCAGCAATGAAGAAGCCCATCACCGCAGCAGCACTCGGGAGTGTCCTCGTGCTCATGGCATCCGGCTGTGCCGCCGGGGCACCCACCGCCGACGGACCCGTCGCCATCGATTTCTGGCACGGGTACACCGAGGCCGACGGCAAAGTGCTCAACAGTCTCGTCGACGAGTTCAACGCGTCTCAGGACAAGATCCGGATCACCGCGTCGACCAAGCCGTGGGCGACTCTGCTGGATTCCGCGCTGCCTGCCTTGAGCTCCAAGACCGGCCCCGAGTTGGTGGCCCTTCCCGCGGAGAACGTCCCGGTGTGGGCCTCGAAGGGCGCCCTCCACGATCTCGACGACTGGTACGGTGCCGCGGACAGTGGTGCGGGAGTGCTGAACGAGGGCGCCGTCGCGACCGGCATCGTCGACGGCACCCACTATGCGGCGCCGCTGAGCTTCACCCCGCTGACGATGTTCTACAACCGGGCGATGTTCGACAAGGCCGGGGTCACGGTCCCGACGACGTGGGACGAGTGGGTGGCTGCGGCCACTGCGCTGACGATCGACGAGAACGGGGACGGCACGCCCGAGCAGTACGGACTCGCTCTCCAGGATCACGCCACCGTGGGCAACGGGGTCTGGCCGTCTCTGTTCAAGAGCGGCGGCGGCGATGTCGTCACCGCCGACGGCAAGGCCGTGATCGACTCCCCGGAGAATGTCAAGACGCTGACGTACTGGAAGGATGCCCTGGCGAAGAGCTCGTTCTCCCCGACCGGTCTCGCGGGCGCCGACGCCGACGGCCTCTTCAGCGCGGGCAAGGTCGCCATGACCCTCGCCGGTCCGTGGATGGCGACGGTCTCCGAATCCTCCGGTATCGACTTCGGCATCGCTCCCCTCCCGGCCGGGCCGGCTGGAATCAAGGCATCCGCCCTGGCCGTCGACCTGAGCATCACGTCCCAGGCGACCGATCAGGAGAAGGCCGCCATCGAGACGTTCCTCACGTGGTTCTACGCGAAGGACAACATGGTGACCTGGTCGCTCGCCTCCGGGTGGCCCCCGCTGACGACCGAGGTGACCGCCGCCGATGTCTCTGAGAACAAGGTCGTCGCTGCACTGACGGAACAGGCCGCCTATGGCGTCGCCCTGCTCCCGGGCGTGATCCCCTCGACGGACGTGCTGACGGCGATGGACACAGCGACGCAGAAGGCGCTGGTCGGCGGAGATGTCGCATCCCTGCTCGGCTCCGCCCAGAAGGAGATGGACGCCGCGCTCGCCGGCTGACGCCTTCGATCGTGGACCGGACCGTGGCACCGCATCTGCGGGGTCGCGGCCCGGTCCACGGCTGACCGCCCCACGATCCTGGTCCCCGTGACCCACGACCGAAAGACGACACATGCGCTGGTTCGAAGACGGACGCCTCCGATTCGCCGTCGGAGTAGAAGACACGTTCATCCCGCAGACGAGGCCGGGGGAGCGTGCGCTGGATGAGTACGACCTCATGCAGCACTACCGCTTCTGGCGCGAGGACCTCGAGTACTGCGCCGAAGCCGGAAGCGAGATGGTGCGGTGGGGGATCCCGTGGTACCGCATCGAACCCCAGCGCGGAGTCTGGGACTGGGAGTGGCTGGACCGCGTGGTCGACTCCTTCGAGGAGCTCGGTCTCGACCTCGTCGCAGACCTGATGCACTACGGCACGCCGCTGTGGCTCGAGGACCAGTTCGTGAACCCGGAGTACCCGGAGCGGGTCGCCGAGTACGCCGCCGCCGTCGCCCAGCGATACCGCGGTCGCATCCGGCACTACACACCGCTCAACGAGCCGCTCCTGAACGTCATGTACTGCGGAGAGTACGGCCAGTGGCCCCCGTACCGGACGGGGGATCGAGGGTTCGTCGACGTCCTGCGCGGAATCACGCGCGGCATCGTGACGACCCAGACGGCGATCGCGGCCGTCGACGACGCAGCCGACTTCGTGCACGTGGAGGCGTCGTTCCGGTTCGCGGGCGACACCGACGCGCATCGCGAGACCCACGAGCATCTTCGCCACCGACGGTTCCTGATCCAGGATCTCGTGATGGGGCGCGTCGACGACGACCATCCTCTCGTGCCCTATCTGCGTGAGAACGGATTCACCGACGCGGACTTCGCATGGGCGCGGCAGAACACCGCTCAGCCCGACGTGGTCGGGGTGAACTACTATCCGCAGCACTCCACGGAGGTCTTCGAGCGCGACGTCACGCGGTCGGGCGGACCGCGGGATCTCCGTCCCCGCCACGACGCGGGTGCGGAGGGGCTGAAGGACGTCCTCGCCGCCTTCGCCGAACGCTACGGAGCGCCCGTCTTCCTGACGGAGACGAGCTTCACCGGCACGGTCGATGAGCGGATCGCGTGGATGGAGGAGTCCGTCTCCGCCATCGTCGAGCTGCGCTCCGCAGGCGTCGACGTCGTCGGCTACACCTGGTGGTGCATCACCGACATGATCGAGTGGACCTACCGCACCGGCGACAAGCCGCCGATGGAGTACCTCCTCACGATGGGGCTCTGGTCCCTTGAGGAGGAATCCGACGGCACGCTGCGGCGGGTGAAGACCCCGGTGGCCGACGCGTTCCATCGACTCGCCACCGCCGACCGACGGGAGTGAGCGCGGTGACCGACGCCTCCACGGGCTGAGCGCGGGGACGCGCCGGGAACGACTCCCTGAGCGGCGGTCAGGCGGGCGCGGATTCGCGGATCATCACCTGGAAGGCGACGGTCTCGTGGCTCGGGTCAGCGGGTCGGCTCGAATCGGAGCCGATCCGTTGTACGAGCAGATCGACCGCGCGCTGCGCGATCTGCTCGCGCCCGGGATCGACCGTCGTCAGGCTCGGCACCGCGTACTGCGCCTCTTCGATGTTGTCGAACCCGATCACCGCCACGTCCTCGGGAATCCGTCTGCCGCTCTCCTGGAGGACCCGCATCGCACCGAGGGCGAGGGCGTCGTTCAGCCCGAAGACGGCATCGAACGCCGCGCCGCTCTCGATCAGGGCTCGTGCGGCTTCCGCGCCGTTCGACCGGTGCCACAGTGTCGTCGGACGCACCAGGGCCGGGTCCAGCGACACTCCCGCCGCTGTCAGCGCCTCTTCGTATCCCTTCAGGCGCAGCGCGGCAGAGCCCAGGGACTCGTCGGGGTGCGCGCCGATCAGCGCGATTCGGCGGCGACCCGCCGCGAGCAGAAACTCCGTTGCGGCGCGCGCCGCCTCGATGTTGCGCATCGTGACGTGATCGACCGGGCCGCCGAAGATCCGCTCGCCCAGCAGCACGAGCGGGAAGTCGACGGCGAGGAGTCCGGCGTCGTCCTGGCCCATCCCCAGCGGGCTGAAGATGACGCCGTCGGTCATCCGCATGCGAGGGCTGGTCAGGACGGCGAGCTCTCGATCACGGTCGGCGCCCGTGCGCTCGATGATCACCACCAGGCCGTGGCTCTCGGCCTGGGTGATCACCGCATCCGCGAGCTCGGCGAAGTAGCTGAGACTGAGCTCGGGCAGCACCAGGCCGATGACGCCGCTTCGCCCCGAGCGCAGGCTGCGCGCGGAGAGGTTGGGTCGGTACCCGAGCTGGTCGATGGCAGCCTGGACCCGCTCTCGGGTGGCGGGTCGCACGTGCGGGTAGTCGTTGACGACATTGGAGACGGTCTTGATCGACACTCCGGCCAGCTGCGCCACGTCGTGGAGCGTCGCCGCCATGGGTCCTCCGTTCGCCGCGGTGGCACCACCTTACAACGTCGTAAGTGCAACGGTGGCAACGGGCAGTGCGGTGGCATAGCCATCTGCCGACGGCCGACTCGTCATTCGCTCGGTGCGGCCCTCGACGCATTCCGCCGTCGTCGGCGGCGCACCCGACGGCGGGTCAACAGACCGACGACGGCGGCGAGGACCGCGAGCACGGCCGCGAGGAGGGGGAGCGCGAGTGCCGGACCGGTGTCCGCGGGGGAGAGTCCCGTGGGCGTCGGGGTGGGAGTGGGAAGCGTCTGCGGAGCGCTGTCCGGCGCGACACCCGCTCCGACACCGGTGTGCGTCAACACCTGCCACGCCGTCACGTATCCCCGGACGTCGGTCGGGCCCGACCGGTTGAGGGCGATGTACGCGGTGACGGGGTCGGTGTTCGGGTACGAGTCGGACCAGCCCGGGATGCGGACGGTCGCGAAGGAGCGACCCTCCTGTGTCACGTAGTGGTTGTAGGCGACGACGACGGACAGTGGGTTGGTGGCGTCCCACGTCGTGGGGAACGAATCGCCGGAAGGCTCGTCCGTGCGGTGCTTCCCGGCGCCCGCGCAGAAGTCGTCCGGATAGCCGTAGGTGGACATGCCCTGACTGAGCTGCAGCATGTAGGAGAGCCCGGTCATGATGCGGGCGCGCTGCTCGCCGTAGAGGTCGTCACCCTGCAGGGCGGCGGTCTCGGCGGCATTGATGATGCCGCCGACGCCTGCCGCCGAGTGCCACATGTCCCGACAGGTCTCCTCATTCTGCCCGTTCTGGTAGACGAGGCCGGGGAGCGTCTTCGGGTTGGTCGTGCAGTGATCGGAGAAGTCGTGGACCCACGAACAGTCGCGCTGCGCGTCGGATCCTTTGAGGAGCGACGCGGGGCGCGCGCCATCGCTTGCCAGGTAGATGTAGGTCGGCGTCACCTCGCGCCAGAGTGCGAGCCCCTTCTCGTAGAGGTCGCGGTCGTCGAGGAAGACGCCGATGTTCATCAGGCCCTCCGTTGCGCTGGTGCGCCAATTGTTGATGCGGGTGGTCCCGTTCTGCAGCCGCGGCACGAACGCCGTTCTCAGCATCGATTCGAACGCGTCGACGTCGAAGGCGGTCTGCCCGGCGCCGGGCTGATAGGTGTAGCGGATGATCTCCGCCGCGCGGACGAGCGTCTCCGCCATCCAGGCCGCGAAGAGCTCGCCGGCGTAGCCGTTGGCGCGCGTGGCGGTGAAGCCCCGGAAGCTGTGGCCGTAGGCGTTGAGCATGCGGACGGCGTTCTCGGCGTACGTCTCATCCCCGCCGGAGTAGTAGTACAGCAGCGCATTGGTGTACGCGCTGTTGATCTGCACGCTCATGTTCTGCTTCGCGAGGTCCGTGTGCTCGCGGTCCTGCGGCGCGCGCTTGTAGCCCGCATCCATCACGCATCCCTGCGCACTGGTCGGGTCGCAGGGCTGGGAGAGGTCGTCGGCATCGGAGTAGACGCTCCAGTCCGGCTCGCGGTCGATGATCGACCGCCCGGCGGGGCCGGTCAGCCACGCATAGATCGAGGCCTGCGGGTCCACCCCCGCTGCGATCTTGCGCCGCACCGACTCGAGCTGCGGCAGCCCGAGGAAGACACCCGGATGGGTGAAGCCGGCCGCGGAGGTGACGGGTCGGATGCCGTCCATGTACGGAGACGGCCCCGCAGATGGGCTCGCGGACGGGCTCGCGTAGGGGCTCGCCGTCGAGCTGCCGGTGGGTGGCGGAGGCGAGGCGGCGACCATCCCGGCGCCCAGTCCGAGTACGACGACCGCGGCGAGAAGGCGGGCCCGGACTCTTCTCAGACGGTGCCGAGGCGTCGTCGGCGGCTGCACGGTGACACCGATCACGTACGTCTTCCTTTCGGCGCCTCCGGGGAAGGACCGATGCGGGAGCGCGGCGGTGGTTCGGGTCACCCGCGGCCGATCGGTCCGCGCGTTCATCCCGGTCCCTGCCGGGGGTGAGGCGCGATGGTCGGATACGAGACTAAGTCATCCGGAGCCGACCATCGCACGACGCTGTGCCTTCTCACGGCGGATTGCTACCCGGCCGACTACCGCAGCCGCGGATCGTCGCTGGCGTCGAGGTACGGCTCTGGACAGTCCGCGCCGATCGCCTCGGCGCGGAACTCGAAGTGCCACCGCTCGTTCGAATACGTGCGGCAGAGCCCGAAATCGCGCCCGTTGTCACCGAGCCAGATGGAGGCGTCGAGATCGCCCACATCGACCGCCTCGCCCGAGACGTGCGACGACGTCTCCGGGGGAGCGACCCACCGCGCCGCCTTCTCGCGTGACCCGTAGGTCACCACCGCCTCTTCGAAGAGGCGGGCCTGCTCCTCGGCGGTGCGCCATCCGCTGTTGACCACGAGATCGAAGCCTGCGCCCGCCGCCGCCTGCGCCGCCTGCTGCAGTGCGGTGCGAAGCTCCGGCCGCAGGTTCGCGATGGCGGGATCGTCGTCGTCGAAAGGCGAGATCGGACCGCCGGATTCCGAGGCGGGCGTGGACGGGGCGATCGCCTCGCCCCGAGCCGTCGGAGCGAAGGACTGGACGAGGACGCCGACGGCGACCGCCGCGATCGCGAGGAGGACGACGAGGACGATGGGGAGCGCGACCCGGGCGGTCGCGTGCGGAGATCTGCTCATCCGCCGATCGTGTCGAGGCGGTCGTCGCCGCGGCGTCTGCGAATCCGCATACGCGCCCGATACACGCCGCTCCTTACACTGGCGGCATGCGGGTGCTGATCCTGGAGGACGAGACGCTGATGGCGGAGGCCATCCGTGACGGTCTTCGGCTCGCGGCGATCGCCGCGGACATCGCTCCCGACGGAGACGTCGCCCTGGAACTACTTTCGTACAACGCCTACGACGTCGCCGTGCTCGACCGCGACGTGCCCGGACCGAGCGGCGATGAGGTCGCCGAATCGATCGTGGCGGGCGGCTCGGGAACCGCCATTCTGATGCTGACGGCCGCCGATCGCCTCGACGACAAGCAGACCGGGTTCGAGTCGGGCGCCGACGACTACCTCACGAAGCCCTTCGCGATGCGCGAGCTGGTGCTGCGGCTGCGGGCGCTCGCCCGCCGCTCCGCGCGCGACGCCGCCCGTGCTCGAACGCGCCGGGGTGCGCGTCGACCCGTTCCGCCGGGAAGTCTATCGCGACGGGAGGTACGTCCCGCTCACCCGCAAGCAGTTCGCCGTCCTCGAGGTGCTGATCGCCGCCGACGGGGGAGTCGTCAGTGCCGAGGAGCTCCTCGCGCGCGCCTGGGACGAGAACGCGGATCCCTTCACGAACGCCGAGGGATCACGGTGTCCGCCCTGCGCAAGCGCCTCGGCGAGCCGTGGATCATCGCGACCGTTCCCGGTGTCGGATACCGAGTGGACGATGGCCCGTAGCCGCGGGCTGTCGGTGCGGCTGCGCCTCACCCTGAGCTACGCCGCGGTGATCATCCTCACCGGCAGCATCCTCCTCTCGGTGGTCTGGCTGTTCCTGCTGCGTTACGTCCCTCGCGGGTACATCTCCATCGTGTACCCGGACGGCGGGTCGAGCGTCGTGCCCGATCGCGACGACCTGCTGCGCGCGTTCATCCCGCCGACGACGGCGATCTTCGCGCTCCTGGTGGTCGTCGGGCTGGCGGGCGGCTGGTTCCTGGCCGGACGGATGCTGCGCCCGCTGGCCCGATTGCACGACGCCGCGCAGCGCGCATCGGAGGGGTCGCTGTCGCATCGTGTCGCACTCGAGGGCCGGGGCGACGAGTTCCGCGACTTGTCCGACGCCTTCGATCGGATGCTCGACGAGCTCGAGCGCCACGTCGGAGAGCAGCAGCGTTTCGCGGCCAACGCATCGCACGAACTGCGCACGCCTCTCGCGATCACCCGCACCATGCTCGACAACGCCGCGGCGGACCCGGCGACCGATACGGCCGAGCTGATCGGCAAGCTGAGCGAGGTGAATGCGCGCGAGATCGCGCTCGTCGAGTCGCTCCTGCTGCTGGCGAAGGCCGAGAACTCGCTCGCACGCCGGGATCCGGTCGACCTGTCGCTCCTCGCGGAGGATGCGGTCGAAACGCTCGAGCCGTTCGCGACGTCCCGCGGCGTCCGGGTCGACACCGATCCCGAGTCGGCCGAGACCACCGGCGATATCTCGCTCCTGCGTCAGATGACGATGAACCTGGTGCACAACGCTCTCGTCCACAACCTCCCGCACAGCGGCAGGGTGGTGATCCGCACACGATCGACCCGCGACGCCGCGCGGCTCGTCGTCGAGAACACGGGGGCGGTGCTCGAGGCATCCGCCGTGGCGACGTTCACCGATGCGTTCCAGCGGGGGCAGCGCACGGTCACGCATGGATCCGGCGTCGGCTTGGGTCTCGCGATCGTGGCGTCCATCGTGCGCGTCCACCGTGGCGAGCTCGCGCTCGCGCCGCGGCAGGGCGGCGGACTGGTCGTGACGGCTCGGCTGCCGCGCTAGAGGAGTCGAGCGGACCCCGTCGCCCACGCGCTCATCCGACGGTGGAGGCGCGAAGCACGAGCGTCGTGTCGAGCTCGTGCCGCTGCACCGGCACAGGCTCACCCGCAAGGATGCGGGTCAGCATCTCGACGGCGACCCTGCCCATCTCGTCGTACGGCTGCCGCATCGTGGTCAGCTGCGGGGAGAGCAAGAGAGCGGCGCGCTCGTCATCGAAGCCGGCGACGGCGATGTCGCCGGGCACCGAGAGGCCGCGCGCGGAAAGAGTGCGCAACACGGGCGCGGCGAGGAGGTCGGCAGCGCAGAACACCGCGTCGGGCCCCGCTGTCGTCCCCAGAAGGCGGTCGAGCTCGGGCAAGGTCGGGATCGTCTCGTCGCCCGGAGATTCCCACCCCAGCTCGAACGAGGGGTCGATGTCGACGCCTGCCGCCGTGAGCGCGTCGTGATACCCGGAGAGGCGCTCGCCGATGAACCGACCCTCGCCCCAGTGCGGGCCGAAGTGATCGGCGGAGGCGCCGACGAAGGCGATCCGCCGTCGACCGATGCTCAGCAGGTGCTCGACCATGGCCCGGGCGCCCTCCCGGTTGCGGGCGGCGATGCTGGGCACGTGCACGGCGTGGGAGGTGTCGTCGATCGCCACCACCGGCAGCCCGATGCGCGCGCAGGCGTCCCGCACCGACTCCTGGTCGGGAACGCTGACCACGATGACGCCCTCGGTGGGCACGTTGGCGAGGCTGTCGATGACGGCGGCGAGACCACCCTCCGTGCCCGCCACGGGATGCACGAGCAGATGGATGCCGCGCTCGGCCGCTTCCTGCGAGGCGGCACGCAGGACCGGCTCCCACCAGCCCCACACGAGATCGGGGACGATCGCGCTCACTGCGCGGAAGGAGCCGCGGCGCAGTGCGCGAGCGGTGCGGGACGCCCGGAACCCGATCCGCGTCGCCACCTCGCGGACGCGCTGCTTGGTGACCTCGCTGACATCCGGATGGTCGTTGAGCGCTCGTGACGCGGTGGCGGACGAGACCGCCGCCTCGCGAGCGACGTCCGAGAGGGTGGGTCTCGGGTGAGCCTGGTCCACGACGGACTCCTCTCGTGTTGACGACGGGACGTGTGTCTCGTACTCTAGGCGACATCGTCCGGAATCGATTGCGGTAACGATTCCGGAGAGCATCGCCCGATGCCGATCATGCCGCCGTCCTGCACCACTCGAAGGAGAGCCCTGTGCCCGAACACACTGTGCCCGAACATACGCAGCACGACCTCGCCCCGGTCGCCGCATCCGCACCCGCCCGACGGGTCGGGGCGCTGTTCATCACGATCTACGCGCTCGCACTGCTCGGCATCTGGATGTCGATCATGCTCCCGGCCTCGGTCACCATCGCCCTGCGCATCTCGGAGCTCGACCCGGACGGCAAGACCGACAGCTATTCGATCGCGGCGGGCCTCGGCACCCTGGTCGCGCTCCTCGCGAACCCGTTCTTCGGCCGGCTGAGCGACCGGACGCGCAGCCGCTTCGGGCGGCGGCGCCCCTGGATCGCGATCGGCCTCGCCGGCACGATGGTCGGGGCGCTCGTCATCGCACTCAGCGACTCCTTCCCGCTGCTGCTGGTCGGCTGGCTCATCATGCAGGCGTTCATCAACGCGTCGATCGCGGCCGCTCTGGCCGTGGTCGCAGACCGTGTGCCGGTGGCGCAGCAGGGTCTGGTCGGCGCCCTGTCGGGTATGGCCTCATCGGCGTCGCTCGTGATCGGCGTGTTCTTCGTCGAGTGGTTCCCAACGAACATCCTCGCCCAGTTCGGTCTGCCGGTCGTGGTCGCGCTCGTCTTCTGCGGCATCCTCATGTGGCTGCTGCGCGGCGACGACTCCCGCGGTCTCCCGCGTCAGCCGTTCGGCATCGGCGAGTTCTTCGGAAGCTTCCTCATCAACCCGCGCCGCTCGCCCGACTTCGCGCTGTTCCTCGTGACGATGTTCCTCGTCTCGTGCGGTGTCGCGGTCGTCTCGACGTACACCGTCTACATCCTTCAGGACCGGGTGAACGTATCGGACGACGCGATCGGTCGCGTCATCACCCTGGCCTACGTGATCCCCGGCATCATCGCCACCATCCTGGCTCCCTTCGTCGGATGGCTCAACGACCGGACCGGCCGCCGCAAGCTCCTCATGGGCGCGGCCGCGATCGTCAACGGCGCGGGCACCGTCATGCTGGCGACCGCGACCGAGGTCACCCCTTTCCTCATCGCCGTCTGCGTCGCCGCAGGGCTCGGCCTCGGTCTGTTGTCGGGAACGTACATCGGTTTCGCGATCTCGACCATGAACGACCCGTCCACGTCCGCACGCGACTTGGGGGTGACGAACATCGCCTACACGCTGCCCTTCTCGATGATGCCGTTCGCCGCTCCGCTGCTGCTCGGCATCGGCGGCGGGGGCAACTATCCGGCGCTGCTCATCACGGGCGGAGCGCTGTCGATCCTCGGCATCGTCCCGATGCTGTTCATCCGAGCCACTCGCTGAAGGAAGACGTCACCATGAACGACTATCGAGACGCAGACCTCCTCGTCGAGCGGCGCGTCGAGGACCTCCTCGCACGGATGACGGTGGCGGAGAAGGCCGCTCTGATGTTCCAGCCGTCGACGCAGCCCGGAAGCGGCGCGGGGGAGGCGAGTGCGCGGGCCGCGGCCGAGGAGGACATCGTGCGACGGGGGATGACGCACATGAACGTCCTGGGCGGCGAGGACTCCGTCGCCGTCGCCCGCTGGCACAACACGATCCAGGAGATGGCGGAGAGCACGCGCCTCGGCATTCCGATCTCGCTCTCCTCCGATCCTCGACACGGGTTCCGCGACAACCCGTTCACGGGACAGGCGCTGAACAGCCTGTCCCGGTGGCCGGAGACGACCGGCATCGCCGCCATCGGGTCGGTCGACGCCGCACGGGAGTACGGCGACGTCGTCCGCCGGGAGTTCCTCGCGATGGGCATCCGGGTCTATCTCGGCCCCATGGCCGACATCTTCAGCGAGCCCCGGTGGTCGCGTGGCTTCGGCACGTGGGGCGAGGATCCCGGCCGTGTCTCCCAGCTCACTGTCGCCTTCATCGAAGGGCTGCGCGGCGGACCCGATCTCGGTGCGCACTCGGTGGCGGCGGTCGTGAAGCACTTCCCCGGCGGCGGCCCGCAGCTGGCAGGCGACGACGCGCACGACCCGCGGTACACGGAGCAGGTGTATCCGGGAGGGCGACGGGAGCTGCACCTGCGGCCCTTCGTCGACGCGTTCGACGCGGGCGTCACTCAGGTGATGACCTACTACGCCAAGCCGGTCGGCACCGACTGGCCCGAGGTCGGCTTCGCGTTCAACGAGCCCGTCGTCCGGGACATCCTCCGCCGACGGCTCGGCTTCGACGGCATCGTCGTGACGGACTGGAACGTCCTCGAATCGACGCTGATCGCCGGACGGCAGTTCGGCCCGAACGGGTGGGGTCTCGAGGATCGCACCCCGATCGAGCGCGCCGCCATCGCCGTCGAGGCGGGCGTCGACCAGTTCGGCGGTGACCGCAATCCGGCACTCCTCGAGGAACTCGTCGATGCCGGGCGTCTCACCGAGGCGCGCCTGGACGAGTCGGTGCGCCGCCTTCTGCGCGAGAAGTTCCGACTCGGGCTCTTCGAACGCCGCCGCGTCGACCCCGAGCGCACGCGTGAGATCTGCGGATCCGCGCCGCTCACCGAGGCGGGGGAGCGCGCCCAGCGCGCGTCGCTCGTGCTGCTCTCACACCGAGGACAGCTGCCGATCGCGCCGACGTCCAGGCTCTTCCTCGATGGACTCGACGGTGCCGGCATTCCGAATGACATCGTCACGCAGCCGGACCTCGCCGACGCGATCGTCGTGCGCCGGGACTGCCCCTTCGAGCCGGGACGCGGCTCGATGGCGGACTTCTTCCGAGGCGGCACTCTCGCCTTCTCCGACGCGGAGGTCGCCGCGCTGCGCGCGTACAGCTCCCACGCTCCGGTCTACGTCGTGGTGTTCATGGAGCGCCCGGCCATCGTCGAACCCCTCCTCGGGTTCGCGGCCGCGGTCGTGGCGGACTTCGGAGCGAGCGACCGGGCTGTCCTGGATGCGCTTCTCGGACGGGTCGGGTTCGGCGGAGTGCTGCCCTTCGATGTCCCGAGCTCGATGGCGGCCGTGGAGGCCTCGCGCGAGGATGTTCCGTTCGACACCGCGGAGCCGTCGTTCCGAGCCGGCTTCGGTCTCCGGGTCGACGCCGGGGACGGGACGACGGCGCGAGGCTGATCGGACGGGCGCATTTCGTGGAGGAGTCGCGGGCTCGTCCCGTGGGAGGATCGTCTCCAGTGGGGGAGCGCGCGTTCCTCCAGAATCAGGGGAAACGATGAACGTCCAGCGAACCTCTCGCACGCTCGTGGCGACCGTTCTGGCGGTCGCGGCATTCGGCCTCGCGGCCTGCACCGCCTCGGCCACTCCCGACCCGTCCGTCAGCGCCTCTCCCACGGCCATCGGCGGCGACATCGTCGCCCCTGTCACGATGTCCGCGGGGGAGCTTCAGGGAGCGACCGTCGACCTGGTCGTCGGGCAGGTCCTCAACATCAACACCGGCGACCTCGCCGTCGACAGCTACACGGGTGAGGTCGCCGACACCCAGGTCGCGACGTTCACCCCGGGCGGCGAGAAGTCCGGCGCCGTGTTCAACCCCGGAGTCACAGCTGTCGCGCCCGGGACGACGGCGGTCACGATGACCAACGCTCAGGGAGGCATCCAGCCTCTCGAGTTCACGGTCGTCGTCACCGCCAAGAGGTGACGCGAGATTCCGTCACGTCGCCGGGGTGGATGCTCGGCTGAGTCCGAGCAGCGTGCGGCGGTTCACCCCCGTGCCATCGTGAGCAGCGCCGTCAGCGCGAACACCACCACCGCGAGAATCGGGAACAGCCAGTCGACGAGGATCAGGAAGCGGCGCCCCGGGCCGCGCGCCGTCCTCGCCTCCGCCGTCGGCAGCGGGTCGACGATCTCGTCCGTGCCGCCGCGAAGCGTCAGAACCGTTGCGACGATCGAGAGGGTGACCATGAGCATCGCCGTGCCGATCAGAACCGGCAGGGGGGCGAGCTCGAGCCAGGCGTCCGCCGCCGACGACGGGGCGATGAGCGATGAGACGGCGCCGACGAGTCCGGCCACGACGACGAGTGCGGCCGGCACCCAGCGCTGCCGGAGGACGGCGCGGGGATAGAAGGGGAAGGCGAACATCACCGTCAGGAGCAGCGGGACGCACATCAGCAACGCCTGCGGGACGGACAGGAGGATCTCGCCCCCGGCGAACCACGCCGTGCTCGCCAGGGCGAACACGAGGAAGGCGAAGAGCCCGAGCACGGGCAGAAGGACCGTCCGCACCGCGTGGGATCGCGGCGGCCGCGCCGGCAGGTCGAGCGCGGCGGCGTACGCTCGCGCGGGGCCGAACGCCTCTTCCGCGCTCTGCCCCGAGTCCGCGAGGAACTCCCGGACGCTTGCGACGGCGTCCCCGATGACGTTCCCGGGGACGCGCCGGAGCCGCAGCTCCAGAGTGAACAGCTCGATCCAGGTGGCGTCGGTCATCGTGGTCTTCATGGCGTCTCCGTTCGTGTGTTCTGCGCGAGGTAGTCGTTGCTGTGCGCCGTGAAGTCGGCCCAGTGCGCGCGCATCCGGTCGAGCTCTCGCCGGCCTGTGTCGGTGAGGGAGAAGTACTTGCGACCCGGTCCGCCCTCGCCGGGTCGCCATTCGACGGCGACGAGGCCGGCGTTCTCGAAGCGGGTCAGCAGCGGGTAGAGGGTGCCGCCCTTCACGGCGCCCATGCCGTGCTCCTCGAGATCGGCGATGATGGCGTACCCGTAGGACGGGCCGGGCTCCAGCGCGCGCAGAGTGAGCGCGCCCAGCACGGCCCGCATCCAGTCGCTGGGCCACTCGGTCGTGCCGAGATCCGATTCCATCTCCATAACTAGATCGTCTCTCTAACTAGTTTGGATGTCAATACGAATGCGCTCACATCCGCCCGATAGCCGGCGCAGGGTGGCCACCGAGGGACGCGGGCTATCGTCACCGTCGTGCTGGACACACCCGCCCTCTCCCGATGGTGGCGAGAGCCCTGGTGGGCGCGCCTCCTCCTCGCCCTGATCCTGTTCTGCTCCGCCGCGCTGACGGCGTGGAACCTCGGCCGCGGCGTCGACTTCGCCTTCTACGAGGCCTCTGCGCGATCGATGTCGGAATCGTGGCGCGCGCTCCTGTTCGGAGCCTTCGACCCGGCCGCGACCGTCACGCTCGACAAGCTCAGCGGCTTCGCGGTGCCGCAGGCGCTGAGCGTGCGCCTGTTCGGCATGTCCACTGCGGCGCTCGCGCTGCCGCAGGTGATCGAGGGCCTCGTGACCGTCTTCGCGTGCGCGCTGGTGGGGCTGCGCTGGATGGGCCGCTCCACGGGCCTGGTGGCCGCGGCTGCCGCCGCCGTCACGCCGATCTTCGTCTCCATGTTCGGGCACCCCATGGAGGACGGCCTCCTCACGATGGCGCTCGCGGTGGCGCTGGTCTGGTGGCAGCGTGCCGTGCTGACGGCGCGGTGGTGGCCCCTCCTGATGGCGGGCCTGTTCATCGGGATCGGCTTCCAGGCGAAGATGGCGCAGGCGTGGTTCCCGCTCCCCGCCCTCGTGGTCGGCACCGTTCTCGCCGTCGCGGGCCCCTGGCGGCGTCGCCTGGGCGCTGCGGCGGTCCTCGCCGGCAGCGCGCTCGCCGCCTCGCTCAGCTGGATGCTGCTGATCCAGCTGACTCCACAGGCGTCCCGACCGTTCGTCGACGGAACGACGGACGACGACGTGTTCGCGATGGTGTTCGGATACAACGGCGTCGACCGCTTCCTCTCTGACGCCGTGCCCGGTGCCGTGCACGTCGCCGCGGCGGCGCAGAGCCCCGCGGGCGAGCTCGCGACACTCACGAAACTCGTCGATCCGCTGTACATGACGCAGATCGGCTGGCTGTACCCGGCAGCGCTCGTCGGCGTGCTCTGGGGGCTGTGGCGATGGTGGCGCCTCGGGCGCGGTGCGCCGACGGCCGGCGAGCGCCGGCGCCGAGCACTCTTCGTCGTCCTCGTCGTCTGGCTCCTCACGAGCGCCGCGGTCCTGTCTGCGGCGCGCATGCCGCACGCGGCATATCTGGCCGCCATCGGTGTCCAACTCGCCTTGCTGAGCGCTTTCGCGCTGTCCGAGGCGCTGCGGGTGCGCGCATCGGCGTCCCCGGTCGAGCGGGCGATGCTCCCGGGTCTGATCTCGCTGCAGGCGGGGTGGGCCGTGCTCCTCGCGATCTGGGGCGGCACGCCGATTCCCCTCACGGTCGCGATCGTGGGGGTGAGCGTGGCGGGGGTCCTCGCCGTGGCCCTCGGCGCGTCTGCGCCGCGGGCAGCGCGCCGGGTCGCGATCCCCGTCGCGATCGCGGCGATCGCCGCCGTCCTGGCCGGGCCGGCCCTGTACAGCGTGCAGGCGTTGGACGGGTCCCGCGACGGAAGCGGCATCGAGGCGTACGTCGGCGTGAAGCCGACGCGTGCGCACGTGACGCCCGAGACGTTCGCGATCTCGCCGCCCGACCCCTGGGGAGGCGCCCCGCAGATCGACCTGGAGCAGACCCAGCTGCTCGCGGCGGTCAGGGCCGCGGGCGGGGGCGCCGACGGGTCTCCGCTGTTCATGACGGACTCGTGGAGTCTCGCCGCGCCCATCATCGACGCGACGGGCCAGGAGGTGCTCGCGGACGGGGGGTACACCGGCCAGGCGCCGGTGTTCACCGCTGAGCAGGTACGGCAGCGGATCGCGGACGGCGTCCACCTCGTCGTCCTGCGGGACGGCGCCGCAGTGCGCGACCCGATGGCGGAGGTCGTGCACTCGGACGCGTGCGGAGTGGTCGCCTCGTGGTCCGCGCACCGTGAGAACGCCGTCTCGTCGTCGCCCGGTGGTCGCGGTCAGCAGCTCGCGCGCGCCACGCGCGGGGGGTTCACGCTGTACGCGTGCTCCTGAGCGGGGTGCGCGGGCGCACGCCGACGATGAGGGTGATCGCGAGCCAGATCTCGAACGCGAAGATGGGGAGCGCCGCGAGCGCGGCGACGACTCCACGTGGCGGTACGAGTGCGAACAACTGCCCGAGGTCGCTCAGGAGCACGATCGCGCCTCCCGCCACGCCGAGGAAGGGGAGTGCGCGCGGGACGAGCCCCGACGCGCGCAGCAGCGATGCCAGCACGATCGTGTTGACCGCGATGATGAAGCCCTGACCGAGGAGGAACGCCGCCGCATGGAGGTCGACGAGCGCCGCGTCCTCGGGGCCGTGCGCGGCCACGACGACCATCGGCAGCGCACCGGCGATGATCACCGCCGCCTCGACGGCGCGCAGCAGCGCGAACGTCTGGGCGCGCGCCGGCCCGTAGGCGCGCAGCACGGCGAAGAGCAGGATGCCCGTCCCGAGGCATCCCAGCGCGAGGGTGAACTCCAGCACGACACCCACGCGGACGCCGAGCGGATCCGTCGCGTCGCCGTAGACCACGAGGGCGGAGACGGACGTGACGTGGGTCACGAGGTAGAGGATGCCCGCCCAGCGGGCGTAGGGCGGAAGGCGCGTGTCCATCGATCTCCTTCATAGATGTATACGGCGTATACCGCACGGGTCAGAGCCTAGGTATACGATGTAGACATGTCAAGGAGTGCGGGCGATGGTCGGCCCGGTCTCGACGTCGATCGCATCGTCACGGCGGCACTCCGCGTCGCCGATCGGGGCGACCTCGAGGCGCTCAGCATGCGCCGTCTCGCCGACGAGCTCGGCGTGACGCCGATGGCGATCTACAAGCACATCGACAACCGTGAGCGGCTCCTGGACGCGATGGTCGATCATGTGGTCGCCGAGATCGCTTCGGCGAGCACGGTGGGGGAATGGAAGCACGACCTGCGGGCGCGCATCCTCGCGGCCCGGTCCGCCACGCGGCGCCATCCGTGGATGCAGTCGGCGATCGAGAGTCGCACGGCGGCGAGCCCGGCGGTGCTCGCGCACATGGATGCCCTGATGGCGACCATGTTCGACGGCGGGCTGTCGTCCGACCTCGTGCATCACGCGATGCATGCCCTCAGCACACGGATGTGGGGGTTCACCCGGGATGTCCTGCCCACCCCGACCGCTCCCGCCGATCCCGCCGAGCGTGCCCGGGCGTACGCGGCCTTCGCCGAGCACTATCCCTCTATCGTGCGGATGGCGACGACCGCGCCGGGCGCGGGGGAGTCGTGCGACACCGACGCGGAGTTCCTCTTCGCCCTGGATCTCCTGCTGGACGGTGTGGAGCGTCTGCACGCGAACGGGTGGTCCTCGCGCTGACCGCGGATGTCGGTCAGATCAGGCTCGCCAGCCTCTTCTTGCGCCGATTCTGCGCGATGACCCAGGCGACGTCGGGGTCCGACGCGTCGAGAGCGAGGAACGTCTCCAGCCCTGACGTCGGGTCGCCCGCCACGGCGACGCTCCAGCAGTAGCCGAGAGCCTGACGGAGTGTGCGCACGTCATCGTCGCGCCGATGTGCGGCCGGGACGACGGTCAGCCTCTCGGTCGCGGTGCGGCATGCCGCCAGCGCTGCGGTCGCGCCGACTTCGCTGCGCAGCAGACGCGGTTCGCAGATCGCGGCGATCGCGGCGCGCACGACGAGCGGATCCGGGGCGGCGGACCACGACGTGACCAGGCGGACGAGGGCGTCGATGTCGACGTCGCCCAGCAGCTGGAGTCCGAGGGCGACACCCTCCCGGACCCGCCACCGGGGGTCTGCGGCCAGCGCGCGGGCGCGGGCTTCGTCGGCGGGGTCGGCGGCGCGTCGCCCGAGCGCGGCGGCGGCGCACATCGCGGGGAACTCGCCGTCGTGCTGCAGCAGGACGGCGATCGCCGTCTCGTCCGCCGCCAGCGCCGCGTCGTGTGCGAGAGGCAGGTTCGCGCGCGGTCCGGGCAATCCCGAATGCGCCTCGAGGAACCCGGGCCATTCCGGCACCGGGATCGATGTGAGCTGTGCTGTCCACGTCGACCCACTCGTCATGGCCCGACGCTACCCCGGCACGGGCGCGAGGCGCGCTCCTCGAGCCGGGTCAATGCCGACGGCGCGCGGCGGGGGCGATGACCGTCAGTGCGCGGGGAAGGACGCGTGCATCGATCCGGTCGACCTGCTCGCCGAGCTCGCCGTCGCGGGCGATGCGGTACGGACCGTCGGGGAGCTCCAGGTGGTACTCGCCGTCGGAGTACTGCTGGTAGCGGCGATTGCGCTCGATGCGGCCGGTGAACAGGTCCAGGAGCACGCGCGCGCGGGAGGCGAGCCGCGTGACGCCCAGCAGACGGAGATCGAGCCGGCCGTCGTCGAGCGTCGCGCGGTGCACGGGGGCGAATCCGCGGGGTTCGTAACGTCCGTTGCCGAGGAACATCAGGCTGAAGCGCGCGTCGACGGTCTCGCCGTCGAGATCCTGCACCCGCAGCCGCACGGATCTGGCGCGGCCGAGGGTGCGCAGCGCGGCGATGACCGCGGCGAGCGGCTTGCCGACGCGGTGCTCGTACGTCTCGCGGATCGAGACGAAATCCGTGTAGGCGCCGACGCTCGCCGTGTTGACGAAGATCCCGCCGTTGACCTCGCCGAGGTCGACCTGCGCCGTCGTCCCCGCACGGACGGCGTCGATGGCCGTCTGCAGCGGATACATGCCGAGGTCCTTCGCGAAGTGGTTGAACGTGCCCGCGGGCAGCACCGCCAGAGGGATGCCCCGGGAGCGGGCCGCCGCGGCCGCGCGCTGGACGGTGCCGTCGCCGCCGGCCACGGCGAGGACCTCACAGGTCGCCGCAGCGTCGTCGATGGCGCCGCCGTAGTCCTCCGCCCCCGGGCCGCCGAGTTCGACGATGCGCATGCGGGGCAGGGCCGCGCGCACGGTCGGGAGGATCCGACCGGCGCGCCCCGAGCCGGAGGCGGGGTTGATGACGAGCGTGATCCCGGCGCCGTCCGTGCGGGCCGTCCCGGCCCGCACGGTGAGCTCGTCACGCATCGGGTCGACGACCTCGACAGGCACGAGCCGAGTGGTGAGCCACGCCACGACCTCGCCGAGCGCGAAGCCGGCGGCCACATCGGACGGGTAGTGCGCACCGGTGGCGACCCGAGAGAAGCCGACCAGCCCCGCCAACGCGCGCAGCGGGACGGACAGGATCGGCCACTCCGCCGACACGCCCGCCGCGAAGGCCATGGCGCTGGCGGAGTGTCCGCTCGGGAAGGAGGTGGACGCCGGGATGCGGTGGGCCAGCCGCTGCTGAGGCACCTGCGCGATCGACGGACGCGGTCGGCGGTGGAGGCGTTTGGAGACCTGATTGGCGACGAGGCTCGTGATCCCGATCGAGACCAGGCCGCGCACCGCACCGCGCCGCGCGCGCGGGCGGCCGGTCGCGGCGAGCACACCCGCGATGCCCATCCAGAGGACCGACCGATCGGCCGCCCGCGTGAGGGGTGGCATCGTGGCATCCAGCAGGGGACTGCGGGTGTGGGCCACGGCGTCGAAGACCGCGATGTCCAGGGCATCCACCTGCCGGCGGACGCTCCGCCACCGGCGGGCGTCGGTCGGTGTCGTCGCCGTGCGTCCGCCTCGTCCGCGCTTCCGGGTCATGGCCGCCTCCCTCAGGGCATCGCGTCGCCGATATAGCTGTACTTCAGGAACACCTCCGAGGCCCAACCGGCCTCGTCGAGGACGCCCTGCACGGCGGTGAGCATGTACGTGGAGTCCCACCCCATGTAGAGGTACTGGCCCTCCGCGACCTCGTCCCACTGCCCGTTCCAGGCCATCGCGGGGTAGAGCGGGCCCCCTCGCCGCGCGCTGAAGTCGACCACGGCACGGCGGGAGTGCTCCGACTCCGTCCACAGGCGACGGAAGATCCGGTTGAAGAGGTACCGGATGTCGGGCACTTCCCAGTGCTCGCCGCGGAACTCGACGTAGTCGAACTCGCGTTCCCAGCCGCGCGGCCAGCCCCGGCGCTTCCTCGCGTCGAGGATCGGCGTGAGGTTGTCGTCGTCGATTCCGACGACGGCGGGACGCCGCCACACCTCGAAGAAGCGCTCCGTGAGCTCCGCCGTCCGCTCGCCGACGGCGGCCGTGCTCCAGGCGGGGATCTCGGCGAGATCCGTCGTCAGGGGAATGCCGCTCAGCGCGTAGATGTCGCGCTTGGCGGGGAAGGAGGCGTCGAACGCGCGTTCGGCCAGCGGCCGCTCCAGCACGGTGAGGTTGCCGAGCGTGCGCGCGAGCGCGCGGAAGCTGTTCTGCTCGTCGTCGGAGAGGTCGGCCCAGCGGCGGACGCCGTCCGGGCTCCAGTCGTCGGAGGGTGCGAGCGGCGCGATGTGCTCGACGTCCACGGAACCGGTGGCATCCGTTCCCGCCAGCCGTCCGAGCACGTAGGCCGCGTGCGGCAGCTCGCCGAACTTCAGTCCGATGCGCGTGCGCTCGTCGGACGGCGTGATGCGGGCGATCGCGTGTACGAGCTCGTCGCGCCCGCGTTCGGCGGCGCGACACAGTCGCGCCACCAGCCGGTCGGTCGTGGTGCCTACGATCCTCCGACGAAGCAGCAGCGACTGCAGCTGCTCGAGCGAGGCCACCAGCTCGTGCGTGCCGAGGACGCCCCGCGTGTGCTCGCGATACAGGCGCATCGCGAGTGGGAACATGCCCCGCCCGAACGTGCCGAGGTAGCCGAACTGACGGCCGATCTCGGCATCCGGCGTCGCGGACGGGTCCAGGAGCAGTCCGTAGATCCCCGCGTACTCGCGCCACTGCGCGGCCCGCTCGCGCAGGGTGGCGACGTCCAGGCGCGGGAACTCCTGCCGGAACGCGTCGTAGACGCCCCGTCCGCCGGACGTGGTCACCTCGCGGCCCGTGAGCATCACGAGGTAATGGCGCCAGAAGGCGCCGATCTGCTCGCCCGTCGACTGCTCGATGGGCAGCCAGTACTCCGTCTCGATCTCGCTCTGCTGATCGTGCGTGAGCCCCATCAGGACGTAGTTGTGGATGAGCTCGTGGTCGCGCAGGGGTTCCCCCGTCGAGTTCAGGCTCTCGAAGGTCTGCTGGGCGTTGGCGGCGGGTCCGAGCGTGATGGAGACGTGCTCGAGCCTGCGCAGCCCTCTCCAGAGGCGGGCGGCCTCGCCGGGGCGGATCTGGCTGCGGAAGAAGGCGTAGTTGTCGTCGAAGCGCGAGACCCGGCCGGCATCCTCCGGTCCGCGTCGGTCGAGCACCACGCTCTCGAAGACCTCGGCCCACGCGCGGTGGGGGCGCAGCTTCGTCCGCTCGTCCCCGCCGTCGTGGACGAGCACGCGGCGCAGCTCGGCGGCCAGACCCGGATCGTCCTCCCGCAGGGTGTGGTGCAGGGCGGCAACCAGCAGCATGAGGGTCGTGAGCCGCTGCTGGCCGTCGATGAGGACGAGGTGCGCACCGGGCTCCGCGTCGTCGCCGGCGGAGGTCGTGGAGAGGATCGAGCCGAGGAAGTGGGTGTCGGCGGCATCCGCCTCGGACACGGCACGGATGTCGGCGAGCAGCTGCTCGCAGCCCCCGATGTCCCAGCGGTACTGCCGCTGGTAGACGGGGACGACGATGGTCGTGTCGGCGCCTCCCAGCCAGGCGATCGTGTTGACCGCGGTGGCCTCGACGTTGGTGGCGGCGAGGGCGGCGGCCGAGGTGCCGGGGACGGTCGTGACTGTGCTCATGGTCGGGATAACGCTCCTCCGGGAAACCTCGGACGAGTCTAATCGCGTCCTCGGAACGGCTCTGTAGGCTTGCCTAAGTCGGGCCTGTAAAAACTTCGCTGGACCGACAGAAAGGGCATGATCCGTCATGGCATACATCACGAGCGCCGCTCTCGAGGAGACCGGTTACGTCGTTCTCGACATGTACAACAAGCCGATCGATCCGAAGGAGTGGCTCGACGTCGAGTACGTCGACTGGAAGTCGTCGGGTGACACGCGCTTCGCGCCGCTGGCCTCGGCCAAGGGTGAGATCGAGTGCAACGGCTTCTGGAACCACAAGCCGCCGCGCACCGACAAGGACGGCGTGTGGATCGACTCGCAGACGGCGATCGCGCCGACCCTCACCGAGCGCGCGCTCGAGCCCGGGGCGAACGTCGGCCGCTGCCGCATCATCGAGCTGCAGCCGAACACCTACGCCGACTGTCTCTACAACCTGCATCAGGACGACAACAACCGCCTGAACCCCGACGGCACCGGGTGGGTCGTGCGGGGATTCTTCAACCTCACCGACGACAAGACCAGCTACTTCGTGCTGCGGGAGAACCGCACCGACCCGAGCGAGGAGACCCGCATCGCGCTGCCCGCCGGTGCGCAGCTGATCGTCGACACCCAGCGCCTGTGGCACGCCGCCACCCACCCCGGTGACGAGCCCCGTTACTGCCTGATCACCTCGTGGGAGTCGGGCCCCGAGCTGGACGCCTACATCGCCAAGTACAACGGTGTGAACAAGGTCGAGAGCTTCCCGGTCGACCAGGAGACGCTGGATGCCGGGCAGATCGAGCAGGAGCGCCGGATCGCCGCGCGTGCCGCGGCGCTCGCTGCCCGAGGCCAGCAGGAAGTCACGGCGATGAGCGAGGCCTGAGGCCCCGCCACGCGCCCGGGCGGTGACGCCCTCCCGACAGGGCCCCGATCTTCGGATCGGGGCCCTGTCCGCGTCTGTCCGCCGTCGATGTTGTTTTATTCGCAGACAGGCATTGTTTTATCTTTGTATGAGTTGTATCGTGTGGGTATTCACGGAGGAATCATGTACGCAACGGAGCGACAGCAGCTCATCGAGCAGCTGATCACCACGGACGGTCGGGTCGTCGTCGTCGACCTCGCGCGACGATTCGGTGTCACCACCGAGACCGTGCGTCGCGACCTCGACCAGCTCGAGACCGCGGGCCTCGTCCGGCGCGTGCACGGGGGCGCCGTGGCGCGCACCCGCGTCAGCACCGCGGAGATCTCGCTCGCCGAGCGCACGCAGCTGCGCAGCGAGGCCAAGCTCGCCATCGCCGCACGGGCCATGCAGGCGATCGGCGCGGACGGCGAGGGATCCATCTACCTGGACGCCGGGACGACCACGGCAGCCCTGGCGGGACTGCTCGCCCAGCGCTCGGTCGGAAGCCACCCCCTCGAGGTGGTCACGCATTCGATGACCGTCGCCCACCTCCTCGCCGGTGCGCCGGGGCTCAACCTCACCGCGATCGGTGGCCGCGTGCGCGGCCTGACCGCCGCGGCCGTCGGCGCCCAGACCGTCGACGCGGTCTCACGGCTGCGCCCCGACCTCGCCGTCATCGGGACGAACGGTCTGTCCGCCGGATTCGGGCTGAGCACCCCCGACCCCGACGAGGCCGCCGTCAAGCGCGCCGTCATCGCGTCGGCTCGCCGCGTGGTCGTCCTCGCCGACGCCGAGAAGTTCGACGCCGAGCTCCTCGTCTCCTTCGGTCGGCTCGCCGAGCTCGACATCCTCGTCACCGACGTGGAGCCCCCTGCCGACCTCGTCGCCGCTCTCGGCGACGCCGATGTGGAGGTGTGGATCGCATGATCGTCACGCTCACCGCGAACCCGTCCCTGGATCGCACCGTCACGCTGCCCGAGCCCCTCCGCGTGGGCGAGGTGCAGTCCGCCGCGGCCGTTCGGGAGGATGCCGGAGGCAAGGGCATCAACGTCACCCGGGTCCTCGTCGGTTCGGGGGTCGCGAGCACCGCGGTCCTCCCGCTCGACGGTGAGGACCCGTTCGCCGGCGTCCTCCGCGCCGCGCACGTGCCGGTGGTCGCCGTCCCGCTGCCGGGCGTCGCGCGTGCGAACCTCACGATCGCCGATCATGACGGCGTCACGACGAAGATCAACCTGCCGGGCGTGACGCGCGCGTCCGCGGATGCCGAGGCGCTCATCGCCGCGGTCGTCGCCGCCTCCGCCGGGGCACAGTGGCTCGTGCTGGCGGGCTCGCTCCCGCCCGGGCTCCCGGACGACTTCTACGTCGACGTCATCGCGGCGGTGCGCGCCGGGGGAGAGGACGCCCCGCGCATCGCGGTCGACACGTCCGGCCCCGCGCTGCGCGCGGTCGTCGAGCGCGGCGCGCCCGACCTGATCAAGCCCAACGACGAGGAGCTGGTCGAACTCGCCGGGGTCGAGCTCGACGCGGATCGGCCGTTGGCCGAGGCGGTCGTCGCGGTCGCCGCCCAGCTCGTCCCCGACCGCGTGCGAGCGGCCTTCGTCACGCTCGGCGGCGAGGGCGCTGTCCTCGTCACCGCCGACGGCGCCTGGTTCGGCACCCCGCCGCCCACGCGCGTGCGCAGCACGGTCGGCGCCGGCGACAGCTCGCTGGCGGGCTTCCTCCTCGCCGACGTCGCCGGGGCCGGTGCTGCGGAGTGCGTCCGCAGCGGCATCCGCTACGGCTCCGCCGCCGCCGCCCTCCCGGGCACGCAGGCCCCCACGCCCGCCGACTTCCTCCCCGGTGATGTGCCGGTGAGCCCGATCGTCCTCTGAACTCCATCCTCGATCCATCCGACCACTGGGAGGTCACCGTGTCCGACATCATCACGCCGGCGCTCGTCAGTCTTGACGAGCAGCTCGGCACCGACAAGAGGGCGGTCATCGACGCCCTCGCCGCGCGCGTCGCGCAGACCGGCCGGGCGAGCGACGCCGCCGCCCTCGCCGCCGACGCGTGGAAGCGCGAGGAGACCGACGAGACCGGTCTCCCCGGCGGCATCGCCATCCCGCACGCGAAGAGCGCGGCGGTGCGCGAGGCGACGCTCGCCTTCGCCCGCCTGAAGCCCGGCGTCGACTTCGGGGCGACGGACGGCCCCGCCGACCTCGTCTTCCTGATCGCGGCGCCCGACACCGCCGCCGAGGAGCACCTCGCGGTGCTCTCGCGTCTCGCCCGGGCGTTCATGCGCGAGGACTTCACCACGGGGCTGCGCTCCGCGTCCACGCCCGGCGAGATCGTCGCCCTCGTGCAGAACGCCGTCAGCGACGCCCCCGCCGCCCCCGCCGCCCCCGCAGCGCCCGCCCCCGCAGCGCCCGCCGCCGCGGCCGACGGCGCCCACACCATCGACGGCCGGCCCGCGCGCATCGTGGCTGTCACCGCCTGCGCCACCGGCATCGCCCACACCTTCATGGCGGCCGACGCCCTCACCGCGCAGGGATCCAAGGACGGGGTCGACCTCATCGTCGAGCCGCAGGGCTCGAGCGGCTACAAGGCGCTCGACCCGAAGATCATCGACGCGGCGGACGCCGTCATCTTCGCGGTGGACGTGGATGTCCGCGAGCCGCAGCGCTTCGCCGGGAAGCCCGCCGTGCGCGCGAGCGTGAAGAAGGGCATCGAGGCTCCCGGTCAGCTCGTCGCCGAGGCGATCGCGGCCGCGAAGAACCCGAACGCGGCCCGTGTCAGCGGCACCGCGGCGGCCACCTCGAGCACGTCGACGGCAAGCTCCGAGTCCTACGGTGCGAGCATCAAGCGGGCGCTGCTCACCGGCGTCAGCTACATGATCCCGTTCGTCGCGGGCGGCGGTCTGCTCATCGCCCTCGGCTTCCTCCTGGGCGGCTACACGATCGCCTTCGACGTCGACAAGATCCTCGGCGCCTCGACGATCTGGAACCTCGGCGACACGTCCCTGATCGTCTACCTCGGTGCGGTGCTGTTCAAGATCGGTGCGCTGTCGTTCGGCTTCCTCGTGCCCGCGCTCGCCGGATACATCGCCTACGGCATGGCCGACCGGCCCGGCATCGCCCCCGGTTTCGTCGCCGGTGCGGTCGCCGGCTTCATGGGCGCCGGCTTCCTCGGCGGCATCGTGGGCGGTCTGCTCGCCGGTGTCGCGGCGCGGTGGCTCAACGGCCTGGACGTGCCGCGCTGGCTGCGCGGCCTGATGCCGGTCGTGATCATCCCGCTGCTCGGGTCGATCTTCGCCTCGGGCCTGATGATCCTCGTCCTCGGCGGACCGATCGCCTGGCTGACCCAGGCGCTGAACACCTGGCTCTCCGGCCTCACCGGTGCCGGCGTCATCATCCTCGGCATCATCCTCGGCCTCATGATGTGCTTCGACCTCGGCGGTCCCGTCAACAAGGTCGCCTATGCGTTCGCCACCGGCAACCTCGCCGCCGGCATCGCGGGCGACGAGCGCTACCTGCAGATCATGGCGGCGGTCATGGCCGCCGGCATGGTGCCGCCGCTCGCGATGGCGCTGGCCTCCACCGTGATCGACCGCAAGCTCTTCACCGAGCCCGAGCGGGAGAACGGCAAGGCGGCGTGGCTGCTGGGCGCGGCGTTCATCTCGGAGGGTGCGATCCCGTTCGCCGCGGCGGACGTGTTCCGCGTCATCCCCGCCATGATGCTGGGCGGCGCCGTGACCGGTGCCCTGTCGATGGCGTTCGCGGTGACGAGCAAGGCCCCGCACGGCGGTGTCTTCGTCTTCTTCGCGATCGACAACTTCTGGCTGTGGCTCGTGGCGATCGCCGCCGGTACCGTCGTCGCCGCCTTCAGCGTCGTCGCGCTCAAGCGCTTCGTCCGCCGCGGGCCGTCGATCGACGAGGGTATTCCCGGTGATTCCGCGGTGACGAACGCCGCCGTCACCGCCTAGTCTCGATACTGACGATCTCACTTCGATCCAAGGAGGATCCCATGGCAGAACGCCAGGCCACCGTCGCCAGCAGCTCGGGCCTGCACGCCCGCCCCGCGAAGCTCTTCGTACAGGCCGTGCAGCAGACCGGCGTCCCCGTGACCATCGCGGTCGAGGGCGGCCCCGACCTGAACGCGGGCAGCATCCTGACCCTCATGGGGCTGGGCGCCACGCAGGGCACGGTCGTCACGCTCAAGGCCGAGGGCGAGGGCGCCGACGCGGCGCTCGACACCCTCGTGGAGTTCCTCGAGACCGACCACGACGCCTGAGCGGGACCCTCACGAACGACGGATGCCGCGCATCCCCGGAATCCCGGGATGCGCGGCATCCGTCGTTCGTGGTCCCGGACGTTCGGTCGGATGCTCCGGACGGGCGGTCGGGCGCCGGGGCGGCGCGATCGTCACGATGGGAGGATGACCACCACCGCCCCCACTCCCGTGATCCGCGACGCGCCCCCGATGCGCTACGGCGCCCTCATCGCGATGATGCTGCTGAGCTTCCTGCTCGTCACCGCGGAGTTCCTGCCCAACGGCGTCCTCATCGAGATGGCCGACTCCCTCGGCGTCACGCCGGGTCAGGCGGGCCAGACGGTCACCGTCACCGCCCTCGTCGGCTTCGTCGTCGCCCCGACGATCGGGCTGATCGTCCCGCGGATGGATCGTCGGCTGCTGCTCGTCTGGATGGCGGTGGCCGCCGCGGTGTCGAGCGTCGTCGCAGGTATCGCCCCGAGTCTTCCGCTGATCCTGCTGTCCCGCGCGCTCCTGGGAATGGCGATCAGCGCGTTCTGGGCCATGTCGATCACGGTCGCCGCGCGTCTCGCCGGCCCCGATCGCCTCGGACGCGCCGTCATGTTCACCTCCGCGGGGGTCTCGCTCGCCACCGTCGCGGGGGTGCCGGTCGGGGTGCTGCTCAGCGAGATCCTGGACTGGCGCGCCGTGTTCGTCCTCACCGGCATCCTCACGGGGCTCCTCGCGATCGTGCTGCGGATCGCTCTCCCCTCCGTCCCGGCGGATCGGGCCGCGAGTCTGCGTGTGCTCGCCGATGCGGCTCGGCGACCGGGTGTCGGCCTCGGGCTCGCCGGGCATGTGCTGATCGTCCTCGGGCACTTCCTCGCGTACACCTACATCCGCGTGGCGCTCGATCGGGTGCCGGAGGTGCGGCCCGACCAGATCGTGCTGCTCCTGGCGCTCTTCGGGGTCGGCGGTCTGATCGGGAACCTCGTGATCGGCCTGCTCGTCGATCGGTCGTTCGGCCCGCTGTCGGTGATCGCTCCCCTCGCCATCGCGGCGGCGATCACCGCCACCGCCCTCCTGCCCGGATCGATCGTCGCCGTGGGTGTCGCGGTCGTCGTGTGGGGCTTCTTCTTCGCGTCGTGGCTGATCGTCATCAACACGTGGGTGGGTCACCGCCTGCCCGATCGCCTGGAGGCCGGGGGAAGCCTCGTCGTCACCGGCTTCCAGGGCGCCATCACACTCGCCGCGGCGACGGGCGGTGTGCTGATCGACACGATGGGCGTCGGAGCGGTGGACGGGATCGGGGTGGCGCTCCTCGTCGTCGGCGCTACGCTGTTCGCCGTCGCGGGTCGACGGCGTCAGGCGGGGATCGCCTCGGACTCGGCGCCCCGCTGAGCCCGCCACGCCGACGGCGCGAGGCCGGTGCGGCGACGGAAGGCCCGGCTGAACCCTTCGTCCGAGGAGTAGCCGAGCGCGCGGGAGGTCTCGGACACCGAGCGACCGGATGCCAGGAGCCCCCGCGCCCGTTCGATCCGCACGTCGGTCACGTAGGCCGCCGGGGAGACCCCGACCGCGGAGCGGAAGCGCTCCGCGAACACCGTGCGCGACATGGTGCCGAGGGCGGCGAGCATCTCGACCGACCAGTCCCGGCCGGGGTCGTCGTGGATCGCCGCGAGGACGCAGCGGAGGTAGGGGTCCAGGGTGGTCGCCGGCCAGCCGCGCGGCGCACAGCCCGCCGTGGCCCAGGCGCGCACCACGGCGAGGACGAGGGTCGTCACCATCAGGCGGCAGATGACGGGGTCGCCCGATCGGCCGCCGAGCGCGGGGTCGGGGACGCCGAGCCCCCGGGCGAGCGCGGCGACCGCCGGCTCGCGCTCGGCGAACGCCGAGACGGTCAGCGCCGGGGGGAGAGCCCGGGCACCCCGCCCGTCGCGAAGGCGGAAGCGGGCGACGACCAGCGCCGCGCCGGCCGGGGACACGACGCGCATCGGACGCGTGCCGGCCGATTCCGCGGCTTCGGCCGTGAGGAGCACGTCGCCCGTGCGCAGACGCGTTCCCGGGCGGTGCGCGGCGTCGACCGATGGTGCGCACGTGGATGTGGCGGCGACATCGATCTCCAGCTCACCGCGGAGGACGAAGACGAGGGTCGCCGCCGATGCGTCGAGGGTCGTCGAGGCCCCGGGGGAGAGCGTCGGTCGAGAGGAGGACTCGAGGCGCAGGTCGAGGTCCGAGAGGATGTCCTCGAGGGCACGCGGATCGACCGTCACTCCTGCCGCAACAGGGGCGCCGTCCCCGCTATTCCGGCGCGGCCCCGCGGGGTCAGCTCTCCAGCGACTCGCCGGGCTCGAGCGGCGTGAAGCCGCCGCCGTTTTGACCGCTCGCCCACTCCAGTCGGGCGCGGTGCATGTCGAGGCCGATCCGCGACAGCGTCATGTCGTGCGTCGCGAAGACGTGGCGGGGCTTGACGGCGAGGACGAAGTCCATCGCGTCGCCGATCTTGAGCCAGGGGGCGCCGACGGGTGCGGCCAGCAGGCGGATGTCGGCGTGCTTCGGAACGGCGTACGAGTCGCCCGGGTAGTAGAACTCGTCGTCGACGAGGACCCCGACGTTGTCGATGACGGGGATCGACTCGTGGATCACGGCGTGCCGACCGCCCGTGAACGACAGGGCGAACGGCCCGACCGACACGCTGTCGCCCGGGGCGACCTCGATGACCCCGAACTCCGCGGCCGCGTGGACGACCCCGGCGGGCCCGTAGATCGGCACGTCCGGCGCGTACTCGCGGATGTGACGCAGATGCTGCGGCGTCCAGTGGTCGGGGTGCTCGTGCGTGAGCACGACGCCCACCGTCCCCTGGAGGTCGTCGAGCGGAAGCGTGAAGGAGCCGGGGTCGATGATCAGCTGGGCGCCCTCGCGCTCCAGGCGCAGACAGGCGTGTTCGTGTTTGGTGACGCGCATGCTCCACAGTCAACGCCTCCGACCCGGCGCGGGCAAGCGCGACGCGGCTACCGGCGCCGATTTGGCGTGACCGCTCGGGGCATGGCATAATCGAACGGTTGCTTACGCAGCGAAAAAGTACGGCCCCATCGTATAGCGGCCTAGTACGCCGCCCTCTCACGGCGGTAACGCGGGTTCGAATCCCGCTGGGGTCACCACCAGAAAGCCCCCGGTTCGCCGGGGGCTTTCGTGTTCCTGCCGAAAGGCGCGAGCGGACCTCAGGCGGCTCCTGCACGCGAAGGCGCGTGAGGTCGCCGATCAGGATCCTCCCCAGGGCGCCGTCACAGGAGCCACCCGGCGTGAGGGCGGCGAGCCCGTCGTCCCGAGCGGTCGCACGCTGCACGCGCGCGACGTGCCCGCCCCGCTCGGCGACCCGCGCGTGCTGGCGCAGGACGACGGCGTGCTCCCGCGGACTGCTTCCACCAGGACGGCGCGGGCGCGCCGGGCGATGCAGGCGTCGCCGCCTACCGTCGGTCGCGCGAAACACGCGCTTGGTCCAGCGAGCCCGGCAACGGCGCGGTTACTGCGGTGCGGGTTCGTGGCCTCCGAGCCCGTGAGAGCTTGCGAGCAGCGCAGCTTCGGTGCGTGTGGCGACGTGGAGCTTGGCAAAGATGGTCGAGAGGTTGTTGCTGACGGTCTTGCCCGAGAGTCCGAGACGATCGGCGATCCGTTCGGTCGTGGCTCCGCTGGCGAGCAGATCGAGGATCGAGAACTCGCGTTCGGTCAGCTCCGGGAAGGCACGGGGCGCGTGGTTCTCGTCGTTGGTCAACAGTCCGAGTGCCGTGTCGGCGATGTCGCTGCTGAATGTCAACTGGCCGCTGTGCACTGCCCGGACTGCGGTCGCGATCTCGCCGATGCCGCTGGTCTTGAGCAGGTAGCCGCTGGCGCCGGCCCGCATCGAGCCGAGGAGGCTGGCGGGGTCTTCATGGGTGGTGAGGATGAGGACCCGCACCGTCGGCGCTGCGTGACGGATGCGCGCGGTCGCCTCGATTCCGCCGAGATCGGGCATGGACAGATCCATGAGGACGACATCGGGGTGCAGCTCGACCGAGGCGCGAACGGCTTCCTCGCCCGAGGAGGCTGCCCCGACGACGTCGATCTCAGACAGGGAGGAGACCAGCACGGCAAGGCCGTCGCGCACGACCGGGTGGTCATCAGCGATCAGCACCCGTATCGCTTTGTCATGCACTGTGACTCACCGCCTGGCGCAGGGGGATCACGGCTTCTACGACCCCTCCGGTCGCGTGCGGTCCGGCGCGGAACCAGCCGCCGAGCTGCTCGGTTCTCTCGCGCATCGAGCGCAGACCGACTCCGGTCGTCCATTCGGCTGCCGTCGTCGCGTTGTCGCGCACGGTGATGGACACCGCCGACGAGGAGAGGATGAGATCCACTGCGACCTCGGTTGCAAGGGAATGCCGCAGGGCATTGGCTGTGGCCTCGACTCCGATCCGGAACACCGCGACCTCGACGGCGGCGGGAAGCACCAACCGCTCCGGGTCGGCGCTCACCGTCACGGTAGGCCGGCGTGCCTCGCCACGTAGTCTGAGCGAAGAGGTCGCCTCTCGGAGGGCTTCGACCAGTCCCAGGGTGTCGAGTTCGGGCGGATGCAGGTCATGGATCACCTCGCGGAGGGTGGAACTGGCCCGCACGATGTCGTCATGGACGCCGGCCAGCAAGTCGACGACCGTGCCCGGACGCTTGGTGATCAGATTCCTGATCCCCTCGATCTTGAAGGCCACCCCGCCGAGCGCTGAGGCGACACCGTCGTGCAGGTCTCGCTGCAACCGCCGACGTTCGTCCTCTGCCGCCTCAACGATCCGACCGCGTGAAGCGGCGAGATCCTCCGAGACCGCCGTCAACCGCAGCAGCATCGCGAGCAGTGGAGTGAGCAACCCCATCACCTCACGATCCAGCCGGCCGAGTCGGTCTTCACCGCGACGCAATCCCACCTCGACGGAGCCGAGCTCGTCGTCGCCGTGGCGTAGCGGGAAGGCCGCCACGGCCGCCGGCCGAGTCCCACTCTCGGCCAGCGTCCGTTCCCCGGCGCGAACGGCCAGCCAGGGGAGCTTCAGGGCGTCGGCGAGCTGACCGATCAGGCTCTGCAGGTCGCTCGCTCGGCTGATCCCGGAACCGACCAGTTCGACCAGGTAGACCGGCTCCGAGCGACGCCCGTAGATCAGTCGGTCGACCACGCGCTGCAGCACTCGACGCAACGGGTCGAAAGCCAGCGCCACGGCCAGGGCCGCGACGACCGCACTCGCCGCCTGCACGAGCAGCGTGCCGAGGATGGCGACCAGGCCGAAGAACCCGGCGATCATGACTGTGGTGAGGATGCTCCACGCAAGGGCGCGGGAGAAGACGAGCTTCACGTCGAAGAGATTGACGCGCACGATCGCAATCAGGATGCCGATCGGCGGCGGCAGGAGCGCGAGCAGACCGAAAGCAGGGCCGAAGGCGGTGGCGACCACTCCCGTGCTCACGAGGACGATGCTGGTGAGTGCCGCGAGCAGTATCCAGAACAGCTGCCGCCGCACCTGGTCGTCGCCGCGCGCGAACCGGAAGATCAGGGCGACGACCACCCCGACGAACGCGGCGGACTGGGCGACGAGCAGCAGCGGAAGAAACGGCAGCCACGAGACAAGGAAGGTATGGCCGAGCGCGGCGATCGAGCCGCCCGTGAGGGGCTGCCCATCCACGGTGGCTCCCAGGCCGGTGACCCACGCATCGATCCCCGGATCAGCGAGACTGAGCACGAGGATGCCTGCACCGCCTGCGATGATGACGACCGCCACGATGCGCACCGGCCAGCTGCCGAACCGGCCGGGGGGAAAGCAGAGCAGCGTGAGCGGGATCAAGACCAGCCACAACGACCAGGCCGAAAAGGAGACATTCGCGACGGCGGCTTGCGCCCACAGCGGCCAGCCCCGTTCAGCCGCGATCGCCGTGCCCGGAATGGCGACGACGGTGATGGCCGCCACGAGACCGGTCGCCAGCATCAACCAGCCGATCGGATTGCGCGCCCGCTGCCACGCCAGGATCGCTCCGGCCGGGATGAATCCGACGACGAGCCAGGGGATACTCGCCAGGCCGTGCTCGGCGAGTTCGGTTGATCCCCAGCCGAGGGTTGCTGCGCCGACGAAGGAGAGACCGAGCAGCAGGCAGGCCAGGGTGGCCGCCAAGAGGGCGGCCACCCTGACGAGTGCATGCCGCATGCCGCCCATTATCGCAGTGGACGTGAACGCCGAACGAGGGTGATCCCGACGATCAGCCACACCGGGATCTGCGCGAAGGTCGCCGCCGGCGGGACGATGCCGAGCGTCGCAACCCCCGCAGCGATCGCCGCGATGGCAACGGCCGGGATACCCGCCCCGCGCCCCACGATCCCGGCCGGGCGTCCCGCGATGAAGAATGCGAGCATCCAGGCGAATGCGGCGAACACCGCGAGGCCGAAGAAGGCCCACTCCACGACCGTGACCGCCGCCCCGATCATGGCTCGCACACTCACCTCGGGAGTGAGACTGCTCCAGTTGGCCGCCTGAGCCTGGGTGTTCTGCACCATGAACGCCGCAGCATGCAGAGCCAGCCCCGCGACCCACAGCATCCCCGCGAGCGCACCGAGATCGCGCGCCCAGCCCGACGGCAGCGCGCGACGCACACCGACCACCAAGAACGCGATCCCGGTCGCCTGGGCGAGTTCCAGCAGTCCGAACAGGCCGCTCGTCCAGCTGGCATTCATCACAGGGTCGTAGGCATCCGCTCCCACGCGGAACTCGACCCCGAGCAGGGGACCGATGAAGACATAGGCGGGGGTGACGATCAGAGCGATCGCGGCGAAGATGGCTCCCCACCCGGCGCGGCGCACGTCTCCCGCCGTTGCCGGCACGGGAGGGGAAACGGTTGAGGGGACGTTCGAAGACACTGCTGGCTCCCGACTTCGGTTGATCGCTGAGAGGCTCGCGGACGCGGCCGTGGTCCCCAGACTGAAATCGGATCGTGTTCGCGGCCAGGGCAGGACTTCCCGCTCGATCGGGAAAAACGGGAACACGAGACGGGGCGGAGCGACGGGCGGCGGAACGAGCGCAGGTAGCGCGCGAGGCGCGCGCCGCCCGACTCGGTCGGCATCGGCCGCCCACCGATGACGGCAGGACCGGGCGGGGGCGCGACCTCCCGAGCCTGTAGCTCAGTTCAGGACAGGGACTCTCCGGTGCGGGCGCGACGCTCCCTCCGCATCGTCCCGCGGCGCCACGGCGCCGGTTGGGCCGCGGCCAGTAGACTCCTCGCATGCCTGCTGACGAGATCGGACCCGCCGAGGGCGGTTCGCGCGTCGATCTCGTGATCGGCAACGTGAAGCGCCTCATCGCGGCGGGGGAGCTCTCCGCCGGAGACCGCCTCCCGATCGAGAAGGACCTCGCCGAGCGCTGGGGCGTGTCGCGCGGGTCGCTGCGCGAGGGCGTGCGCGCGCTCGCGACGCTCGGCGTCCTGGAGACGCGCCAGGGCGACGGCACGTACGTGACCGATCTCGATCCGGACGCGCTGCTGCGACCGCTCGGATTCTTCGCCGATCTGCAGGGTACGGCGCAGGCGGCCGACCTGCTCGCGGTGCGACGGGTGCTGGAGGCGGAGTCGGTCGCGCTGGCCGCCCGCGCGCTCACCGACGACCAGATCGACGGGCTCGAGGCGATCCTTGCTCCCATCGATGTCCTGGTGGCCGACGGCTCGGTCGATCCCGAGGACTTCATCGACGCGGACATGCGCTTCCACCAGCTGATCTCCCGCGCCAGCGGGAATCCGGCCCTGGCCGCGCTGATCGACGGGCTCATGACCCGGACGTTCCGCGGGCGCCTGTGGCGTGCCATCACGGAACGGGACTCCGTCGGCGTCGCGCACGCGGAGCACCGGCTCATCCTGGACGCCCTCCGTCAGCGCGATCCCGAGCGCGCGCGCATCCGGATGCTGTCGCATCTGCTCGGCGTCGAGGAGTTCGCGGCGGCCCACGCGCCCGCCGACGACGCGTCGGCGTCCCCCGCAGCCGAGTGATCCGGATCTCATCTCGGCGGTCTGCCCGTCGGTATAGGTCCGACGTATATCGGTTCTCGCGTTCGTTCCAGCATCTTGCGCAAATAGACTCGCCGCTCTCGACCCCTTGATCCAGCGCTGATAGCCTCGCCCCGATCCGCTGTTCGACGAAGGGGCGAGGATGATTCGTCAGAGCTTTAACGACGGGTGGTCCTTCCGCCCGCTGATCGCCGAGCCGCAGGGGCCGAACCACCCGGTTCCCGTCGCCCTGCCGCACGACGCCGTCATCGGCACGCCGCGCGACCCCGACAGACAACTCGTCGGCACCGGCTATTTCTCCGGCGGCGCCTGGGAGTACACCCGGACGCTGGACGCTCCGGAGAGCTGGCGGGGTCGCGCCGTGAGCCTCGAGTTCGAGGCCGTCTACCGGTCCCCTTCCGTGTACGTGAACGGAGACCTGGCCGGGCACGGCGCCTCCGGGTACGGTGGCTTCGTCGTCGAGATCGACCCGTTCCTCCGCTTCGGCCAGTCCAACGAGATCCGTGTGGAGGCGCGCGCCCATCGCGACTCCCGGTGGTACTCCGGCGGGGGGATCACTCGCCCCGTCTGGCTCCTGGTGGGCGATCACGTCCACATCCAGGCCGACGGAGTCGTGGTCACCACCCCCGACATCGACGCGGACGCGGCGCTGGTCTGCATCGACACGACGATCGAGAACGTCGGTCGTGCCACCACGACGCGGCGTCTGGAGACACGGATCCTCGACCCCGAGGGCGTCGAGGTCGCGGTCGACCGGACGCCCGTGACGGTGTTCGGTGGAGAGGGCGCCGTCGTGCACCAGCGTGTGCTCGTCCCGGCGCCCGCGCTGTGGTCGGTCGACTCGCCGCACATCTACCGCGTGGCGCTGCGCCTGCTCGACGGGGAGGCGATCGTGGACGAGTGCGAAGTGACGTTCGGCATCCGATCCCTCTCCGTCGACCCTCTTCGGGGGCTCAGGATCAACGGCGAGACCGTGAAGCTGCGCGGCGCGTGCGTGCATCACGACAGCGGCGTGCTCGGTGCGGCCACTTTCGATCGTGCCGAGGAGCGCCGCATCGAGTTACTGAAGGAGGCGGGGTTCAACGCCGTCCGCAGCGCTCATCAGCCGCTGAGCCGGGCCGCGTTGGCGGCGTGCGATCGGGTCGGCATGCTCGTGATGGACGAGCTCACGGACATGTGGACGCGGCCCAAGCACGCCTTCGACGCGGCACTCGCCTTCCCCGACAGCTGGCGCACGGACCTGGCGGCGATGGTCCGCAAGGACCGCAACCACCCCAGTGTCGTGCTGTACTCGATCGGCAACGAGATCCCCGAGATCGGAACCGGCGCCGGCGCGGCCTGGGCGCGGCGCCTCGCGACCGAGACGCGCCGGCTCGACCCGACCCGGCTCGTCACGAGCGGCGTCAACGGAGCGCTCCTCGTCATCGCGGACACGATCGACGGCGACCCGGAGCTGCTGGGCGAATGGGCGTCGGCGGAGGTCTCGGAGATCAACACCATGATGGCGGGCCTTGCCGACCGTCTGAACGCGCTCGGGGTGTCCTCGGCCGTGAGCGCACTGACCGAGGAGACCCTCGCGACCCTCGACGTCGCCGGGTTCAACTACCTGGACTCGCGCTACGACCTGGACCGCACCCTCTTCCCGCACCGGGTGATCGTCGGATCGGAGACGTTCCCGACGCGCATCGACGAGCTGTGGGCGGCGGTGACGGCTCACGATCACGTCATCGGCGACTTCACCTGGACCGGATGGGACTATCTCGGCGAGGCGGGCATCGGCCGACCCCACTACCAGGGCGTCGACTCCGCGGGTGGCGCGCTCGCCGACTACCCGTGGGGTACCGCGTGGGTCGGTGACCTCGACATCACCGGACGGCGCCGCCCCGCGTCCTTCTATCGCGAGATCGTCTACGGCCTGAGGTCCCGCCCCTACCTCGCGGTGCGCACCCCGGCATCGTTCGGGCTCGAGCCCGCGCCCGCGCCGTGGTCGTGGAGCGACAGCATCTCGAGCTGGAACTGGGCGGGCTCCGACGGCGCCCCCATCGAGGTGGAGGTGTACTCCGATGCCGACGAGGTCGAGCTGTTCGTCGACGGGGAGTCCGCCGGGCGCCTCCCCGCCGGGCGGGCGCATCGGTTCCGTGCCGTCTTCGCGGTGACCTACCGGCCGGGACGGATAGAGGCGGTGGCGATCCGCGGGGGAGAGCCTGCCGAACGGACCGAGCTGCGCACCGCCGGCCCCGCCGGGCTGGTCGCCCGGGCCGACCGGGACCGGGTGTCCGCCGCGGGCGACGATCTCGTCTACGTCGACCTCGACCTCGCCGACGAGACCGGTGTTCTCGCGACCGACCGCGAGGACGAGGTGACCGTGTCGATCGACGGCCCCGGCGTGCTCCAGGGCTTCGGGTCCGCCTCGCCGCACAACGAGCAGTCCTACGTCGGCGCGACGCACCGCACCTTCCGGGGACACGTCCTCGCCGTCGTGCGGCCGGTGGGCGAGGGGCGCATCGTCGTCTCCGCCCGGAGCGAGGCGCACGGCTCGGCGGAGGTGTCCGTCGACGCGATCCCGGACGTCGTCGGCGCGGCCGCACCGGATGCGGCCGGATGAACGTCGCGGACGCGTCGCTCCTCGTGGCGGCCGTCCCCACCGCGCGCCAGCTGAGGTGGCAGGCGCGGGAGTTCTCCGCGTTCATCCACTTCGGCATGAACACGGTGACGGGGCGCGAGTGGGGCACGGGCACGGAACGTGCCGAGGACTTCACGCTGGGCGGCCTCGATCCGGATCAGTGGATGCCCGTGCTCGTGCGGGCGGGCGCGCGTGGTGTGATCCTCACCGCCAAGCACCACGACGGGTTCTGCCTGTGGCCCACGGCGACGACGACGCACAGCGTCGCGCATGCGCCCTGGCGGGGCGGCCGCGGCGACGTGGTCGCGGAGGTGGCGGATGCCGCCGCGCGGCACGGTCTCGATTTCGGCGTCTACCTGTCGCCCTGGGACCGCGCCGACGAACGGTGGGCGACCGGAGCGGCGTACGACGATCTGTTCGTCGCGCAGCTCGAGGAGCTCCTCACCGGTTACGGCGACATCTCCTCGGTGTGGTTCGACGGTGCCAACGGTGACCCGGACCGCCGGCAGGACTACGACTGGGCGCGCTACGAAGAGGTCATCCGCCGCCTCCAACCGGATGCCGCGATCTGCGTCTGCGGCCCGGACGTGCGGTGGTGCGGCAACGAGGCGGGGCATCCCCGGGCGAACGAGTGGAGCGTGGTGCCGCGCACGCTCCAGGACGCCGAACGCATCGCCGAGCGCTCGCAGCACGCGGACGATGGAGCGTTCTCCCGCCTGGTGCGCAGCGACGAGGAGGACCTGGGCAGTCGCGAGGCGGTACGGGGGCTCGAGCACGACCTCGTCTGGTATCCGGCCGAGGTGAACACGTCGGTGCGGCCGGGCTGGTTCTACCACCCGGACGAGGACACCGCCGTGCGCACGCCGGCGGAGCTCTTCGACATCTACCTCGGCTCGGTCGGGGGGAACGGCGCCCTCCTGCTCAACGTCGCGCCGACCCCCGACGGGCTGCTCGCCGAACCTGACGTCCACGCCCTGGAGGGGCTCGGCGAGCTGGTGTCCGACCTGCGCGCGCGCACCATCCTGCCCGCACTGCGCTTCTCGTCCGGCCGGCTGCACGCGGCGTCCGAGGGGGCGGTCTGGCCCGGGGTCGCGCCGAGTGACGAGCCGCGTCTGACCCTCGAGAACGGGACGGGCTGGTGGGAGCCGGACGGCGCCGACGAGGCGCCGACGATCGCGTGCGACCTGGGGGAGGAGCGCACGGTCTCCGCCGTCGTGCTGAAGGAGGAGATCATCGCGAGCCAGCGCGTGGAGCACGTCGTCGTGCGCACGGCCGCGGGAGACATCGTCGCCGAGGCGTTCAGCGTCGGCTATCAGAGGATCATGCCGTTCCCGCCCGTGCGCACGAGTGCGCTGTCGATCGAGATCCTGGCCTCGCGCGGGGTGCCGAAGGTGGCGGGCGTCGGCGTCGTGACCTGCTGAGCGACGCGGTCAGCGCGCGTCGGCGGAGAGCACGGGCGGCCGGACCTCGGCGCGGGGGAAGGAGTACTCCGCGATCGACGTCTCGTGCATCTGTGCGCTGTAGCCGGGCCGGGTCGGCAGCAGGTAGTGACCCCGCTCGACGATGCAGGGGTCGACGAAGTGCTCGTGCAGGTGGTCGACGAACTCGGTCACGCGCCCGTCGAGGCTCCCCGAGACGGCGACGTAGTCGAAGATCGACAGGTGCTGGACCAGCTCGCACAGGCCCACTCCGCCCGCGTGCGGACACACGGGCACGCCGAACTTCTTCGCGAGGAGGTAGACGGCGATGATCTCGTTGACGCTGCCGAGCCGTGCCGCGTCGAGCTGGCAGAAGTCGATCGCCTCGGCCTGGAACATCTGCTTGAACAGGACGCGGTTCATGCCGTGCTCGCCGGTGGCCACCCCGATCGGAGCGACGGCGCGGCGCACCGCGGCGTGGCCGAGGATGTCGTCCGGGCTCGTGGGCTCTTCGATCCAGAGCGGACGGAACGGCGCGAGATGCGCCATCCAGTCGATGGCCTGCGGGACGTCCCACACCTGATTGGCGTCGATCATGAGCTGCGCGTCCCACCCGATGACCTCGCGTGCGATGCCGAGCCGCCGGACGTCGTCCTCGAGGCTCCCGCCGACCTTGAGCTTGACGTGGCGGTACCCCTGCGCGACGGCCTCTTCGAGCAGCCCCCGCAGCTTCTCGTCGCTGTAGCCGAGCCATCCCGCGCTCGTCGTGTAGCAGGGGTACCCGCCCTGCGCCTCGAGCCGGGCGATGCGCTCCGCACGCGTGGGCGCGAGCTCCTCCAGCAGAGCGACCGCCTCGGCACGCGTCAGGGCGTCGGACAGGTAGGAGAGGTCGGCGGCGGCGACGAGCTGCTCGGGGGACATGTCGACGAGCAGGCGCCACAGGGGGACCCCCGCGCGTCGCGCGGCCATGTCCCACAGGGCGTTCATCACCGCGGCCAGGCCGAGATGCACGACCCCTTTGTCGGGCCCGAGCCACCGCAGCTGCGTGTCGGACTGCAGATACCGATAGGTGGCGCCGAGGTCGTCGAGCAGCTCGTCCACATCCCGTCCGATCAGCGGTGCGGCGCGCTGCTCCGCCGCTGCGACGCAGAGGTCGTTGCCGCGACCGATCGTGAAGGTGAAACCGTAGCCGGCGAGGTCGCCGTCGGTCTCGAGGACGACGTAGGCGGCGGAGTAGTCCCCGTCCTTGTTCATCGCGTCGGAGCCGTCGCTGAGCAGGCTCGTGGGGAAGCGCACGTCGTGGACGTGCACCGCGGTGATGATCGACATGGAGGCCCTTCTCGATGAGGTATAAACATCCTACCTATATCGGGGGAATCCGGGCGCCTTTTGGAAAAGGGTGGTCGAAATGGATGTATTAGTGCGATGAATCGCCGTGCCGGGGTGTGTCGGCGACGACGCGCTCCATCCGTATCTCGGTCGGCGCCGCACCGATCCGCTCGCCGACGAGCCGCCCGCGTCGGGGCGTGCCGCCGGTGCCGTCGGGCACGTCCGACAGGCTGAATCCGGGCCCCGCGATCACGCGCGTGCCGGCGGCGGGTCGGAGCCACTCCGCCTCGGGAAGGAACCGCAGCAGTGCGGTCGCGCCGTGCTCGTCCCACCGGAGCCGGTCGACGACGATGCCGCCGCGAGCGCGCAGTCCGGTCACCTCTCCACTCGGCCAGTCGCGGGGAAGGGCGGGAAGGAGCGTCACCGTGTCGGTCGTCGAGCCGACGAGCATCGCGGCGACGACGGCGGGCAGCGCTCCGCTGGCATCCAGGTTGAAGATCGCTCCGGCATCGTGGGTGGTCGTCAAGGCGGGCCGCCAGTGCAGGAGCGCCAGCCACTCCGCGCACGTGCGCGCCGCGTCGGCCTCGCCGAGCGCAGCGGCGGCGAGGCCCAGCTGGGCGAGGCCGAACGCCATCTCCATCCGCCCGGGAGGAGCAGTCGGGTCGGCGGCGCGCCAGGCGATCTTCGCGTCGATGGTCGCTCGAGCCGCGGCGCGCAGCTGTGCCGCGGCGGGGGAGTCGCCGGTGAAGGCGGGGTCGGGCTCGTACCAGAGCGGGTACAGCTGTGAGACGTGGCGGTGGGCGAGGTTCTCCGGGAACCGCGGGTCGAGCCACTCGGCAAGCGTGCCGTCCGCGGCCACCCGGAACGCCGGGAGATCGGCCGTGACGCACGCCCATCGGTCGTCGAGGGAGTCGTCGCCGCGCGCGGCGCCGAGCAGCCGCGTCGCTCGCGCGGCATCGCGGAGGATGGCGACGTCCATCGTGGCGTCCGCCGCGAGCGGGGACGCCGCGCCGGCGGGGGTGTTCTCGGGGGAGTATCCGGGGATCAGACGCCGCCCTGCGGCGGTGGTCACGGTCGCCGACTCGGCGAAGCGGAGCACCCCCTCCGCCAGCTCCCAGACCCGGTCGTCCACGACGGTGCGGTCGCCCGTCGTCGAGACGAGATCGGCGATCAGCCGGAGCACCCACCCTCCGGCTCCCACCCAGAACACGTGCGGGAAGTCCGTATTCGCGTGATTCGCGATGCCGTGGGTCGACATGCGCGCGGGCAGCAGCATGCCGTCCGCGTCGAAGATGCGGCGGGCGTTGTCGCGATAGTCGTCGAGGTGGTCGAGCACGAGCTCGGCGACGGAGCGCATCAGTTCGGGAGTCCCCGTCGACAGCAGCGCGGCGACCGTCCCGTTCTGCACGTTGCCGTTCATCGTGTAGTCCGCGGACCACGCCGGCTTCCAGGTGCCCTGCCACACGCCCTGCAGAGTGGCCGGAAGCTCACCGGTCGCCGCGATGATGTTCGCCCGGCCCGCCGCGTACGCGATCGACACGGCGCGGCGGATCGCCGTGGCATCGCCCGCGCGCGCCCGCGCCCAGAGGTCTTCGACGCTGTCGTCGGGCTGCCCGTCGTCGCTGCCGAGATCCAGGAGCGACCTCCGGACGAGGGCGCCGTGGGTGCGCTCCTGCGCGTCGAGCGTTCCGCGCCAGTCGGTGACCGATCCGGCGGGACGGGGGCGGTGGCCGGTGACCGCGACGTCGAGTCGCACCGTCCGACGACCGCCGGCGGGCACGTCGAGGACGGCCTCGAGCGACCGCCCACGGACCTGCCACACGGCGGAGTCGTCGGATGTCACGGTCGACGTCGCGAGCACGGAGCCGTCGTGGCTGCGCACGTCGAGGTGCGCGGGCGGGCCCGCGTGCGGATGTCCCTCCACCACGCCGGAGTAGTCCGGGGCGAAAGAGGCGGCGGGCGCGTCGTCGTCGAGCTCGAGCCCGACACGGACGGTGATCCGGACCGCGACGTCGGATTCGAGCGCGACGAGGACCGTGTCGGTGTCGCGCACCGCGACCGTGTGCGCGCGGTGCCGTGCGCCGCCGTCGTCGAGCCACGACACGGTCGCGACTCCGCGCTCGAGGTCGACGGTGCGCTCGACCTCGCTCGCCCCGCCCGGAGTGGACAGCGAGAGCACGGCGCACAGTCCGAGGGGGTCGGTCCAGACGAGACCGTCGTACCCGGCGGCCGTCAACGCCGCGCGCAGCACTGTCGATGCGCTCTCGCCCGCGTCCCGCTCGTCGACGGCGGCGCGGAGGTCCGGAAGGGCGGCCCGCAGGTCGGGAGCCCCGGGCCGGGGGTTCGCGGGCAGGAAGAACCGCTCGTGCGCGAGGGAGATCCGGAGGGCGTCGGCGGACCCGTGGACGAGCGCACCGACCCGCCCGCTCCCGGCGATCAGGCCGTCCTCCCAGCGCGGAGCGGGCGTGCGGGTGCGGAAGACGAGCGGTCCGGTCATGCGCGCCTCCCGGCGACGGGGGCGAAGCCGCGCGATCCGCCCGGCAGGTAGGCGCGCCGGGCGCTCGTCTCCGAGACGGCGGCCCAGTCGCCCGGCGACACGACCGAGCGGACACGCTCGGTCCAGTCCGAGAACGTTCCGCCGACGCCGACGTACGCGCTGACGGGCCAGTCGCTGCCCAGCATCGCGCGGTCCGCGCCGAACGCGTCGACGGCGTGCCGGAGGAAGGCTCCCGTGTGGGTGTCGAAGGCGACCGGATCCCGGGATTCGGCCGCCAGGCCCGACAGCTTGACGAAGGTGCGGGGCCGGGTGGCGAGCCGCGTGATGCCCGCCGCCCACGCCCGCCCATCCGCGCTGTCGATCCCGGCGTCGACGGGAGGCTTGCCGACGTGGTCGAGCACGACGGTCAGGTCCGGCACGCTCTCGAGGAGGTCGATGAGCGCGGGGAGCTGCGTCGCGCGGATGCAGGCGTCGAAGGATCCGCCTGCCCGCCCCAGGATCCGCAGTCCCTCGGCGACGGCGGGGAAGTCGGCGACGTCGACGTCCTGCAGGAGGTGGCGCACCCCGACCACCCGCTCGATCGCGGCGAGCTCGGAGAGGTCGGCGCGGACGGCGTCGGCCTCCTGTGCGAGATCGATGCGCGCGACGATGCCGAGGAGCTCCGGCCAGTCGAGGGCGTCGACCCAGCGGGCCTCACCCGCGCCGTCGGCATCGGAGGCCTGGACGAAGACGACGCCGCCCACCGCGCGAGCCTCCGAGGCGTACCGGTCGGGCAGCAGGGGACGGTGCAGGTCGGAGCCGTCCAGCCACGCGTACGACCGCTCGCGCGGGTCCCAGACGTGGACGTGGGCATCGATGATCATGGGTCTCCGGGTCGTTCGGTGGGGGTCAGCTCCGCGGGCCTGTGCCGAACGCCCGCAGCTTGGCGAACATGTCCTCGATCAGCCAGCGGGTGTCGAAGGCCTCGCAGACGCGGATCCGGCGGGCATCGTCGTGCGTGCCGTCGATCTCGCCGTCGGAGCTGAAGCGGGGCGGCGGACGCAGGCTCCAGCGCGCGGCGAGGGGGTTCATGACGGCACCGACGGCCGGGCTGTCGCCCAGCGATCGGAAATCGAGCGGTCCGTACTCGACCGTGCGGTTGAACGCGATGAGCTGATCGACGAGGTAGTCGCCCAGTGCGCTCGTGCCCCGCAGGCGCCCCTCCAGCTCCGAGTGACCGACACCGATCATCGTGTACACGGACATCGGGATCTGCCAGACCTCGACCCCGGAGGCCATCACGACGTTGGCCGCGGCGACGTCGTTGATCAGATTGAACTCGGGCGAGTAGCCGACGACGCCCTCGTACGGAGGACCGCCCACCCACACCACGAGCGGGTCCTTCGCGAGGAGGTCCGGATGCTCGAGAAGCGCGGAGGCGACGTCGGTGAGCGGGCCGAGGACCGCGATCGACACGCGCTCGGACGCCGCGCGCACCTCCGCGGCGATCAGCGCGGAGGCTGCGGAGGGCCGGGCATGGTCGGCATGCGCGAGCGCACCGTCGGCGCCGTCGGCGACCGTGGTCGCCTCGTCGCCGAGCAGCTCGAGGAGGAGGGCGACCTCCGCCGTGGACGCGACTCGGCTGCCTGCGGAGCCGAAGTGCGCGGGGAGGATGCCGCGCACGTCGAGCGTCGGTGTGAGCAGCGCGTGGACGATCGCGAACTGGTCGTCGGCCTCGTTCTTCGCGTCGGTGCTGAGGAGGACGGGGCGCGGCGGCCGCGTCACAGCGACTCCCGACGCACGAGAGACGTCGGCAGCAGCTGCATCCCCTCCACGCTCTGCCCGCGGATCGCGGCGAGAAGGGTGTCGGCCGCGGCGCGGCCCATCTCCTCGAGCGGCTGGCGGACGGTCGTCAGGGGCGGATCGTTCGTGGAGGCGATGAGGACGTCGTCGAAGCCGACCAGCGAGACGTCCTGCGGGACCCGGCGTCCGGCGGCGTGCAGCACGCGCACCGCTCCGGCGGCCATCAGATCGGACGAGGCGAAGACGCCGTCCAGGTCGGGCGCGCGCTGGAGCAGCCGGGCCATGGCCGCCGTCCCGCTGTCGAGGGTGAAGTCGCCGTGCACGATGGGACCGGGTTCGATCCCGTGCTGTGCGAGCTCGTCGGTCCACCCCCGCGAGCGTTCCCGCGCCTGCTCCATGTCAGGCGGACCGGTGATGATCCCGATGCGACGTCGGCCGGCCTCGATGAGCGCGCGGGCGGCGAGGCGACCCCCGCCGTAGTTGTCGGAGTCGATCACGATGGACGACGCTCCCAGATCGCTGCGCGGGCGACCCACCCACGCGATCGGCACCGGGGGATCGGCGAGCCGCTCGACGAGATGGGTGATCTCGTGCTGGAGGACGACGATCGCGCCGTCGAGCGCTCCCGAGCGGAGGAATCGGGGAATGCGGTCGAGGTCCTCGTGGTCCGCGGGGAGCAGGACGGGCTGGACCTCTCCCGCCGACAGGCCCTTGGCGGCCCCCTTGAGCACGGCCGTGAAGAAGGTCCCGTTGAGGCTGCCCAGCTCGTTGAAGGCGATGACGAGACCGATGGCGCCCGCTCGGCCGCCGCGCAGCACGCGCGCCGCGAAGTTGGTCTCGTAGCCCAGCCGCGCGGCCTCGCGTACGACCGCGGACGCCATCGCGGGGTCGACGTTCGTCGCCCCCGCCAGCACTCGCGCCGCCGTCGCGCGCGAGACGCCCGCAGCCTTGGCGACATCGAGGATCGTCGGTCGTGGCATCGCTTCCCTCTCCTACGAGATCGGCCGATCTGGTCTGTCATAGATCGATCTCAGACTCGGACGATCATTGCATGATTCGGAGGTGGGGTGCACTGTCGGCGCGGTTTTCGGTGGCTTTCGAGGGTGCTGCCCGAAATTCATCAGACATTGGCCTTGCCGGGAGAGCGCCGAGCCGTTACTGTTTCCGTGGATGAGAGATCGATCTCTCAGCGAGGTCAGGGTGGCCTCACCGCAGTCACATGTCCCCAAAGAAGAGGAGCAGTCGTGTCTCGTCGCAGATTCGCCATTCCCGCCGCCGCCGCCGTTGTGGCGCTGGCGCTCGCCGGATGCACGTCGGGAGGATCCGGCGGTGCGTCGGACGATCCCAACGCGGAGTTCGACTTCTGGTCGTTCACCGGCATCGGCCAGAAGGCCTCGGTCGACCGATACCTGGCGCAGAACCCGGACGCGAAGGTGAAGCTGACCGAGGTGGGCAGCACCACCGAGACCGCCACCGCGCTCACCGCCGCCCTCGCCGGCGGCAAGGTTCCCGACCTCGTGATGATCCAGAACGACGACCTGCCCAAGTTCGTCGAGAACCCGGGCAACTTCGTCGACCTGCGCACGCTCGGCGGCGACGACATCGGCGACAAGTACCTCGACTGGGCCGTCGGCGCCGCGACCGCCAAGGACGGCTCGATCATCGGCATCCCGACCGACATCGGCGGACTCGGCTTCGCCTACCGGGCGGACCTCTTCGAGGCGGCGGGCCTGCCGACCGATCCCGCCGAGGTCGCGAAGATGTGGTCGACGTGGGACGACTTCATCGCGATGGGCAAGAAGTACACGGCCGCCACCGGCAAGCCGTTCGTGGACAACGTCGAGACCAGCATCTTCTTCTCCACCGTCAACCAGGTCGACGAGAAGTACTACTCGCCCGACGGGGAGCTGGTGTTCGACACCAACCCCCAGGTGAAGAACGCGTTCGACGTCGCGGTGGAGACCTACGACGCCGGCATCAGCGCGGGCATCGCCGCGTGGTCGTCGGGCTGGGACCCGGGTAAGGCGAACGGCTCCTTCGCCGTGACCATCGCCCCGTCGTGGCTGCTCGCCGGCATCAAGAACGCCGCGCCCGACACCTCGGGCAACTGGCGCTACGCCTCCATCCCCGGCGTCGGCGGCAACTGGGGCGGCAGCGTGATCGCCATCCCGGCGCGCGCCAAGAACCCGAAGGCCGCGTGGCAGTACATCTCCACGATGCTCTCGCCGGAGGGCCAGACCACGCACTTCACCGAGACGGGCACCTTCCCCGCCGCCAAGAGCGCGCTGGAGAGCACCGAGGTGCGCTCCTACACCGACCCGTTCTACGGCGACTCCAAGATCGGCGAGGTCGTCAGCGACTCGGTGCTGAAGTTCAAGGCCTTCTACAACGGTCCGGACACCAGTGCGATCGGCTCGGCGCTGCTCAACACCCTCGTGGACATGGAAGTCGGCAACGTCAAGCCCGCAGACGCGTGGCAGACCGCGGTCGGCAACGCCAAGGCTGCGATCGGCGGCTGATCCACCCCGTCGGGGGGGGGGGGGGGGGGGCCCCCCCCCCCCCCCCCCCCGACCGAAGGAGCATCATGAGCGCGTCGACGGCGACAGCCCCCGCCATCCCCACCCGCAAGGAACCCCGACGACGACATCGCGGCGATCGCCGTCCCATCCGCCAGCACTGGGCGGAGCGGGTGGCACCGTACATCTACATCGCGCCGTTCTTCGTCATCTTCATCGTCTTCGGGCTCTTCCCGCTGCTGTTCACGTTCTACGTGGCGCTGTTCGACTGGAACCCGATCGGTGAGCAGACCTTCGTCGGCCTCGCGAACTTCGAGCGGCTGCTCCAGGACGGCCGCTTCTGGAACGCGCTCGTCAACACGTTCGGGATCTTCCTGATCTCCACGATCCCGCAGCTGCTCCTCGCCCTGGGACTCGCCCACCTGCTGAACCATGCAGCCCTGAAGATGGCGAACTTCTTCCGGATGGCGCTCCTGGTGCCCTACATCACCTCGGTGGCGGCGACCGCGATCGTCTTCGCGCAGATCTTCGACAAGAACTTCGGACTGATCAACTGGGTGCTCGGGTCCCTGGGCCTGCCGGCGGTCAACTTCCTGTCCTCGCAGGTCGGATCCTGGATCGTCATCTCCTCGATGGTGATGTGGAGGTGGTTCGGCTACAACACCCTCCTGTACCTCGCCGGTCTCCAGGCGATCCCGCGCGAGATCTACGAGGCGGCATCCGTGGACGGAGCCAGCGGATGGCAGCAGTTCATCCACTTGACGATCCCGTCGCTGCGGCCCATCATCATCTTCACGGTCGTCATGTCGACGATCGGCGGTCTGCAGATCTTCACCGAGCCCCTGCTCGTCTCGCCCGAATCCGGCCTGACGTGCGGCGGCGGACGACAGTGCCAGACCCTCGCGCTCTTCCTCTACGAGCAGGGCTTCGGCCAGTTCTCGTTCGGCTACGGATCCGCGATCGGCGTCGCCCTGTTCGTCATCGTCGTCGTCGTCGCCGCGCTCAACTTCTTCCTGTCCACCCGCACCCGGAAGGCACGCTGATGTCCGATCCGATCGACACCGCGATCCCGCAGGCGCTGCAGGAGATCGACGGGGCACCCCGCCCCGGGAAGAAGAAGCGCGGAGGCGGCCGGGTGGGCCGCGTGCGCTGGCCCGTCTACCTGATGCTCGGCATCGCCGTGCTCATCAGCGTCTTCCCGCTGTACTACATGTTCGTCATCGCCTCGGCGGGCGCCTCGGCGGTGACCTCGGTCCCGCCGCGACTGTACCCGGGTCTGAACTTCTTCGACATCGCTGCGAAGGTGTTCGACACCGTGCCGTTCTTCCAGTCGTTGATGAACAGCGTGATCGTCTCGCTCACGATCGCCGTCGTCGCGTCGCTGCTGTGCGCGCTGGCGGGGTTCGCGTTCGCCAAGCTCGAATTCCCCGGTCGCAACGTGCTCTTCCTGATCGTCATCCTGACGATGACCGTTCCCGCGCAGCTGAGCGTCATCCCGCAGTACCTCATCATCTCGGCGCTGGACTGGGTCGACACCCTGCAGGCGATCATCGTCCCGGGTCTCGCGAGCGCCTTCGGCATCTTCTGGATGCGTCAGCACATGTCGACCACGCTGAACGACGAGCTCATGCACGCCGCCCGCATCGACGGCGCCAACAGCTGGCAGATCTTCTGGCGTATCGGCCTGCCCGTCGTGCGGCCGGCCGTGTTCGTGCTCGGGCTCATCACCTTCACGAGCGTCTGGAACGACTTCATGTGGCCGTTCATCGTGCTGAAGTCGCCCGAGCTGTTCACGGTGCAGATCGCGCTGAAGCAGCTGCAGGCCAACCGGACGATCGACCTGGCACTGTCCATGGGCGGCTCGTTCCTGGCGACGCTGCCGCTCCTCATCGTGTTCTTCTTCGTCGGGCGTCGCATGGTCGCCGGCATCATGGACGGGGCGTTCAAGGGCTGATGGGCACGCACGCGATCGCCGCCGGCACGGACCGGTGGCGCGACACGACGCGGAGTGCGCGCGAGCGCGCGGAACTGCTCGTGGCGGAGCTCACGCTCGAGGAGAAGGCCGCGCAGCTGGGCTCGGTCTGGCTCACGGATGCCGCGGACGACTTCGCCCCTCGGCTCGACGACGATCGGGCGGGCACCCCGGCCGATCTCTTCACGGGAGGACTGGGGCAGCTCACGCGTGTGTTCGGCACCGAGCCGATCACGGTGTCCGAGGGCGTCCGGCGCCTGCGCGAGCTCCAGGCGCGTGTCGTCGACGGACAACGACTGGGCATCCCCGCCTTCGCCCACGAGGAGTGCCTCACGGGTCTCGCGGCGTTCGGCGCCACGGCCTACCCGACCCCGCTCGCCTGGGCCGCGACCTTCGACGAGGACCTCGTGCGCCGGATGGCGCGCCGGATCGGCGAGGACATGCGGGCCCTCGGCATCCATCAGGGGCTCGCCCCCGTCGTCGACGTCGTGAAGGACTACCGCTGGGGGAGGGTCGAGGAGACCCTCGGCGAAGACCCGTACCTCGTCGGCCAGCTCGGCGCGGCGTACGTGTCGGGCCTGGAGAGCGCGGGGATCGTGGCCACCCTCAAGCACTTCGCGGGATACGCCGCCTCGCGCGGCGCCCGCAACCACGCTCCGGTGAGCATGGGCCCGCGCGAGTTCGCCGACACCGTGCTGCCGCCCTTCGAGACCGCGCTCCGCCTCGGCGGCGCACGGAGCGTCATGACCTCCTATACCGACGTCGACGGCGTCCCCAGCTCCGCGAACCGAGATCTGCTCGGCCGGATCCTGCGCGACGAGTGGGGCTTCGAGGGCACCGTCGTCGCGGACTACTGGGCGATCCCGTTCCTCGTCTCGATGCACCGCGTGGCGGGCGACTCGGATGCCGCGGGGGCGCTCGCGCTCGCCGCGGGGGTCGACGTGGAGCTGCCGCAGACGGTCGCCTACGCGGCCCTTCCCCGCCTCGTCCGGGAAGGGGTCGTCGAGGCCTCCGACCTCGACCGTGCGGTGGTGCGTCACCTGGAGCAGAAGATCGCCGCCGGTCTGCTCGACGGCGCACCGGTCGTCCCCGACGGGGCCGAGACGGTCGATCTCGACAGTGCGGCCAACCGGGCGTTGTCCGCGCGCATGGCCGAGGAGTCCGTGGTGCTGCTGCGCGACGACGACGTGCTCCCGCTGCCGGACTCCGCGAGCATCGCCCTGATCGGCCCCGCCGCGGAGGAGTACCGCAGCCTGCTGGGCTGCTACTCGTTCCCGAACCACGTGCTCTCCAAGCACCCCGGCCACGACCCCGGCATCGAGATCCCGACGGTCGAGGCGGCGATGCGCGCCGAGTTCCCGCACGCCCGGATCCGTCTGGAGCGCGGCTGCGAGATCGTCGGCGGCGACGACAGCGGCATCCCCGCCGCGGTCGAGCTCGCCCGCCGGAGCGATCTCGCCGTCCTCGTCGTGGGCGACGTGGCGGGCCTGTTCGGCGCCGGCACCTCGGGCGAAGGCTGCGACGCCCCCGACCTGCGGCTCCCGGGGCATCAGCACGAGCTCGTCACCGCGGTGCTGGGAACCGGTGTCCCCACGGTCCTCGTCGTCCTGTCCGGACGTCCGTACGCGCTGGGCGACTACGCGGCGGCGACGGGCATCGTGCAGGCGTTCTTCCCGGGCGCGGACGGCGCGGCGGCGGTCGCCGGCATCCTGTCGGGCCGTGTCTCGCCGAGCGGGCGCCTGCCGGTGCAGATCCCGCGCGCGCCGGGCGCGTCGACGACCTACCTGCAGCCTCCGCTCGGGCGGCACAACGCAGGCATCACGGTCGCCGATCCCAGCCCGCTCTACCCGTTCGGCTTCGGCATCACGCGCGGGCGGATCTCCTACGGGAGCATCGACGTCGCGGCGGCGGTTCCGACCGACGGCGACGTCGAGGTGTCCGCCGTCATCCGCAACGACGGCGAGGCGGCCGTGGAGGTCGTCCAGCTGTACGCCTCGTTCCCGGTCGGGGTCATCGTCCGCCCCGCGGTGCAGCTGGTCGGGTTCGCGCGTATCGAGGTCCCCGCCGGTGCCCGGCGACGCGTGCGGTTCGTCCTGCCGGCGGCGATGCTCGCGGCCACGGGTTCCGACGGCGTCCTCGCCGTCGAGCCGGGGGTCGTCGAGCTCGCCGTCGGACCGTCGTCCGCGCACCTCGACCGTTCGGCGCGCGTCGAGCTCACGGGGGAGCGGATCGCCCCGGCACGGCGAGCCCTGCGCACGCCGTGGAGCGTCGAGGACGCGCGGTGAGCACGCCGCCGCTGCGCGTCCTGGTGTGGGGCGAGAACCACCACGAGAAGCACCACGACATACCGCGGGCGCTCTATCCGGACACGATGCACGGGACGATCGCGGCGGGGCTCCGGGCGCTCCTCGGCCCCGACGCGGTGGTCGAGACCGCGACCCTCGACGACGACGAGCACGGGCTCACGCAGGAGCGCCTCGACCGCACCGACGTGCTCTTCTGGTGGGGTCACCTCCGCCACGACGCGGTGAGCGACCACGTGGTCGACCGGGTGCACCGCCAGGTCCTGAGCGGCATGGGACTGGTCGCCCTGCACTCCGCGCACTTCTCGAAGATCTTCATCCGCCTGATGGGCACGACCTGCGCGCTGCGCTGGCGGCAGGCGCAGGACCGGGAGCTCGTGTGGACGGTCGCCCCCGCGCACCCGATCGCCGAGGGCGTGCCGCAGCCCATCGTGATCCCCGCGCAGGAGATGTACGGGGAGTTCTTCGACGTCCCCGCCCCCGACGAGCTCGTCTTCGTGTCGAACTTCTCCGGCGGCGAGGTCTTCCGCTCCGGGATGACCTACACCCGCGGCCGGGGGCGCGTCTTCTACTTCTCGCCGGGAGACCAGGACTACCCCGTGTACCACCAGCCGGAGATCCAGCGCGTCCTCGCCAATGCGGCGCGCTGGGCCGGGAGCGATCGCCCCCGGGAGTTGCCGCACCTGGCGATGCACCGCGAGGGCGAGTTCGACATCCCACGGGAGTGGGACGGCGAGGTCCAGCGGTGACGGATCGGCGCGCGCGCGAGGTCGTCATCGTCGGTGCGGGCGGCATGGGCGGGGCCTGGATGGACACGGTCGTCCGACGCGACGACCTCCGGATCGCCGCCGTCGCGGACATCGTCCCCGACGCGGCCCGCGCCGCCGCCCGGGCGCGCGGACTCGACGTCCCGTGCGTGGCGACGGCGTCCGACGCGCTCGCCGCCGTCCACGCGGATCTCCTCATCAACGTCACGATCCCCCAGGCCCACCTCGACGTGTCCGCGACGGCCGTCCGGGCCGGCGTCCCGGTGCTGTCCGAGAAGCCGGTGACCCCCACCGTGGCCGAAGCCCTCGTGCTGGCGTCGCTCAGCGATGCGACGGGCGTCCTGGTGGCCACGAGCCAGTCGCGGCGGCACTCCGACGGCATCCGCGCGTTCCGCGACGCGCTCGCCGAGCTCGGCTCCGCGGAGCAGCTCGACGCCCGCTTCTTCCAGAATCCGCGGTTCGGCGGGTTCCGCGACGAGATGGCCTCGCCGCTGCTCGTCGACATGGCCATCCACACCTTCGACCAGGCCCGCTACCTGCTGGATGCCGAGCCGGAGTCGGTCTACTGCGAGGAGTTCTCGCCGAGCTGGAGCTGGTACCGCGGCGATGCGGCGGCGCAGGCCGTCTTCCGCTTTGCGGACGGGCGACGATTCGCCTACTCCGGGAGCTGGTGCGCAGACGGTCTGACGACCTCGTGGAACGGTCAGTGGCGCGGTACCGCTCCGGGCGGCTCCGCCGTCTGGGACGGCGAGGGCGAGGTCATCGCACAGCGAGCCGGGGACGAGCCCCGGGCGCGCCCCCTCCGGTCGGCGGCGGAGGGTCTGGACGCCGCACTCGACGAGTTCGTCGCCGCGCTCGACGGCGGGCCGCCGCCGTCCGGGGAGATCCACCGGAACGTGCACAGCCTCGCCATGGTCGAAGCCGCCGTGGATTCGTCCGCCTCCGGCCGGCCGGTTCGTCTGGACGACCTGTTCGAGGCTTCGCTCCTCCGGGCCGTCGCGCTGGCGCGCGGCCGGGGCGATGCGGACGCCGTCGCCGTCCTCGAGAGCGGCGGGTCCGTCTCGCGCGGAGACGGACCCGCGCGGCTCAGCTGAGGGCGAGCAGCCGCGTCCCGTGCGCGGGGACGGCGAGCTCGATCCAGCCCGCATCGATCCCCACGGGGCTGTCGTCCCAGACGTCGCGGCACGTCGCGGCGGCGTCGCAGCCCAGATCGTCGGTGTGGAGGCGCAGCGTCGTCGCCTCCTCGCCCAGCCAGAAGACCGCGCGGTAGGCCGTCTCGCCGAGCCGTGCGCTCCACACGACGAGGTTCCCGTCGCGGATGATCTCGTGTCCGTCGGTGCTGTCGCGCAGCGCGAGCACGTCGCGGTTCGTCAGCAGGGACAGCGTGTCCGCCGGGGTGTCCGGAAGGTGTCCGCCGAACATCAGCGGCGAACGCATCATCGACCAGAGAGTGGTGACCGTGCGCTGCTCCTCGATGCTCAGCCGGCTCAGCCGGTCCTCGCCGACGTGGCCCCGCACGCCGATCCGACCGAAGGGGAGCATGTCGGCGTCCGCCCAGGCCCCGGGGACCTGGTGCGGTGCCCACCGCGCCGCGCGCTGGAACTGCTCGAGGACCTGGCCCCAGTCGTCCCAGAAGTCGTCGGAGATGCGCCACATCTGCCCGGTCGCCCGGAGGGAGTCGAGATGCGCGAGCGACAGCTGCTTGCCCGGCGACAGGCTCAGCACCATGGGGCGGCCCGTGCGGTCGATGGCCCGCGAGACGGCGGCGATCTCGGCCGACTCCACCGGCGGGTAGAGGACGTCGTCGAGCTTGACGAAGTCGACCCCCCACTCGGCCAGCTGCGCGAAGACGGAGTCGTAGTACGCCTGGGCACCCGGCGCAGTCATGTCGACCCCGTAGTTGTCGGGGTTCCACACGCAGGTGTTCGCGCGATCGGCGATCGAGTCGCACGTCGCGGATGGCTCCCCGAGAATCGGCAGCGCCGCATCCGCCGCGGCCCGCGGCACTCCGCGCATCAGGTGCACGCCGAAGCGCAGGCCGAGCCCGTGGATCCGCTCGGCCAGCGGCGCGAACGAGCCCGTCCCGGCCGAGGACGGGAACCGCTCCGGTGCCGGGATCGGCCTGCCCCACGCGTCGAGCAGCGGGGTGGAGACGGTCTGGTAGTCGTGCGAGCCCGGGTCGAGCTCGTACCACTGGATGTCCACGACCACGGTGTCCCAGCCGAAGGGCAGCAGGTGCTCGGCCAGATACTCGGCGTTCGCGATCACTTCCTCCTCGGTCACGGACGAGCCGAAGCAGTCCCAGCTGTTCCAGCCCAGCGGCGGCCGTGCGGCCGCCAGACGGCGGGCGTCGATCATCATCGTCTCCTTGTCGAGGTCGAGGTCGAGGTCGTGGTCGTGGTCGTGGTCGTGGTGGAGCGGGGTCATGCGGTCGAGACCTCCTCGAGGTGGACGATCGCCGCACGATCCGGGTGGAAGGTCGGGAACTCGAGGCCCACGCGACCCAGCAGCGATCCGGACAGGACGGGAGCCGGTCCGTCGCCCTCCAAACCGGGGTTCTCGCGCAGCCATTCGGGAACCTGCCACGGCGGGCCCAGCGACTCGGGGGCCGAGGCGGTGACCCGGTATCGTGCATCGTCGCGCAGCCCGGCGAAGCGGACACGCGCGAGCGTGTCGGGGGTCACCGGCGGAGTGACGATCGTGAAGATGCCCTCGGCTCCGTCGGGCGCGACGACGCCGCGCACCTGCGGCGCTGTCGCGTCGAGCTCCCCGCCGCCGACGCTCCGGCCGGTGGCGATGAGTTCGCGGTGACGGCGGTACCGGGCGATCCACTCGGCGATCGTGGCGCGGTCGGCGTCATCGAGCTCGCGGATGTCCCACTCGATGCCGAAGTGTCCGAGGAAGGCGACGGCGCAGCGGAAGTCCAGCGCGTGTGTGCGTCCGGTCACACTCGAGACGGGGGAGGCGACGTGCGAGCCCATCATCTCCGGCGGGACGAGCAGCCCCGTCCAGCGGAGGATGTGGAAGCGGTCGCTCGGGTCGTGGCTGTCCGACGGGTGGATGCGGTCGGTGCGCTCCAGGATGCCGAGATCCACCCGGCCGCCGCCGGAGGCGCAGCTCTCGATCTCGAGGTCGGGGTGGCGGCGGCGAAGCTCGTCGAGGAGCGCGTAGAGCGCGAGGGTCTGCTCGTGCACCGCGGGCGTCCCGGTGGCGGGATGGCCGGCGGCGACGAGGTCGCGATTGTGGTCCCACTTCAGGTAGCTCACGCCGATCTCGCGGACGAGCGCGTCGAGCCGCTCCAGGATGTGGGCGAACGCCTCCGGGTTCGTCAGGTCGAGCACCTGCTGGAACCGGTACTGCGGCGGCAGCTCCGGCCCCGCGCGGAGGATCCAGTCGGGGTGCGCGCGGGCGAGATCCGAGTCCTCGTTGATCATCTCCGGCTCCACCCAGAGACCGAACTCCATCCCCAGAGCGCGCACCTCGTCCGCGAGCGGACGCAGGCCCTCCGGCCAGGCGATCGGGTCCGGCGTCCAGTCGCCGAGCCCCGCCCGATCGTCGGTCCGGCCGCGGAACCACCCGTCGTCCAGGACGTAGCGCTCGACGCCGAGGGCGGCGGCGCGGGCGGCCAGGTCGGACAGGACGGCACGATCGTGGTCGAAGTAGACGGCCTCCCAGACGTTCAGAGTGACCGGCCGGGCCCGGCGGGAGGACCGCGAGATTCCGCGCAGCCACGCGTGGAAGCGTCCCGAGGCCTCGTCGAGCCCGTCGCCGAAGGCGCCGGAGACCCACGGCCCGGTGTACTCCTGGCCGGATGCCAGCCGCACTTCGCCGGGCAGGAGCAGTTCGCCCCCGCGGAACGCGAGCGTCCCGTCTGCGCGCTCGACCGCGTGCTGATGGTTGCCGCTGAAGCCGACATGGCAGAGCCACGTCTCGCCGGCGTCCGCGGAGAACCCGGGTGTGCCGATCGCCTGCACGGTGGTGGCGTCGAGCCCCGTGCGCCCGCGGCGCGAGGAGCGGGCGTGCGTGCCGCGCACGACGGGGTGACGCTGCGGAATGCGCTCGTGCGCCCACCGGCCGCTGAAGTCGAGGATCTCGCTCGCCCGGGTGGGGATCGGCAGCATCACCGACACTTCCTGGACCTCGAGGGGCTCGACGGCCGACGAGAGGTTGCGGATGTGTCCACGAGAGCGGAGGAGTCCGCCGACCGAGAGATCGATCTCTAGCTCGACCTCGATCGCAGCGTCGAGATCGTGGGCGCGGGCCACGATGCGCCCCGCCCCGGCCGTCGTGACACCCGGAGGCAGCTCCTCGCCGTCGAGGGTGAGGGAGTGAAGGCGGAGGCGCGGGGCCCAGGCGGCTCCGCCGCGGTGCGCGCTCACTCCCGGCGTGCCGAACCACCCGCGAGCATGTTCGGGCAGTAATGACGGTGGATACGGGACATCCGACACGTCGTCCAGGCCCGGGCGGAACTCCGCGGCGACGAGACCGAGCAGATCTTCGTCGGAGCCGGTGACCGCTCGGCCCCAGTGGACGATCGCGGGCAGGCGGTCGTCGATCGCCGAGACGACGATCGACACCCCCTCGGCGGTGAGGTGGACGACGCGCATGAAGACATGCTCCTCTTCTGTGAATCGGTACGACGGAGTACTCTCTCAGAGATCGATCTCACCACACCGAAGGAGCTGTGCACAACATGATGTCTTCCTCTCTCCCGCTCGCTGCGGTCCGGCTGCTGCCGGGGACCTACGACCGGCGTCGGCGAGTCAACCGCGACTACCTCGCGGCGCTCGACGAGGACGCTCTCGTGCAGAATCACCGGATCGAGGCCGGCATCGGTGACCAGGGATGGCATCTGGCGCCGTCTTCGACGCCGGGCGTCGAGCGCGGCTGGGGTCGGCACTGGGGGTGGGAGACGCCGGGAGCGCAGCTGCGCGGGCACTTCCTCGGGCACTGGCTGTCGGCGACGGCCCGCGAGGTGGCGGTGACCGGGGACCCCGTGCTGCGCGGCAAGCTGGAGGTGGTGCTCGACGCGCTGGAGACCTGCCAGGACGGTGGCGACGGCTGGGTCTTCGGCATCCCGCCCGCCTACCTGCGCCGACTGGCGGAAGGGCGCGACGTGTGGGCGCCGCAGTACAACATCCACAAGACCCTCATGGGACTCGTCGACGTGTACCGCGATCTCGGCGACGAGCGTGCGCTCGGGATGGCCCGCCGGGCGTCGGAGGTCATCGCCGCCTGGGCGCGCGGCTTCGACGCCGCGGCGTTCCAGCAGATCCTCGAGGTGGAGACCGGCGGGATGCTGGAGGTGTGGGCCGACCTGCTCGAGGCCACCGGAGACGACATGTACCGCGACCTGCTGGAGCGGTACACGCACAGGTCCCTGTTCGACGGTCTCCTCGACGGGCGCGACATGCTGACCAACATGCACGCCAACACGACGATCCCGGAGATCCTCGGAGCCGCGCGCGCGTTCGAGGTGACCGGCGACGCCGCCTGGCGTCGAGTCGTGGAGGCGTACTGGGACTGGGCGGTGACCCGGCGCGGCACGTTCTGCACGGGCGGTCAGACCTCGGGGGAGATCTGGACGCCGCCCCACGCGTTCGCGAGCCGGCGGGGGCGCAAGACGCAGGAGCACTGCTCGGTCTACAACATGATCCGCCTCGCGGACGTCCTGTACCGGTGGACGGGCGAGGCGGGCTACCTCGACTACATCGAGGCGAACCTCGTCAACGGCATCCTCGCCCAGCAGCACCCGGGAACCGGGATGGTCGCCTACTTCCTCCCGCTCGAGAGCGGCGCGACCAAGGCCTGGGGCTCGCCGACGGAGGACTTCTGGTGCTGTCACGGCACCCTCGTCCAGGCCCACACCCGCCACGGCGCTCTCGCGCTCTACGCCGACGACGACGGCGCGGCGACGATCGCGCAGTACGTGCCCGTCCGAGCAGAGCTGTCGACGCCGACGGGGCCCGCGACGGTGCACGTGCGCGTCCTCGACGACGCGCGCTACGTCGGGCCCGACGCCAATGCCGGGCCCGGGGGTGACGCCCATCGGCCGCGCGCGCAGCGCATCTCGGTGGAGATCTCCGCCTCGGGCACCGTGCGGCTGCGCCTGCGGGTTCCCGCCTGGACCGTCGGCGAGCCCGACGTGCACGCGTCGATCCCGGTCGAGCGGATCGGCCGTTTCCTCGAGGTGCGGCACCCCGGCGGTGCGCACACGATCGAGGTCGCCTTCCCGTTCACGGTGCGCGCCGTCCCGATCCCCGACGAGCCGACCACGGTCGCCTTCGTGGAGGGCGCGACCGTGCTCGCGGGTCTCGTCGACCGGGAGATTTCGCTCGAGGGCGACCCCGCGGACGCGGCGGCGCTCCTGCGGCCCGACGACGAGCGCCAGTGGTCGCAGTGGCTCACGCGCTACCGCACCGCCGGGCAGCCGTTCTCGATCCGTCTCGTCCCGCTGCACGAGGTCGTCGACGAGCCGTACGCGGTCTACTTCCCCGTGCGCCCGCCTGCCGGGCTCTGACCTCCGGTCGATCCGCGGGCGACCAGCTCGGTCGGAAGCTCGACGACCCGATCGGTCAGCGTCTCGCCCGCGGCCATCTCGGCGAGCATGTGCACGGCGGCGGCGGCCATCTCGCGGATGGGCTGCCGGATCGTCGTCAGCGGGGGATGCAGCCACCGCGCGCCGCGGACGTCGTCGAACCCGACCACGAGCACGTCGCGCCCGACGGTGAGGCCCGCGTCCGCGATCGCGCGGTAGGCGCCCGCGGCCATCTCGTCGGAGCACGCGAACAGGCCGATGATGCCGTCCCCGCCGAGATCGTCGAGCGCTCGCGCACAGGCGCGACGTGCGTCCACCGCGGTCCAGTCCGCGTGGGTGCGGACGCGGGGGGCGCGCGGTGCCGAGCGCTCCAGGGCGGCCACGAAGCCGTCGATCCGCGCCCGCCCGTACCGGTACGACGGGATGCCGCCGATCAGGATGAATCGGCGCGCCCCCCGTGCGAGCAGGTGCTCGGCGGCGGCCTCGCCGCCCGCGGCGTCGGTGTTGCGCACGCTCGGGAGGCTGAGCGTCGACCCCGACGGCGGCTCCAGGAGGACGACCGGGATGCCCGCGCCCTGCATCACCTCCATCTGCGAGGTCGTCGGGACGATGAGGCCGAGCACGACCCCCGCCGTGCCGCGCGAGCGGGTGCGGACGGGCCAGTCGTCGGCCGGGTCATCCCGTTCGGCGGTGAGCACGAGGTCGTAGTCCAGCTCGGATGCCGCCGTGTGCGCCCCGGCGGTCACCTCGTCGGTGTACGGGTCGTGGAAGTGGCCGAGCACGAGGTCGAAGACGCGCGATGTGCCGCCGCGGGGGCGCCCGCGCGCATCTCCGGCGCGGGAGTAGTCGAGACCCTTCGCCGCGGCGAGCACCCGTGCCCGCGTCTCGGGCGCCATCTCCCCGCGGCCGCGCAGGGCTCGCGACGCCGTGGCCACGCTCACCCCGGCCGCGCCGGCCACGTCGGACAGGGTCGCACGGGTGCCGGCATCCATGTCCTCCATTTTGCGCAAGTTCCGGGACTCGTGTCCACCGCTGTGTCATCGTGAGGCCCGTCAGTCACCCATCGACGTGGAGGGGAGAGGGAGGATGCCGACACCGTTGCGGATCGCCATCATCGGAACCGGATTCATGGGGCGCATGCACGCCCACGCGTGGCGCACCGCGCCGCGCTTCTTCGAACTGCCGCTGGACCCGCAGGCGGTGGTCCTCGTCGGCAGCGACGCCGGACGCACCGCGGCTGCCGCGGAGCGCTTCGGGATCGCGGAGTCCGCCGACGACTGGCGCCGCGTCCTGGAGCGCGACGACATCGACGCGGTGGACATCTGCACCCCCGGCGACACCCACGCCGAGATCGCCCTCGCGGCGCTCGAGTCGGGGCGCCACGTCCTGTGCGAGAAGCCGCTCGCCAACGACACCGCCGACGCCGACCGGATGGCCGACGCAGCAGCGCAGGCCGCGGGGCGGGGGATCGTCGCGATGTGCGGTTTCAGCTATCGGCGCACCCCCGCGCTCGCGTACGCCCGTCGCCTCGTCGAGGACGGACGGATCGGAACGATCCGGCACGTGCGCGCCCAGTACCTGCAGGACTGGCTCACGGACCCCGAGGCCCCCTTCACCTGGCGCCTGGACCGCCGGCGGGCCGGCTCGGGCGCGCTCGGCGACATCGGTGCGCACAGCATCGATGCGGCGCAGTGGCTCGCGGGCTCCGCCATCACCGCCGTCTCGGCGACGACCCGCACGTTCGTGACGGATCGCCCCGTGCTCGACGAGCGGGTGGGCCTCGGCGGTCGGGCCGGCGCGGGCGCGGCCCGCGAGAAGGTCACCGTGGACGATGCGGCCGCCTTCACGGCGTCGTTCGACGACGGCGCGCTGGGGGTGTTCGAGGCGACGCGCATGGCGACCGGACACCGCAACGCCAACCGCATCGAGCTGAGCGGGGACCGCGGAGCCGTCGCGTTCGATTTCTCGCGCCTGAACGAGCTCCAGTTCGCCGATGCGACCCTCCCCGCGGCCGAGCAGGGCTTCCGCCGCATCGACGTGACCGAGCCGGAGCATCCGTACGCGGGCGCCTGGTGGCCGGCGGGGCACGGCCTCGGCTATGAGCACCTCTTCACGCACCAGAGCGTCGACTTCGTCCGCGCCGTCGCGGGGGAGATCCCGGCGCATCCCTCGTTCGCGGAGGCCGCCCAGGTGCAGCGCGTCCTCGACGCCGTCGAGCGCAGCGCCCGATCAGAGAGCAGGCAGATCCAGGTGGAAGGAATCCGATCATGACCGCACGTCACGCCCTCGTCGTCCGAGGCGGGTGGGAGGGGCACAAGCCCGTCGAGGCGACCGAGCTGTTCATCCCGTTCCTCGAGAGCAACGGCTTCGAGGTGCGGGTCGAGGAGGACAACGAGGTCTACGCCGACCGCGAGACCATGGACCGCACCGATCTGATCGTCCAGTCGGTGACGATGTCCGAGATCTCGGGGGAGGCCGTGGCGGGGCTGCGCGACGCGGTCGAGCGCGGCACGGGGCTGGCCGGCTGGCACGGCGGCATCGCCGACTCCTACCGCGAGAGCTCGGACTACCTGCAGCTGATCGGCGGGCAGTTCGCCACGCATCCGCCGAAGCACCCCGACGCCCGTGTCGGCGACGAGACGGACAACTACCTGCCCTACACGGTCGATCTCACCGATGCGGGTCGCGCGTCGGAGATCATGGCGGGCATCGAGGACTTCACGCTCACCACCGAGCAGTACTGGGTGCTGACGGACGAGCTCAACGACGTCCTCGCCACCACGACCCACCCCGCCCAGCCCTACCTGCCGTGGCATCGGCCGCACACCTCGCCGGCCGTGTGGACCCGGCAGTGGGGACGGGGACGGATCTTCGTCGCGACGCCGGGGCACAGCCTCGTCGTGCTCCGCGACCTCAACGTACGCACCATCATCGAAAGGGGAATGCTGTGGGCCAGCCGCACGGCATCGGAATAGTCGGTCTCGGCGTCATCTCGGGGCAGTACCTCGAGACGCTGGGTGAGGACGGCGCGGTGCGCATCGCCGCGACGGCGGACCTGGACGCCGCGCGCGCCCAGGCGGTCGCCGATCGGTTCCCGGGGGCGCGCGCGCTGACGGTCGACGAGCTCGTCGCCGACCCCGCCGTCCAGACGGTCCTGAACCTCACCATCCCCGCCGCGCACGGCGAGGTCGCCCGGGCGGCGCTGCGCGCCGGGAAGAACGTCTACGGCGAGAAGCCGCTGGCGGCGACCTTCGGCGAGGCCGTCGACGTCGTCGCGGCGGCGGGCCCGCTGTGGGTCGGCGCGGCGCCCGACACGGCGCTGGGCACCGGGGTCCAGACGGCGCGGGCCGTCGTCGACGCGGGCGAGATCGGACGTCCCGTCTCGGCGGTGGCGACATGGGTCTCCTCGGGTCACGAGGCGTGGCACCCGCACCCGGACTTCTACTATCGCGCCGGCGGCGGGCCGCTCTTCGACATGGGCCCGTACTACCTCACGGCGCTGTTCCACCTGCTCGGTCCCGTCGCCCGGGTCACCGGTGCGTCCACCCGCTCCCGCGACGAGCGCACGATCGGGTCCGGTCCCCGGGCCGGCGAGCGCATCCCGGTCGAGATCGACACCCACGTCACCGGGGTGCTCGAGCACGTCGGAGGCGCGGTGTCGACGGTCACCTTCAGCTTCGACGCCGCGGGCACTCATGCCGCACCGATCGAGGTGCACGGCGAGACGGGGTCGCTCGCGCTTCCGGATCCCAACCTCTTCGACGGAGACGTGTCGCTGCGTCGCCCCGGCGATCCGGACTGGACCGTCCTCGCGCCGCGCGCCGGCTACCGGGGCGCGGGCCGGGGGATCGGCCTGCTCGACTTCGTCCGCGGGGGAGAGGGCGCCGGTCGCGCCGGCGGCGCCGTGGCGCTCCACGTCCTCGAGATCATGAGCGCCCTCGACGCATCCGCGCGGGAGCGGCGCAGCATCGCCCTCACCACCACGGCCGAGCGCCCGTCGCCGGTCCCCCTGACCGAACGATCCCACTGGAGAACCACCCCATGACCGCTTCCGCACGCGCCGTCGTCGACCTCGATGTCCGCGGCGACCGCATCAGCCGGCACATCTACGGCCACTTCGCCGAGCACCTCGGTCGGTGCATCTACGAGGGGTTCTGGGTGGGCGAGGACTCGCCCATCCCGAACGTCCGCGGCATCCGCAGCGACGTCGTCGAGGCGTTGCGAGCGCTCGACATCCCGAACCTGCGCTGGCCGGGCGGCTGCTTCGCCGACACCTATCACTGGCGCGACGGAGTGGGCCCCCGCGACGCACGACCCAAGATCGCCAACACGAACTGGGGCGACGTCGTCGAGAGCAACCACTTCGGCACGCACGAGTTCCTGGATCTGTGCGAGATGCTCGGCGCCGACGCCTACATCAACGGGAACGTCGGCAGCGGCACGGTGCAGGAGATGAGCGAGTGGGTCGAGTACGTCACACGCGGTGACGACAGTCCCATGGCGCGGCTGCGCAGGGAGAACGGACGTGAGGAGCCGTGGGTCGTGCCCTTCTGGGGCATCGGGAACGAGCCGTGGGGCTGCGGGGGCAACATGTCCGCCGGCTTCTACGCCGAGCAGGCCCGGCGCTACGCGACCTACTGCCACGACCACGGCGCCAACCGGCTGACGCTGATCGCGGCGGGCGCCAACGAGGACGACGTCGAGTGGACGCGTGTGCTCGTGAAGAGCCTCGTGGACTCGCACGTCGCGACGCTCTACGACAACCTGTCCTATCAGGCGGTGTCGTTCCACTTCTATACGCACTCCGGGTCGGGCATCAACTCCGAGTCGGCCCTGCCGTTCAGCGAGACGCAGTTCTACGACACGATGGCCTACGCCCGCGGCATCGAGCGCGTCGTGCGCGGTCACGTCGCCGTGGTCGACTCCTACGATCCGGACGGGCGCATCAGCCTCGTCTGCGATGAGTGGGGCACGTGGTGGACGGCGGAGGAGGGCACCAACCCGGGCTTCCTCTTCCAGCAGAACACGGTGCGCGACGCCCTCGTCGCGGGCATCCACTTCGACGTGTTCCACCGCTACGCGCGGCGCATATCCATGGCCAACATCGCGCAGACCGTCAACGTGCTCCAGGCGATGATCCTCACCGACGGCGAGAACCTCGTCCTCACCCCGACCTACCACGTGTTCGAGATGAACAAGGGGCACCAGGACGCGCTGAGCCTCCCCGCGTTCGTGGTGGAGACCCCCCTCGCCACGGCGCGAGGGGGCGAGCTGCCGCTCGTGTCGATGTCGGCGTCGACGAAGGACGACACGGCGCTGATCTCGCTCACGCACATGTCGTACGACGAGGACTGCACCGTGCGGATCGATCTGCGCGGTCGGGCCGCGACCGTCGCCCGCGCCCGGGTGCTGGGAGGTGCGAGCCCCTCCGACCACAACGACCCCGCATCGCCGTCACGCGTCGCGCCGCAGCCGCTGCAGACGGTTCAGGAGGCCGGCGAGCTGATCGTCACACTGCCGCCGCACTCGTTCTCGACCATCGAACTGGAGCTCGCCTGATGCCGCTGACCTCCGTCCGCATCGACGGCTTCGCCGTCGAGGACTCGCCACTCACCCACGTCTGGAACGCCTGCGTCGGGGCGGGCCGGGCCAACGAGGCCCTCCGCGCCGACTGGCAGGAGCACTTCCGCGACGCGGTCAGCCGTCTGGGCATGCGCTCGGTGCGGTTCCACGGTCTCTTCCACGACGACATGTTCGTCTACCGCGCGCGTGCGGGAAGCGGATTCGGGCCCGATGCGGACCTCGGCGAGGAGCTCTACACCTTCTCCTACGTCGACAAGGTGTTCGACTTCCTCCTCTCCACCGGAACCCGGCCGTTCGTCGAGCTGGGCTTCATGCCGCGGGACCTCGCCACCGACCACGACACCGTGTTCTGGTGGAAGGCCCACGCCAGCCCCCCGAAGGACATGGACGCCTGGGTGCGGCTCGTCGTCGCGACGGTCGAGCACTGGATCGACCGCTACGGGATCGACGAGGTCTCGCAGTGGAAGTTCGAGGTGTGGAACGAGCCGAACCTGGTCCCGCACTTCTGGACCGGCACCAAGACGCAGTACTTCGAGCTGTACGCGGCGACCGTCCGCGCGATCAAGGCGATCGACCCCGTGCTGCAGGTCGGCGGTCCCTCCACCAGCGTGTTCGTGCCCGACGGACGCTACGACGGGGAGACGGAGGACCTGGAGTCGCAGTTCGCGACCGCCGCGGCCGAGGACGTCGACGCGCTCGACTGGAAGCCGGTGTGGATCGAGGAGTTCCTGGCCTGGTGCGCCGAGCGCGACCTGCCCGTCGACTTCGTCACGACCCACGTCTATCCCACCGACTACGCGTTCGGAGTCAGCGGGGAGGCCACCCTCATCAGTCGGTACGCGGACGCCACGCGGGACGATCTGACGGTGCTGCGCGCACTGGTCGCGGGCAGCGCGTACCCCGAGGCGGAGGTGCACATCACCGAGTGGTCGACGACGCCCTCCAGCCGCGACCGCATCCACGACACCGTATACGCGGCGACCTACATCGTGCGGGCCTACCTGCAGAGCAGCGAGCTCGCGGAGTCGATCTCCTACTGGACGTTCACCGACGTCTTCGAGGAGGGCGGCGCCGGCATCGGCCCCTTCCACGGCGGCTTCGGCATCGTCAACGAACAGGGCATCCCCAAGCCCACGTTCCACGCGTTCGCCGCGCTGGCGCGGCTGGGGGATCGCCGCCTGCTGTCGACCGACCACGGCGTCATCGCCGGCGACAGCCGATCCGGTGCGGTCTCGGCCGTGTTCTTCAACTATCCGGCGGAGATGGGGACGCGGTCCGTCGGATCCCGCGACACGTACGAGCAGACGCACGATCTGCGCGGGTACGGTCCCGCCCGTCGCGTGCGGCACACGCTCGACGGCCTGGCTCCCGGCGCGGTGTTCCACGTCGAGGTGCTCGATCTCGAGCACGGCGACGTGGCCGAGGCCTGGCACCGGATGGGAGAGCCGGTCAACCTGACGCTCCCGCAGACGTCGGCGCTGCGCGAGGTCGCCGACGGCCTCGAGCGCTTCACGCTCGTCGCCGACGACGGGGGACGACTCGAGATCGACCTCGAGCTGCAGCCGTGGGCCGTCGCGTCGCTGGTGCAGGAGTGAGCGTGCGCGCGGTCCCCTCCGCCCACCCCGAGGCGCTGCGCATCGTCGTCTCGCCCGACGGCGACGACGCGGCCGAGGGGACCGCGCGGGCACCGATCCGTTCCCTCGACGAGGCGCAGCGCAGGGTGCGCGATCGCTCCGGCGATCACGGCATGGTCGTGGAGCTCGCCGGGGGGACCTGGCCGCTCGAGCGACCGCTGCGCTTCGAGGCGGCCGACGGGGGGACGCCGGGGGCGCCGGTGGTGTGGACCTCGGCGCCCGGGGCGCGCGCCGTGCTGTCGGGGGGCGTGGCGGTCTCCGGCTGGCGGGTGCACGACGAGGAGGCGGGGATCTTCCGCGCCCACGTGCCCGAGGTGCGCGACACGCGGCAGCTGTACGTCGACGGACGCGGGGCCGAGCGCCCCTCCCTCCCCATCGACCGCAACCAGATCGCGATCGACGCGGACGGCATCGTGCTGCGCGATCCCGCGCTCTTCTTCCTGGCCGATCTGCCCGGCGCCGAGCGGATGGAGGTGCACTGCCTGGGCTCCTTCACGCACCGGATCAGCCCGGTCGCCCGCGTCGCCGACGGCCGCATCGTGATGAGCCAGCCCGCCTGGGACAACAACACGTGGGGGTACGACACCCTCGCGCACCCGTTCGACGGCGGCCGGCTGAGCCTGCGCGGCGTCGACGCGCTGATGGAGCCGGGCCAGTGGGCGTTCGATCCGGCCACGCGGGAGCTCTCGTACCGCGTCGAGCCCGGCGACCATCCGGACCGGCACGACATCGTCGTCCCACGGCACGAGCATCTCCTCGAGATCGCAGGATCCCTCGACGAGCCCGTCCACGACCTCGTCTTCACCGGGCTGCGGTTCTCGCACACCAGCTGGCTGAAGCCGAGCACATCCGTCGGGTACGCGAGCCAGCAGACCGGGACGTTCCTCGACCGCGCCTACCCGCGCCCCGCCGACGCGCTCACCACCTGTCAGAACGGCTGTCCCGCCTTCGAGGCGACGCGGGCCGACTGGCAGCAGATGCCGGCGGCGGTGCGCCTGGCCGCCGCGCACCGGGTGGACGTCGAGGACTGCGTGTTCACGTGTCTGGGTCAGACCGCGCTCGGCATCGGAAACGACGCGGCGACCTACACCGGAGGCGCCGGCTGGGCGGTCGCGGACGTGATCGTGCGGGGCAACGAGTTCTTCGAGGTCTCCGGCGGCGCGATCGTGGTCGGCGGGGTCGCCGCCGACGCGCACCATCCGTCGGACGAACGGATGACCGTCCGCGACATCGTGATCGACGACAACCTCGTGACCCGCGTCGCGACGGACTACCGCGAGAACGCGGGGATCCTCGCCACCTACGTCGACGGCGTCGTGATCACCCGCAACGAGCTGTCCCACCTGCCCTACGACGGCATCGACGTCGGCTACGGCTGGGGCGCGCACGACCCGGGGGGCAGCGCCGACTACGCCGAGCGCGGCCTGTACGCCTTCCAACCCGTGTACGAGACTCCCACCACGCTGAGGGGGTCGGTCGTGACGCACAACCTGATCCACCACACCAAGACGTCCTTCCACGACGGTGGGGCGCTCTACACGCTCTCCTCCGCTCCCGGCACGCGCATCGCGGAGAACCACGTGTACGCGAACGGCGGGTCGGTCGGCGTCTATCTCGACGAGGGGTCCAGCGACATCCTCGTCGAGCGCAACGTGGTCCAGGACACCCCGGTGTGGGCGTTCACCAACACGTACCGTGGCGCGCGCACCGACCGGAACACCTTCCGCGGCAATTGGAACGACGGCGGGCGCACGCATGCGCCGGAGGCGGCGGCTCACGGCAACCGCTTCGTGGACAACGTCGTCGTGCTCGACGGCGAGTGGCCCGAGGAGGCGCGTCGGGTCATGGCGGAGGCGGGGCGACGCCGCCGGGACTGAGGCGCTCGGCGCTCACCCCTCACCATCACCCCGGGGATCATCCGGGGAGGAGGCCGAGGTCGCCCAGCTCGTCCCAGAGCGCAGCGGGCACCTCGGCCCGCCAGCGCGCCAGCGTCGAGGTCACCTGAGCGGCCGTGCGCATCCCGACGACGACGGACGCGACCTGAGGATCCCGCAGCGGGTAGTGGACGGCGGCTGCCGGCAGCTCGACGCCGTGACGCTCGCACACGTCCGCGATCGCGTGCGCCCGTTCGACCAGGGCCGTCGGTGCGGCGTCGTAGTCGAAGCGCGCGCCGACCGCGGGCGGACGGGCGGTGCTCAGAAGCCCGGAGTTGTAGACCGCCGCGGCGACGACGGCGACTCCCCGCTCGGCGGCGAGGGGGAGGAGGCGCTCGCGCGCCTCCCCGTCGAGGAGCGTGTGGCGCCCGGCGACCATGACGACGTCGATGTCGCAGCGCTCGACGAAGTCCGCGAGCATCGCCGCCCGGTTCATCCCGGCGCCGATGGCACGGACGACGCCCTGGTCCCGCAGGTCCGCGAGGGCGTCGACGCCGCTCGTGGACGCCTCCTCCCAGTGATCGTCGGGATCGTGGAGGTAGGCGATGTCGATGCGATCGAGTCCGAGGCGCGTGAGGCTGTCGTCGATCGAGCGCAGGATGCCGTCGCGGCTGAAGTCCCACACGCGGCGCGCCGTGGCGGGGACGGCGAACCCCTCGTCGTCCGCACGCCCCGCGCCGCCGGGATCGGGAACGAGGATTCGTCCGACTTTCGTCGACAGCACGAACGCGTCACGGGGTCGCGAGCGCAGCGCGGTCCCGAGGCGCCGCTCGGACAGTCCGAGTCCGTAGTGGGGGGCGGTGTCGAAGTAGCGGATGCCCGCCTCCCACGCGGCGTCGACGGCCCGCTGTGCCGTGTCGTCCTCGACTTCACGGTACAGGTTGCCGATCTGGGACGCCCCGAACCCGATCTCCGTGAGCGGGGGGATGCGCGATCCGGTGCGCGAGAGCATACGGGTCCTCCGGGGGTGGGCCGCCGGGGCGACGAAGAGACGCGGCGGCGGTGTCGGTGCCGATCTCCTTCTTAACATATGATGTATCGAGTTCGATGCCCGCGTCGACCGAAGGATGACGATGAAGATCACCGGCTACCGCGTGCTGAGCACCGTCCACTCGTGGGGGCGTCCGATCGGCGACGTCAACGGTGTCATCGCGTCGGGGGTCACCGACCTGCCCATCGTGCTCCTCGACACCGACGAGGGCGTCACGGGCGTCGGCACCGGGTCGGCGCAGGACGTCGACCGCCTCTTCCCCGCGCTGGAGGGAGAGGACCCGCGTGCGGTCGCATCCCTCTACGACCGCATGCTGGCGAGGGTCTTCAAGGCGGGGCACGGTGGGGCGACCTTCGGGGGCATCGGCGCGCTGGACATGGCGCTGTGGGATCTCAAGGCCAAGTTCGCCGGTGAGCCGCTGTGGCGGCTCCTGGGTGGGCGCGACCGCTTCGTCCCCGGGTATGCGTCCGGCCTCGACATGGGGCTGGACGACGACGCGCTCGCCGTCTTCCACGGCGAGATGGCGGAGGCGGGCTTCACCAGCGGAAAGCTCAAGGGCGGCCGGGACGTCGCGGCGGACCGTCGTCGCCTCGGCATCGTGCGCGACGCGCTGAGTCTCCGCGCCGCCCGCCCGGGACTCATGCTCGACGCGAACGAGTCGTGGCACCTGGGGCAGGCGATCCGACACGTCGCGGCGATCGAGGAGGAGTTCGACCTCGTCTGGATCGAGGAGCCGATGCGCAGGTGGGACGCCGCCGGGCACGCGCGCCTGTCGGGCGCCGTGCGCGCCTCCGTGGCGACGGGGGAGAACCTGTCGGGGCTCGAGCAGTACCGTCCCCTGATGGATGCGGGCGGTGTCGACATCGTGCAGACCGGGTGCGTCTGGGGCGTCACCCACTTCCTCCGCGTCGCCGCCGCCGCACACGCGCGCGACCTCCCCGTGAGCCCCGTCGGGCTCACCACCGACCACGCCGTGGCGCATGCGACGACGGCCGTGCCGAACCACCTGGGCGCGGAGGTGCAGGGGCTCGCGCTCCCGACGGGCCTGCGCATCGACCAGGAGATCGCCGACGGTGGGATCGTGCTCGGCGACGAGCCCGGTCACGGGGTGACCGTCGACGAGGAGGAGATCCGTCGTGCCCGGGAGGGGGCGAGCTGGCTCGTGCCCGCCGGGCCGCACGTGCGACCCGAGCGGGCGGGTCTGCGACTCGGCATCGACGAAAGTGATGAATACATCTGATCTTTCCGCTCCCCAGGCGCTAGGCTAGGAGTCAGGTCGGCGACTCTCCGACCGTCGATCGAGAGGCTCGCGATGCGCATACTCCAGTACACCGGCCCCCGGACGCTGCGTCCGGCCACGGCGGAGGCCGTCCCTCCCGCGGAGGGCGAGGTGCAGATCGCGGTGGCGTTCACGGGCCTGTGCGGAACGGACCTGCACATCTACCACGGCGACATGGACGCCCGCGTGCGCACCCCGCTCGTCTTCGGCCACGAGATGAGCGGCACCGTCGCCGCGGTCGGCCCCGGCGTGGGGGAATGGTCCGCCGGCGACCGCGTGAGCGTGATGCCGCTGCTCTGGGACGGGACCTGCCCCGCATGCCGCGCCGGCAACGAGCACGTCTGCCAGAACCTCGACTTCGTGGGCATCGACACCCCGGGCTCGCTCCAGGAGCGGTGGAACGTGCCGGCGGACATCCTCGTGCGGCTGCCCGCCGCGCTCTCGCTGGAGCATGCCGCGCTCGTGGAGCCCGTCGCGGTGGCGGTGCACGACGTGCGCCGCTCGGAGCTCGTGGCCGGCGATCGGGTGGTCGTCCTCGGTGCGGGACCGATCGGCATGCTCATCGCGACCGTCGCGCGCCGCTTCGGAGCCGAGGTGACGGTGGTCGAGCTCGACCCGACCCGTCGGGCCCAGGCGGAGCAGCTCGGATTCGCGACGCTCGACGCGGCCGCCGACGACCTGCGCACGCGGGTCGAGGAATGGACGGAGGGAGCCGGAGCCGATGTCGTCTTCGAGGTCTCGGGGGCTGCTGCCGCCGTGCGTGCGGCCACCTCGCTCGCCAAGGTGCGCGGCACGATCGTGGTGGTCGCCATCCACGGGCAGCCGCGCGAACTGGACCTCATGCAGGTGTTCTGGAGGGAGCTGCGCATCCTCGGCGCGCGGGTCTACCAGCGGGCGGACATCGAGACCGCCGTGAAGCTGCTGGCGGCGGGCGAGATCCCCGCCGACGCCCTGATCACGCGGATCGTCCCCCTCGAGGCTGCGTCCGACGCCTTCGCGGACCTCGAGTCCGGGCGGGCGCTGAAGGTGCTCGTCGCGGTCGATGCGGCGGCGGACGACGGAGCGCAGCGATGAACGATTCGTTCGATCTTTCCGGGCGTACCGCGGTCGTCACCGGCGTCAGTCGCGGGATCGGGCTCGCGATGGCGGATGCCCTCGCCGCGGCCGGCGCGGACATCATCGGGGTCAGCGCTTCGCTCGCGGCGTCGGGAAGCGCCGCGGAGCACGCGGTGACGGCGCACGGCCGCCGCTTCGACGCGATGAGGTGCGACTTCGCCGACCGCGACGCCGTCGCGGCCCTCGGCGACGAGCTCGCGGGCCGCGGCGTGGACATCCTCGTCAACAACGCGGGCACGATCGAGCGCGCGCCCGCGGCACAGCATCCCGCCGAGGCGTGGGACCGCGTGCTCCAGGTGAACCTCTCGAGCCAGTTCCTGCTGACGCAGGCCGTCGGCCGGAGCATGCTCGAGCGGGGCCGCGGCAAGATCGTCTTCACCGCGTCGCTGCTGAGCTTCCAGGGCGGCATCAACGTCCCCGGCTACGCCGCGTCCAAGTCGGCGATCGCCGGGCTCACGCGTGCCCTGGCGAACGAGTGGGCCGGGCGCGGCGTGAACGTCAACGCGATCGCCCCGGGATACATCGCCACCGACAACACCGCGGCGCTGCGCGCCGACCCGGATCGTTCGCGCAGCATCGAGGAGCGGATCCCGGCGGGTCGCTGGGGCGAGCCCCGCGATCTCGGCGGCGCGGTCGTGTTCCTGTGCGCCCCGGCGTCCGACTACGTCTCGGGCGTCGTGCTTCCCGTCGACGGGGGCTGGCTGGGGCGCTGACGACGGCGGCGGACCGCGGCGCGCACAGCCCAGACGACGACCGCGGCGACGGCCGCGACGCCGAGCCACGGGAGCAGGAAGCCCACGCCGACGACGACTCCGTTGAGCGTCGCGATCAGTCCGTGCCAGCCCGCGACCAGGCCGTCGCCGAAGCCGGCCGGGTCCGCCGCGGGTGCCGGCTCCGTGTCGACGAGGGTGACGACGAGCGACGACATCCGCACCTGGTCGTCGAGCCACGTCAGCTGCTGGCGGAGCGAGTCGAGCTCGGACTGCCGCTGGGCGAGTGCCGACTCGGCGGCGATGAGGTCGGCGGTCGAGGTCGACTGCGCCATGAGCTCCGTGAGGCGCGCCACGGAGGCCTCGAGAGAGCTCGCCCGGGCGCGCAGATCCACCGACTGGGTCGTCACGTCGCTGCGGCTGATCTGCGAGGAGGTGACCTCGCCGACACGGGCGAGGTCCTGCAGCGTGCTCGTCAGGGCGTCCGCGGGGACGCGCACGGCGATCACGGCGCCCGGAGTCGGGAACGCGATCGCGTCGCCCTGCGGGATCGGTCCGTGCGCCGGCGCGTCCGTTCCGGTGATGCTCATCGACTCGGTGTATCCGCCCGCACCCGTCGCTGCGGTGGAGATGGCGTCGATCGCCGCGCGGGCATCGTCCACGCGCACGGTGGCGGTGGCGGATGCGATCACGACGCGGTCTGGGGGGGTCGTCACGCTGTCCGCGACCGCGCCCCCGCCCGAGGCGGCGGTGCCCGTGTCGAAGGTCCGGGCGTCCTCGGCGACCGACACCGACGGCGCCGACGAGCCGGCGCTCGTCACGCCGGTGCCGAGCCCGAGCTGGGGTGCGATGAGCGCGGCGACGGCGACCACCGACGCCGCCGCGGCCGCGCCCATCCAGATGCGTCCGCGTCGGACGGCGCGCGTGCGTGCGCGCCGCGCGTCGGCGAGCTCGTCGCCGCGTTCGGCCGCGATCCGCCGGAACAGTGCCGCCTCCATCTCGTCGATCCGGTCCTCGCCCAGCGCGGGCAGCATGGTGTCGTGGGTGGTCATGTCCCCTCCGGTTCGATCGATGTGCGCACGCGCGCACGGATGCGGGACAGACGGTTGCGGACCACCGCGTGCGAGACGCCCAGCCGGTCGGCCGCGGCCTGATACGCGTAGCCCTCGGCCGCGCAGAGCCGGAAGATCTCCCGGTCGAGGGGGCTCAGCGAGCCCACCTCCGCGATGACCTGCTCGACGAGCACGGCGTCGATCACCTGCTTCTCCACATCCACCGTCGCCGGCAGGGTCTCCTCCACCGCGGCGGCCGTGTGCGCACGGTCGCGCTGCTGACGCCGGATGCGGTTCGCGCTCTGGAAGCGGCAGATCGTCACGAGCCAGGGGAGGAGCGACTCACCGGCCAGTTCGAGGCCCGGCAGCTTCCGCCACGCGGCGAGGAACGTCTCCTGCGTCACGTCCTCGGCGTCGCCCGCGTTCCCGACCAGGGAGTGCGCCAGCCAGTAGACCGGGCGCACGTAGGCGCGGTACAGCGCGCGGAAGGCCGCGTCGTCCCCGCCGCCGGCGGCGGCGACGAGCTCCGCGTCGCTCGACAGGGTCGTCTCGGTCATGGTCTCCTCGTCCGTTCCCACCCTGCCAGTGTCGGTACCCGCCACATCGTCTCGGATCCGCATCGATTCCCGGACCTGTGCATCGGTCGACGGCTGTATCCTTGTGCGAGCGAGAGGGAGTATCCCGGATCGCGTGTCCGTCAGTACGGGCTCCGTCGTCGGGGCTCCGGGCACGCGCCGCGCGGCCGAGGCCGAGGCGGGGGAGAGACTTTCGACGTTTCGTCATCCCTTTCGAAAGGCGCTCATGGAGCTTCCTGTCTGGTTCGAGGTCGGCTCGCTCGTCGTCCTCGTGCTCATCCTCGTCGGCGACCTGCTGCTGATCCTCAAGCGGCCGCACATCCCCTCCACGAAGGAGTCGACGCTCTGGGTCGTCTTCTACGTCACCCTCGCGCTCGTCTTCGCGGGGCTGCTGTGGATGTTCGCCGGCCACGAGTTCGCCGGGCAGTTCATCGCCGGGTGGCTCACCGAGTACAGCCTCTCGATCGACAACCTCTTCGTGTTCGTCCTGATCATGGGGCAGTTCGCGGTCCCGCGTCGCTATCAGCAGGAGGTGCTGATGGTCGGGATCATCATCGCGCTCGTGCTGCGCGGCCTCTTCATCCTCGCCGGGGCGGCGATCATCGAGCAGTTCAGCTGGGTGTTCTTCATCTTCGGCGCCTTCCTCATCTGGACGGCCTGGCGTCAGGCCTTCCCCGGCGGCGACCACGACGAGGAGGTGAAGCAGGAGTCCTTCATCGTGCGGACGCTGCGCCGCATGGTCGACATCAGCGACCACTACGACGGCGCCAAGATCCGCACGGTCGTCGGCGGCAAGAAGATGTTCACCCCGATGCTCATCGTCTTCGCCGCGATCGGGATGACCGATCTGCTGTTCGCGATCGACTCGATCCCCGCGATCTTCGGCATCACGCAGAACCCCTTCATCGTCTTCACGGCGAACCTGTTCGCCCTCATGGGTCTGCGGCAGCTGTACTTCCTCCTCGGCGACCTCCTCGACCGGCTGAAGTACCTGCACTACGGGATCGCGTTCATCCTCGCGTTCATCGGCGTGAAGCTGTTCTTCCACGCCATGCACGTCAACGAGCTCCCGTTCATCAACGGCGGGCAGCACATCGAGTGGGCGCCGGAGATCTCGACCTGGACCTCGCTCGGGGTGATCGTCCTGTCGATGGCGGTCGCCACCGTCGCGAGCCTCGTCGCCTCCGCCCGGGAGCGCCGCGCCATGCCGGCGGGCGCGGCCCCGGCGACGCCCGCCTCCGCGGCCGACGCGGTGGCGGAGGAGAAGGGGACACCGCCGACGGTCGACGGTCCGTGACGCGCCTGCGGGCGCCTCGCCGTCGTCACCGGGCGCGGCCCCACCCGCACCCGGTGGTAATGTGAGCGCGTGCGGATCGCTCGCCTTCTCCTTAGCGGCCGCGACGAGACCTCGTTCTGAGCCCTCCCTCGTCGCGGAGTTCGTCGCGGGCAGACCCCCACTCCTGGAGAACGAGACACACACATGAGCACAACGATTCCCGACCGTCCGCGCACGCTCGCCGAGAAGGTCTGGGACGACCACCTCGTCGTCAAGGGCGAGAACGGTGAGCCCGACCTGATCTACATCGACCTGCACCTGGTGCACGAGGTGACCAGCCCGCAGGCGTTCGACGGCCTGCGCGCCGAGGGCCGCCCCGTGCGCCGGCTCGACCTCACGATCGCGACCGAGGACCACAACACCCCGACGCTCGAGATCGACAAGCCGATCGCCGATCTGACCAGTCGCACCCAGATCGAGACGCTGCGCCGCAACGCCGAGGAGTTCGGGGTCCGCCTGCACTCGCTCGGCGACAAGGAGCAGGGGATCGTCCACGTCGTCGGCCCGCAGCTGGGCCTGACGATGCCGGGCATCACGGTCGTCTGCGGCGACTCGCACACCTCCACCCACGGCGCGTTCGGCGCGATGGCCTTCGGTATCGGCACCAGCGAGGTCGAGCACGTGATGGCGACCCAGACGCTCCCGCTGAAGCCCTTCAAGACGATGGCGATCACGGTGGAGGGCGACCTGAAGCCCGGAGTCACCGCGAAGGACATCATCCTCGCGATCATCGCGAAGATCGGCGCCAACGGCGGCCAGGGATACGTGCTCGAGTTCCGCGGCAGCGCCATCCGCTCGCTCTCGATGGAGGGCCGGATGACGATGTGCAACATGTCGATCGAGGCCGGCGCCCGTGCCGGCATGATCGCCCCGGACGAGACCACGTTCGCCTACGTCCAGGGCCGGCCGCATGCGCCGACGGGGCAGGACTGGGACGACGCGGTCGCCTACTGGCGGACGCTCCCGTCCGACGAGGGCGCCGTCTACGACGCCGAGGTGTTCCTCGACGCGAACGAGCTCGAGCCGTTCGTGACGTGGGGCACGAACCCCGGACAGGGCGTGTCGCTGAGCGACACCGTGCCCGACCCGGCGTCGTTCGACGACCCGAACGAGCGCGCCGCCGCCGAGCGCGCGCTGGAGTACATGGACCTTCGGGCCGGCACCCCTCTGAAGGACGTCGCGGTCGACGCGGTGTTCATGGGGTCGTGCACGAACAGCCGCATCGAGGACCTCCGCGCGTTCGCGTCCGTCATCGACGGTCGGACGAAGGCCGACGGCGTCCGCGTCATGGTCGTGCCGGGCTCCGCGCGCGTGCGACTGGAGGCCGAGGCCGAGGGCCTGGACAAGGTGTTCACCGACTTCGGGGCGGAATGGCGCTTCGCCGGCTGCTCGATGTGCCTGGGCATGAACCCCGACCAGCTCGCCCCCGGCGAGCGCTGCGCCTCGACGAGCAACCGCAACTTCGAGGGTCGCCAGGGCAAGGGCGGGCGCACCCACCTCGTCTCCCCCCTCGTCGCCGCCGCGACCGCCGTGCTGGGTCGTCTCGCGAGCCCGGGCGACCTGCCCGCGGTGGACCGCACCGCCGAGAAGGTCGAGGCCTGAGATGGAGAAGTTCACCACGCACACCGGCGTCGCCGCTCCGCTGCGGCGCTCGGCCGTCGACACCGACCAGATCATCCCCGCCGTCTACCTGAAGCGGGTGACCAAGACCGGCTTCGACGACGCGCTCTTCGCCAACTGGCGCCAGGACCCCGCGTTCGTGCTGAACCAGCCCGCGTACTCCGGCGCGTCGATCCTCGTCGCCGGCCCCGACTTCGGCACCGGCTCCAGCCGCGAGCACGCCGTCTGGGCGCTGCGCGACTACGGCTTCCGCGTGGTCCTGAGCCCCAAGTTCGCCGACATCTTCCGCGGCAACGCGGGCAAGCAGGGCCTGGTCACCGGTGTGGTCACCGAGGCGGACGTCGAGGCGATCTGGGCCGCCCTGGCCGCCGAGCCCGGTATCGAGATGACGGTCGACCTGGGGGAGCGCACGGCGCAGGTCGGCGACCTCCGCGTCGGTTTCGACATCGACGATTACACTAGGTGGCGGCTCCTCGAAGGGCTCGACGACATCGGGCTCACCCTGCGCAACGAAGACAAGATCTCGCAGTTCGAGGCGCGCCGAGAGGCGTGGCGGCCGCGGACGCTCCCCGTCCGCTAGCCCGAGCCCGGCGCCCCGCACCCGGGGAGACGCAGGCCCGCCCTCGATACACAATGTGAGGTCCCATCGAATGAACACCCTCCTCAGCGCTTCAGCGGCATCGCAGCCCGGCGGCGACGGCTCCGACCGCGTCGACCAGATCCTGACGATCCGGGGCGGGCGGCCCCTCACGGGCCGTGTCGAGGTGAAGGGTGCGAAGAACCTCGCGACGAAGGCGATGGTCGCGTCTCTTCTGGGCGAGACCGAGAGCGTGCTGCGCGACGTGCCCGACATCAGCGACGTGCAGGTCGTGCGCTCGCTCCTGGAGGTCCACGGCGTGACGGTCGAGGACGACGGCGACGGCGTCCTCACGCTGGATCCGCGGGGCGCGGTGTCCGCGCACATGGAGGAGATCGACGCGCACGCCGGCGCGTCGCGCATCCCGATCCTGTTCTGCGGCCCGCTGCTGCACCTGCTCGGCCAGGCGTTCATCCCGGACCTCGGCGGATGCCGCATCGGCGACCGCCCGATCGACTTCCACCTCGACGCGCTGCGCTCGTTCGGGGCGACCGTCGACAAGCTGCCCAGCGGCATCCGCCTGTCGGCGCCCGACGGCCTCCACGGCGCGAACATCACGCTTCCGTACCCGAGCGTGGGCGCGACCGAGCAGGTCCTCCTCACGGCTGTCCGGGCGCGCGGGACGACCGAGCTGCGCAACGCCGCCATCGAGCCCGAGATCATGGACCTCATCGCCGTCCTGCAGAAGATGGGCGCGATCATCTCCTACGAGCCCAACCGCGTCATCTTCATCGAGGGCGTCGACACCCTGCGGGGGTACGACCACCGCTGCATCTTCGACCGCAACGAGGCGGCCTCGTGGGCGTGCGCCGCGCTCGCGACCGACGGCGACATCTTCGTCGGCGGCGCCAAGCAGCAGGAGATGCTGACCTTCCTGAACGTGTTCCGCAAGGCCGGCGGCGACTTCGACGTCCGCGAGGACGGCATCCGATTCCGTCGCGGCGGCGACATCAAGCCCGTCGTCGTCGAGACCGACGTGCACCCGGGGTTCATGACCGACTGGCAGCAGCCCCTCATCGTGGCCCTCACGCAGGCCCACGGCGTCTCGACGGTGCACGAGACGGTCTACGAGAACCGCCTCGGCTTCACCCAGGCGCTCAACAAGATGGGCGCCGACATCGTCGTGCACCCCGAGGGCATCGCCAGTCCCGACCGCCGCGTCCCGCGGCGCGCGCTCGAACAGGCCGCCGTCATCACCGGCCCGACCCCGCTGCACGGCGCGGACGTGGTCGTGCCCGACCTCCGCGGCGGCTACAGCTACGTCATCGCCGCGCTGGCCGCCGAGGGGGAGTCGATCGTCCGCAACGTCGAGATCATCCGCCGCGGCTACGAGAAGTTCTTCGACAAGCTCACCGCGCTCGGCGCCGACTTCCGCGTCTCGTGATGGGCACCGCGCCGCGCCGCCGTGCGTCCGCCGAGAAGACCCGGCCGAGCGTGTTCTGGACCGCCGCGGCGGTCGTCGTCCCGCTCACGGGGCTGATCACCCGGATCGAGATCTCCGGCGCGGAGCATCTGCCGATGGACGGCCCGTACGTGCTCGCGCCGAACCACTACAGCGAGTTCGACCCGGTCGTGATCGCCGTGGCGACCTGGCGGATGGGCCGTGCGCCGCGCTTCATGGCGAAGGAGAGCCTGTTCCGCGTTCCCGTGCTCGGCGCGCTCCTGCGCGCCACGGGGATGGTGCCCGTCGCCCGGGCGTCGTCCGCCTCGGCGGCGAAGCAGACCATCGCGCAGGCCGAAGACCTCGTCGAGCACGGCCGCGGGGTCATCGTCTACCCCGAGGGCTCGCTCACGCGAGACCCGGACCTGTGGCCCATGCGCGGCAAGACCGGCGCCGTGCGCCTCGCCCTCGCGGGCGACATCCCGGTGATCCCGATGGCCACGTGGGGGGTGCAGCGCATCCTTCCGCGCTACGGCAAGCTGAGCCTGTGGCCTCCGCGCAAGCGAGTCCAGGTCCGGGTGGGTCCCGCGGTGGACCTCGACGCCTATCGTCGCGCACCTGGCTCGGGTCAGATCGGGTCGGCGGCCCTCGTCGCGGCGACCGACGTCGTGATGGCGGACGTCGCGGCCCTCCTGGGCGAACTGCGCGGCGAGCAGCCGCCGGCCGAACGCTGGAATCCCGCGGTGCACGGCCAGAGCGAGACGGGGCGTCTTGACTCCCCGAGCTGACGGGAAGCGCCCGGAGCCCGGGATGCCGCGGGTCGCCGTCATCGGATCGGGCAGCTGGGGCACGACCTTCGGCAAGGTGCTCGCCGACGGCGGCGCGCACGTCGTGATGTGGGCGCGGCGCGCCGAGCTGGCCCAGGAGATCCACGCGGGGCACCGCAACAGCGAGTACCTGCCCGGGGTCAACCTGCCGCGCAACATGTCGGCGACCAGCCACCTCTCCGAGGCCCTCGACGGCGCCTCGCAGGTCTACCTCGCGATCTCCAGTCAGGCGCTGCGGCAGAACCTCAAGGCCGTGCGGGCGCTCGTCGCGGACAGCGACGCCCCCGTGGTCTCGCTCATGAAGGGTGTCGAGAAGCGCACGGGGCTGCGCATGAGTCAGGTCATCGAGCAGGAGCTGCACTGCGATCCCGACCGGATCGCCGTGGCATCCGGCCCGAACCTCGCGCTGGAGATCGCACGCGAGCAGCCCACGGCGGCCGTCATCTCGTCGGGCAGCCGGGAGACCGCCGAGGCGGTCGCCCGCCGCGCGCGCAACGCCTACTTCCGCACGTTCGTGAACACCGATGTGATCGGCACCGAGTTCGGCGGGGTGCTGAAGAACCTCATCGCCGTCGCGATCGGGATCGTGGACGGCGTCGGGTACGGCGAGAACACGAAGGCGTCGATCATCACCCGCGGTCTCGTGGAGATGACCGACTTCGCCGTCGCGCAGGGCGCGCAGGCCGAGACGCTGCAGGGGCTCGCCGGTCTTGGCGACCTCATCGCCACGTGCCAGTCGCCCCTCAGCCGCAACAACACGGCCGGCCGCCTGCTCGGGCAGGGCTACAGCTATCAGGACGTCGTGAAGCAGATGAACCAGACCGCCGAGGGTCTGGCATCGGTGGCTCCGGTGCTGCAGCTCGCTCGCGAATCCGGCGTGCGCATGCCCATCGTGGAGCAGGTGAAGATGGTGCTGGACGGCACCATGAACCCGCGCGACATCGCGCCCCACCTGACGACGGACGACGACAAGCCCGCGGGTGAGAGGACCCTGAATGGACAAAGCGGTGGTGGCGGTGCTCTTCGGCGGGCGCTCCAGCGAGCATTCGATCAGTTCCGCAACGGCGGGGGGCGTGCTCCGGGCGATTGACCGCGACCGGTTCGACGTCATCCCGATCGGGATCACCCGCGACGGGGCGTTCGTGCTCGAGGACGACGACCCGGACAAGTTCGCGCTCGATCCTGCGCATCTCCCGGAGGTCGTCGACAACGGCACGCGGATCGTCTGGCCGGACTCCGTGCGCTCGCGGGAACTGAAGGTCGCCGACGCCGACGGCGTCCGTTCCCTCGGGGACGTCGACGTCGTCTTCCCCATCCTGCACGGACGTTTCGGCGAGGACGGCACGGTCCAGGGCTTCCTGGAGCTGCTCGATCTGCCCTACGTGGGCGCGGGGCTCCTCATGTCGGCCATCGGCATGGACAAGCACACGACCAAGAGCGTCCTCCGCTCGGCGGGCGTGCCGGTCGTGCCGTGGGTCACGGTCACGCGGCGTGCGCTGGAGCGCGACCGCGACCTGTGGGAGCGCCGGATCCGCGCCCTCGGACTGCCCGCGTTCGTCAAGCCTGCTCGGGCCGGATCGAGCGTCGGCGTCTCGAAGGTGTCGGAGTGGTCGGAGCTCGACGACGCGCTGGAGACCGCGTTCGCCGAGGACGGCACCGTGCTCGTCGAGCAGGCCGTCGTGGGCCGCGAGGTGGAGTGCGGTGTGCTGCAGGGCCGGGACGGCGCGCCGCCGCGGGTGAGCGTCGCCGGCGAGATCGTCCTCTCGGGGCGGGAGTTCTACGACTTCGACGCCAAGTACCTCGACGCGCCGGGCATCGACCTCGTCTGCCCGGCGGATCTGCAGGACGGTGAGCTGGCCGAGATGCAGCGGGTCGCCGCGCGTGCGTTCGAGGCGGTCGGCGGCCAGGGCCTGTCGCGCGTGGACTTCTTCTACACCGGTGCGGAGTTCTTCGTGAACGAGGTGAACACGATGCCGGGGTTCACGCCGATCTCGATGTTCCCGAAGTGCTGGATCGCGACGGGGATGTCCTACCGCGACCTCATCAGCGAGCTCATCGACCTCGCCGTCGACGCCTGATCGCGGATCAGGACGACGGACGGTCGGTGCACACCGACCCGGTCGCCGGCAGCTGCGACACGGCGGTGCCGAGCGCGTCGAGCACCGACCGCGCGCTCACCACGTCGTAGTCCAGGTACACCTGGACGGCCGGAGCGCGCCCGAAGCTCGTGAACCGGTAGTTCGGGGCGGCGGAGTCGTCGATCAGCCAGTCCACGCCGCCCGCGCTCTGGCAGGGGAGCGTGGACGGTCCCGGCGGCTCGAGGCCGCAGGTCATGAGGACGGTAGTCCGACCGTCGGCGCCCGCCCACGCTCCCGTCGCCTGGGCGTCGGTCCAGCGCCGCTCCTGGCCGTCGACGCGGGCGGGCAGCCGGACGGTGACGGCCGCGCACGACGGATCGTCGGCCTCGGGCGCCGAGGTCATCGACACCGTGGTCGAGCAGCCGGTGAGTCCGACGGTCGCCAGCAGCGCGATGAGGAGTGCGGTCGTGCGGGGGCGGAACACTCCACCAGGCTACCGTGGAGGGATGACCTCACCGCGCGACCGGACCGTGGGCGAACTCGGCGAGAGCGCCCTGCTCGCGCGGATCCTCTCGACCCTGGACGGCACCTCGCGGGCGTTGGTGGGCCCGGGCGACGACGCCGCCGTGCTCGCCGCACCGGGGGGACGCGTCGTGGTGTCCACCGACACGCTCGTGCACGGACCGGACTTCCGCCTCGCGTGGTCGAGCGGCGTCGATCTGGGCTGGAAGGCGGCGGCGGTGAACCTCGCCGACATCGCCGCGATGGGCGCGCGTCCCACGGCCCTGTTCGTCGCACTGGCCCTGCCGGACGAGACGACCGCGGGCTTCGTCGAGGACCTCGCCGCGGGCCTGCGCGCGGCGTGCGAGGAGCTCGCGCCGGGCTGCGCCGTCGAGGGCGGCGACCTGACGGCGTCCGACACCCTGACGATCGCCGTCACGGTGCTCGGGGTCCTCGACGGGCCGTCGGACGAGCCGGTGCTGCGCTCGGGTGCGTCGGCGGGGGACGTCGTCGCGGTGGCCGGGGAGCTGGGCGCCGCCGCGCGGGGGGTCTCCCTGCTGTTCGCGCGCTTCCGTGACGACGCGGGCGTTCCCCTCGCGGTCGATACCGCCTCGCTCGACCCCGCCGAGCGCGCCGACCTCGCCGCCCAGCTGCGGCCGAGGCCGCCGATCGCCGCGGGCCTCACCGCCGCCCGAGCGGGCGCCCGGGCGATGATGGACGTCTCCGACGGACTGCTGCTCGACGCGTCGCGCCTCGCGGACGCCTCGGGGGTCACCGTCGATTTCGACCCCGCGGAACGGACCGGCTTCGACGAAGCGGCGCTCCGGGGAGGAGAGGACCACGCCCTGCTGGCGTGCTTCCCGCCGGGAGCGGCCGTGCCCGATCCGTTCCGCGTGGTCGGACGGGTCGTCGCGCGCGGCGTGTCCGCGGTGACCATCGCGGGGGAGCCGGTCACCGGGCGGCTCGGCTGGGACCCGCACCGCGACTGGGACGCCGGTCGCGGCTGAGCGCGAGCCGCAGGACCTCCGTGCGCCTCCGGCTCAGCCGCCGAGCCCGATCCCGCAGGTCTCGATCGTCCAGCCGATGAACGCCTGATAGTCGGCGTCGGTCGCGAGGTCGGCCATGCTCCTCGTCCCGGTGAAGGTGTCGAGGGGCAGATCCGCGACGAGGGTGCCGCCGGGCAGGTCCTCGAGGATGCCGATGTTCTCCTGCGCCGACCGGACGAACACCTCGGATCCTGCGGAGACCTCTGCGGGGACGCCCCGGAGGGGCAGGAGCCTCTCGATGGCGTCCAACTGATCTCGCCGCGCCGCGAGGTCGTCCGCCACGGTGCCGCGCAGGGCCTGCGCGACGGCACCGCCCGCGCGGCAGAACGCGGCGACATCCGGCTCCGCGACCTCCGGGGCCGTGGGTGTGGGGGTGGGGGTCGGCGTGGGTTCCGTGGTCGCCCCCGGGCGTGCGGCGATCGGCGCCTCGTTCGCGACGGTCACGGCGACGATCGTGAAGATCCCCCCCGCCGCGAGGACGAGCGCGAGGATGATCGACCATCCGGGAATGCGTCGCGAAACGCCTCGGGGTGTCGTCATGGGGATGGGCCTCTCCTTCGTCGTGTCGCTCTCGCCTCCGCCGGGGCGGCCTCACTCGGGGGAGGCCGGCTGGAGCCACCACAGCGTCGTGTCGCCGTACTTCCGATCGCGGAACATGCGCAGCCCCGGAGGTACCTCGGGGGCGCCGGACCTCGTCGCGCGTTCGACGACGACGACGGCCGAGCTCGACAGGCGCGGGACGAGGAGCGCGAGCACTCCCGCGAGGGCCGTGTCGTCCAGGTCGTACGGGGGGTCGACGAACACGAGGTCGAACGTCGCGGTGCTCGCGCGGAGGAACGTGTCGACGGCGGAATGGTGCACGCGCACGCGCGCGCCGGGGACGGCCCGCGAGACGGCGCGGACGTTGCGCTGCACGACGGACACCGCCCGCGGCGCCTTTTCGACGAGGTCGGCGCTCGCCGCCCCGCGGCTGAGCGCTTCCAGTCCCAGGGCGCCCGACCCCGCGAAGAGGTCGAGGACAGCGGCATCCGCGATCCGGTCGCCGGCCTCGAGGGCGCCGAAAAGCGATTCGCGGACGCGGTCGCTCGTGGGCCGCGTGCCCGCGTCGGGCACGGCGAGACTCAGGGAGCCGGCCGCTCCGGCGATGATCCGCGTCACGCAGACACCCTACCGATCGGTGAGCGGCCGTGTGATCGGCGCGGACTCCTCGCCCGCAGCCGCCTCCGCGGTGCCGGTCTCGTTCGCGAGCCGCGGCTCGGTGCGCCGCTCGGGGCGCAGACCGGCCTTGTCGGCGTAGAACGCCCGGATGCGGTCCATGTCCGCGGCGACGTCGCCGGTGAGGGCGATGGTCGGCCCGAGGCCCGTCGTCATCGTCGTGCGGTCGACGTAGCCCAGGGTCACCGGCATCCCCGTCGCCCGCGCGATCCGGTAGAAGCCGCTCTTCCAGTGGGTGTTCCCGCCGCGGGTGCCGTCGGGGGTGACGACCAGCCCGAACACCTCGCCCGTGCGGACGCGCGCCACGACCTCGTCGACGACGCGCGACGCGTCGTCGCGCTGGACGGGGATCCCGCCGAGGCGACGCATCACCGGGCCGCGCCAGCCCGCGAACAGGCTCGCCTTGCCGAGCCAGCGGATCGGGACGCCCAGCCGCCAGGAGATGGCGAGCATGAGCACGAAATCCCAGTTGGAGGTGTGCGGTGCGCCGATGAGGACGCTCGGCCGGGTCGGGGCGGGCTCCGTGCGCAGGGTCCACCGGCTGAACGTCCAGAACAGGCGGGAGAGGAGTCGGCGGATCACCGTGCAAGGGTACGCGGCGGTGTATGCCCCGCCGGGTCCGTACCCCGCCGCCGCGCCGTCGGCGGCGGTCCCTAGACTCGACGCATGCCCTCCCTCACGCTCGACACGGGCCTCGGCGACGCCCTGGGTGCGAAGACCGCGGGCCTGTTCCAGCGAGCCTTCGGCATCGAGACCGTCGGCGATCTCCTCAGCCACTACCCGCGGCGATATGCCCGTCGGGGCGAGCTCACGCCGATCGCCTCGCTGCCGCTCGGCGAGCAGGTCACCATCGTCGCCGAGGTCCGCTCGGTCGCCGAGCGGCCGATGCGCCAGCGACGCGGGTCGATCGTCGAGGTCGTGATCAGCGACGGCGCCGGCGCCCTCACCCTCACGTTCTTCAACCAGAAGTGGCGGGCCGAGCAGCTGCAGGTCGGTCGTCAGGGGATCTTCTCCGGAAAGGTCGGACAGTTCAAGGGGCACCAGCAGCTCGCGCATCCCGACTACACGCTGTTCGACGACGAGGACGCCGCACGTCTGAATGCCGAGGCCCGGCAGAACACCCCGATCCCGATCTACCCCGCGACCAGCACGGTGGCCAGCTGGCAGGTGCAGAAGGCCGTCGCCGACGTGCTCGCACGCCTCGCGCCGCTGGCCGATCCGCTGCCGGAGACGCTGAGGGCCGCGCACGGCCTGCTCGACGCCGACACCGCCGTGCGACGTCTGCACGCTCCGGAGGAGTTCGAGGACATCGACGCGGCGCGGCAGACCCTGCGCATGCACGAGGCCTTCGTGCTGCAGACCGCCCTCCTGCAGCAGCGGCTCCTGGTGCGGGCGATGTCGGCCACCGCGCGGCCGGGTGGTGCGCTGCTCGAGCGTTTCGACGCCCGGCTGCCCTTCGACCGGACGCCCGATCAGCGGGCCGTGGGCGATGCGATCGCGCGGGACCTCGAGGGCGCGTGGCCGATGAACCGGCTCGTGCAGGGCGAGGTCGGTTCGGGCAAGACCCTGGTCGCGCTGCGGGCGATGCTCCAGGTCGCCGAGTCCGGAGGGCAGTCGGCGCTCATCGCCCCGACCGAGGTGCTCGCGGCCCAGCACGTCCGTTCGATCGCGCGTCTGCTGGGCCCCGATCTCGCGCCGGAGCTGATGCCGACGCTGCTCACCGGTCAGCTGCCGGCGGCCGAGCGCCGCAAAGCGGCCCTGCGCGCCGCATCCGGTCAGGCGCGGATCGTGGTCGGCACGCACGCCCTGCTGAGCGCGTCCACGACGTTCGCCGATCTCGGGCTCGTCGTCGTCGACGAGCAGCACCGCTTCGGAGTCGAGCAGCGCGAGACCCTCCGGGCCAAGGGGACCTCGCCCCACGTCCTGGTGCTCACCGCGACGCCCATCCCTCGTACGGTCGCGATGACCGTGTTCGGCGATCTCGACGTGTCGGTGATCCGGTCGCTGCCGCCCGGACGGGCCGGCATCGCCACCCACGTCGCGCCGCTGGCCGAGAAGCCGGGCTGGTTCGGACGGGTGTGGGAGCGGATCACCGAGGAGGTCGCCGCCGGCCATCAGGTGTTCGTCGTCTGCGCCGCGATCGACGCCGAGGCGGCCGGCAAGGACAAGGACAGGGATGCGGCGGAGTCGGCGCCCGTCCTGGACGGCGAACAGCCGCGCACGCGGTGGGGCGTCGTGCAGGTGCGGGAGCTGCTCGACGGGATGCCGGCGTACGGCTCGATCCGGGTCGAGACGCTCCACGGCAAGATGCCGGGGGAGCAGAAGGACGCCGTCATGCAGTCGTTCGCCCGCGGCGAGATCGACGTGCTCGTGGCGACGACCGTCGTGGAGGTCGGCGTCGACGTGCCCAACGCCTCCGCGATGGTGATCCTCGAGGCCGACCGGTTCGGGGTCTCGCAGCTGCATCAGCTGCGCGGGCGGGTCGGTCGCGGCGACGTGCCCGGGCTGTGCCTGCTCGTGACCGAGGCGCCCGAGGGGACCCCGGCGCGCTCGCGCGTCGAGGCGGTCGCGGCGACGACCGACGGGTTCGCGCTCGCGGACGTGGACCTCGAACTCCGCGGCGAGGGGGACGTCCTCGGCGACGCACAGTCGGGCGCGCGGTCGTCGCTGCGGCTGCTGCGGGTCGTCGCCGACGCGGACCTGATCGCCGTCGCACGCGACGCCGCCGAGCGCCTGCTCGAGGCGGATCCGACCCTCCAGGCGCATCCCGGCCTCGCGGACGCGCTCGCGCGGCGGCTGGGTCAGCAGGAGCGGGCCGCGCTCGCGAAGAACTGAACCCTCGGTAGGCTCGGAGCATGAACAACCGCATCGCGGTCGTCCCGGGCTCCTTCGACCCGCCGACGCTGGGTCACCTCGACGTCATCCGCCGCGCGGCGGCCCTGTACGACGAGCTGCACGTGCTCGTGGTGCACAACCCCGGCAAGGAGGCGATGCTCCCGATCGCCCAGCGCCTCACGCTGCTCGAGCAGTCGATCGCGGACCAGGGCGTGGAGGGAAACGTCGTGGTGGCGGCCTGGAGCATGGGCCTTCTCGTCGACTACGCGCAGGACGTCGACGCCGGTGTGCTCGTCAAGGGCATCCGTTCGCAGGTCGACGTCGCCTACGAGACGCCGATGGCGATCGTGAACCGGCACCTCGCCGAGATCGAGACGGTCTTCCTGCTCCCCGACCCATCGCACGCCCTCGTGTCGAGCTCGCTCGTCCGCCAGGTCGCCGCGCTCGGCGGCGACGTGTCGCCCTTCGTCCCGGGGCCGGTCGCACGCTTCCTCGACACGGGCTCGCGCGAAGGCTGAGAGCCGGTCACGGCTGCGCGGGATAGCATGTCCGCGTGGTCAGAAAGCATGTGAACGGTCCGTTCGCGTTCCCCGTCCGTGACATCCTGCACCGCTCCGGCGAGATGCGGGAGTTCGAGATCGAGGTTCCCGCCCCCGAGAAGTGGGGGGAGGGCCTGGTGGTCGTCGACGCGGGCGAGCCGGTCTCCGCGGACATCCGGCTCGAAGCCGTGCACGAGGGCATCCTCGTCACGGCCGAGCTGCGCACTCGGTACACAGGTGTGTGCGGGCGGTGCCTCGACGACATCGCCGAACCGCTCGAAGTCGAGTTTCAGGAGCTCTTCGGGTATCCTGGAGCCGAAGCGATCGACTTCGAGGTTCAAGACGACCACGTGGATCTTGAAACTCCGGTCAGGGATTCGATCGTCCTGTCGCTTCCGTTCCAACCGGTGTGCCAGCCGGATTGCCCCGGACTCGATCCGGTCACGGGCGAGAAGCTGGTCGAAGGCACCGTACCGGAGCCCCCGATCGATGCGCGGTGGAATGCGCTGGCCGCACTCGCGACCGACACCCCAGACCCAGACGAGGCCGTGCGCCGCGTCGTCCCGAACACAGAGAAGAGCTAGCCATGGCAGGTAACCCCCCGAAGCGGAAGGTCTCCCGCTCCAACACGCGCTCGCGTCGCGCGCAGTGGAAGGCGGAGCCCACGCCCCTCGTCAAGACCGTCGAGAACGGCAAGGTCGTCTACAGCCGTCCGCACCAGGCGAAGGTCGTCACCGACTCGCAGGGCACCGAGCTGTTCCTCGAGTACAAGGGCCGCAAGGTCGCCGACATCTGATCGCGGCTGCCCGATCATGGCAGACGCACGATCCGAGCACCGCGTGCTCACCGACAAGCTCGGGGTCGACATCGACCCCGAGCTTCTGTCGCTCGCCCTGACGCACCGCTCGTTCGCGTATGAGAACGGCGGTGTGCCGCACAACGAGCGGCTGGAGTTCCTCGGCGACTCGATCCTCGGCCAGGCCGTCACCGTGCACCTGTTCACGACCCACCCCGACCTCGAGGAGGGGGCGCTGGCGAAGCGCCGGGCGAGCGTCGTGTCGACCGTCGCCCTCGCCGAGGTCGCGCGGTCGATCGGCCTCGGCGAGCATCTGCGCCTCGGCCGCGGCGAGGACCAGACCGGCGGGCGCGACAAGGACTCGATCCTCGCCGACACCATGGAGGCCGTCTTCGGCGCCGCCTTCCTCTCCGCCGGCGGGGAAGCCGCGACCGATCTCGTGCTGCGCCTGGTCGCTCCGCTGATGGCGGACCCCGAGCGCTACGGCGCCGCGATGGACCCCAAGACGAGCCTGCAGGAGCTCGCCGCCCGTCGTGCCGAGGCGCCGCCGGTGTACATCGTCGAGGCGGACGGCCCCGACCACAACCGCACCTTCACGGCGACCGTGACGGTCGGCGGCACCTCTCGGACGGGCACCGGCTCCAGCAAGAAGCAGGCCGAGATGACGGGCGCGCTCGCCCTCTGGTACGCGCTCACCGACCTCGGCTGATCCGCGATGCCCGAGCTCCCCGAGGTCGAGGTCGTGCGTGCGGGACTCGCGCCCGCGGTCGTGGGCGCCGTCGTCGACGCCGTCACGGTGGTCGACGACCGCGCGCTCACCCGTCACCCGGGCGATGCGCTCTCGTTCGAGGCCGCGCTGACGGGGCGCACCGTCTCCGCCGCGGCCCGGCGCGGCAAGTTCCTGTGGCTTCCGCTCGAGGACCGCGGCACCGCACGCGACGAGGCCGTCGTCGGGCATCTCGGCATGAGCGGACAGCTGCTGCTGCGGGCGTCGGGTGCGCCGCGGGAGCGGCACGAACGGGTGCGGCTGGACATCCGCCACCCGCTGCACGGAGAGCTCGCCGTGGTCTTCGCGGACCAGCGCACGTTCGGCTCGCTCGCGATCGACCACCTCGTCCCCACAGGCGACGACGCAGCCGGAGGCCGCGGGACGTCTCAGGCCGCCGTGCCGTCGCAGGTCGCGCACATCGCCCGCGACCTGCTCGACCCCGCCTTCTCCGACGAGCGGTTCCGCCGCGCGCTCCGGGCGAAGCGGTCCGCGATCAAGCGCGTGCTGCTCGATCAGACCGTCGTCAGCGGCGTCGGCAACATCTACGCCGACGAGGCTCTGTGGGCCGCCCGGATCCATCCCGACAGCTCCGCCTCGGCGCTCTCCGCGCGCGCGGTGGGCCGGCTGCTGTTCGAGGCGCGGTCCGTGCTCGAGAAGGCTCTCGCCGAGGGAGGGACGAGCTTCGACTCCCAGTACGTCAACGTCAACGGGCAGGCCGGCTACTTCGCTCACTCGCTGAACGCGTACGGACGTCAGGGTGCGCCGTGCCCACGGTGCGGCCGGCCCATCGAGCGGGTCGTGTTCATGAACCGATCGTCGCACTACTGCGCACGCTGCCAGCGGGTCGCGGACGTCCCTACACGAGCCGCCGTTCCCAGGCGCCCCCGACCGTGAGCGGGACGAAGCCGATCGCCTCGTTGACGTCGAGCATCGGCCGGTTCTCCTCCGCGTTGAACGTCGAGATGAACGGCGACTGCGGCACGAGCTCGCGCCAGCGCAGGATGTTCGCGCACTTCACGATCGTGCCGAGACGGTGTCCCCGGTGCTCGCGCGCGACGAGCGTGCCCCACTGGTTGGTCGGTCGGGTGCGGTCCTCGCCGATCGAGAGATCGTTGTACGCGACGACCCGTCCGGTGGGCACGTGCACCACGGCGGCCACCGACACGAGAAGGCCCGCCTCGGCGATCCTCCGGTCGCGCGTCTCGACGCGCGCGGCGTCCCAGGTCTCCTCGGTCATCGTCAGTCCGCCCGCCGGGACGTCGGTGGACATCCGGGAGAGGACGAACGCGAAGCTCTCCCGCAGGTGCTCCGGGGTGGGTGGCGTGAACGTCACGAGCCGGTAGTCGGGCCCGGCGACCACGAGGGCCTCGTCGAGCATCGCCCGCACGACGTCGAGCGGCGCCGTCAGGTCGAGCGAGCTGTTGCGATCGACCTGCGCGAGCGCGAACCCCGCGTCGAGGTAGAAGCGCGCGGTGCCGTCGAGGGGGACGGCGCCGAAGCCGGACGGCGAGGGGACCGGCTCGGCGTCCGCGTCGATGCGGTGCGCCGTGTAGGTCTGCAGCGCGGTGCGCCCCAGGGCGCGCGCCTCGGCCTCGAGCTGCGCGAGGAGCGCGCGCTCCACGTCTCCGCCGCGCGCGGCGGGGACCACCCCGAGCTCGAACTCGACCTCGGTCGCGCCCTCCTCGCGCGGCACGCTCAGCACGAGCGCACCGACGGGGCGCCCCTCGGCATCCTGCGCGAGGAACCCCCGGCGCAGCCGATAGGTCTCGTCCTGCCAGCCGGGGAGCTCCTCGGACGGCTCGACGCGCAGGTGGTCCAGCCCGAGGTCGTGTTCGAGGGCCTCGTTGAGGACCGCGATCGTCGCGGCGAACACCGCGGCGTCCGCGTCGTCGAGGCGGTCGGGCACGGGGACGGGGACGATCGTGGTCACGTCAGGACCTTCTTCCAGGCGCCGTTGTAGGCCAGAGGCGCGAAGCCGATCGCCTCGTTGATGTCGAGCATGGGCCTGTTCTCCTCGGCGTTGTAGGTGATCACGCGCGGCGACCGCGGGGCGATCTGCGCGCGCCAGGTGCGCAGCCCCGCGCACTTCACGAGCATCCCGAGTCGGTGGCCCCGGTGCTCCCGGAGCACGAGGGTGTCCTCCTGGTGCGAGGGGCCGGTGGGATCGGGCCCCAGCACGAGTTCGTTGAAGGCGACGAGCTCGCCGGTGCCGATGTGCTGTGCCGCCGTGACGAGCATCGTCCGTCCGCCGTCGAGCGCTTTGCGGTCGTGGCGGGCTACGCGCTCGGCGTCCCACTGCTCCTCGTCGAACTCGAGTGCGCCCATCGGGGTGTCGGTCGACATCCGCGACTTCATCCAGGCGTACCCCGCGACGCGCTCGGGCGGGGTCGGCACCTGCCACTGCACCACGCGGTATCCCTCGGCCGCGGCTTCCGCCTCGGCGTGGAGTCGATCGACCGTGGCGGCGGATCCGGCCAGATCGAGCGCGCTCTCGCGTTCGATCTGCTCCAGGGTGTAGCCGTTGCGCAGGTAGAAGCGGGCGACCCGGTCCTCGGGGATCGATCCGAAGCCGGTCGGGGGTGTGAGGCGGGGTCCCGGCGCGTCGGGATGCTGTGCCCAGGACTGCAGGACCGTGCGTCCCGCCTCACGCGCGGTCCGCTCGATGAGGTCGTACGCGGCCGTGCCGATTCCGCGGCCGTGAACGGACTCGAGCAGTTCGATGAGCCAGAACGCGGTCCGCGAGCCCGTCTCGAGCGGGAGGTCCACCCCGGCGCGGCCCACGATGCGGCCGTCGAGGATCACGGCCCACACGTGCCGGATCTCCTCGGGATCGGGACGGTAGAAGGGGAGGAGCTCCTCGGGCGTGACCGCATCGTGGTCGCTGCCGGAGATCTCGAGGTACACCTCGTTGCGGACGCGGGTGAACTCGCGGAACTCGGCGGCGTCGGGACCGTCGATCGATGCGGGGATGGTCAGGGGGCGGAACTGCGCGCCGTGCGAGGCGGTCATGTCGAGTCCTTCGGGGGTCGGGTGTCGGGGGGAGGGGGGGGACGTGGGGCCCCGGGCGGAGCCCCACGTCGGGATCATAGGAACGGACGGACCTGCAGCAGGCGCTGCCAGTCGTTCTCCCGCTGCAGGCGGTCGCGCTGGGCGAGCCGCAGACGGCGTTGCTCGTGATCGGACGAATCGTGGAACCAGGTGGAGGTGCGCATGGTGGTGTGCTTTCGGTGGGTGTCGGGCGGATGGCCCGGAGATGCCGCGCGACATCGCGGACGGATGGCGGAGCGGGTGAGGGTGCCGGCGTGCGCGGCAGGGGATCGCGTTCAGGACGCGGGGAGGCGGATCGTGCGGCGCCGGGTCATCCACGCACGGGGGCGCGGATCCCGCACGGCACGGAGCCGGGGCGGAGTTCTCGCGGGGCGGCGACTAGTGCGCGGCGACGGCGGCGCCGAAGGAGCGGGTCCCCGAGAACGCACGAGCGGGAGCGAACGCTCCGGCGGCGATGGTGATGTTCATGTGAATCATGTCAGGGACCTCCTTTCTCGACTTCTGACGCGATCTAGGACACTAGCGGGCACTCCTGTCGCGCGTCAAGACGGCGCGCGCACTCCTGTCCGCTAGCGTGGGTGCGACACCCACCCGGCGGAGGACGACGCATGCACCTGAAGAGCCTGACGCTCAAGGGATTCAAGTCGTTCGCGCAGCCGACCGCCTTCGCGCTGGAGCCCGGCGTGACGTGCATCGTCGGACCCAACGGATCGGGCAAGTCCAACGTCGTGGATGCGCTCGCCTGGGTCATGGGGGAGCAGGGGGCGAAGACCCTCCGCGGCGGCAAGATGGAGGACGTCATCTTCGCGGGGACCTCGACGCGCGGGCCGCTCGGACGGGCCGAGGTGCAGCTGACGATCGACAACTCCGACGGCGCCCTGCCGATCGAGTACAGCGAGGTGACGATCAGTCGGACGCTGTTCCGCAACGGCACGAGCGAGTATGCGATCAACGGGGAGAGCTGCCGCCTCCTGGACGTCCAGGAGCTCCTCAGCGACTCGGGGCTCGGGCGCGAGATGCACGTCATCGTGGGGCAGGGCCGCCTCGACAGCGTCCTGCAGGCGAGTCCGGAGGACCGGCGCGGCTTCATCGAGGAGGCCGCGGGCATCCTCAAGCACCGCCGCCGCAAGGAGAAGACCCTCCGCAAGCTCGAGGCGATGGAGGCGAACCTCACGCGCCTGAGTGACCTCGCGGGCGAGTTGCGCCGTCAGCTCAAGCCGCTCGGGAAGCAGGCGGAGATCGCGCGGGAGGCGGCCACGATCGCCGCCGTCGTCCGCGACGCGAAGGCGCGGCTGTATGCGGACGAGCTCGTGGCGCTCCGCGCCCAGCTCGCCGACCACGCCCGCAACGAGCAGGAGCGCCACGCCGAGCGCCTCGTTCTGCAGGACGACGCAGACCAGCTCAAGCGGCGCGTCGAGGAGCTCGAGCGCCACGAGCGCAGCGAGGCCGTCGACAGCGCGCGAGGTGTCGCGTTCGCCTTGGAACGCGTGCAGGAACGGCTGCGCGGGCTCTACTCGCTCGCCGGTCAGCGCCTGGCGCTGCTCGAGGACGACGGCACGCTCGCGCTGGAGGTCGCGACCGTCAGCCAGGCCGTCATCGACGAGGCCCGCACCGAGATCGACGACATCGCCTCGGGCCTGGGTGCGGCCCAGGATGCCGCAGCCGCGGCCGGTCGCGATGTGATCCGCGCCCGCGCCGAGCTCGACGCCCTCGACGCGGACATCGCCGCGCAGAGCGCGCTCGTCTCCGAGCACGACATGCGCCTGACGAAGCTCCGCGGCACGGCAGAGGCCGCCGGGTCCCGCCTGGACGCGCTCCGTGCCGGCGCCGAGCGTCAGCAGCGGGCCCTCGATGCCGCCCTCGCCCGGCGCGCCGAGACGGAGGCGGAGGTCAGGGACGTCGACCCCGAGACCGCGCCGGAGGGATCGTCCGCCGAGTTCGCGGCCGCCTACGAGCGGGCCCAGCGCGATGCCGCCGCCGCCGAGGCCGAGGTGTCGGCCCTGCGCGAGCGCCTGCACGGCGTCGAACGCGAGATCGAGTCGCTGACGGCGCAGGCCGCGGCCCTGGGGCGTGCGCTCGACGTCCGCAACGCGGCGGCGAGTCTCATCGCCCGTGGAGGCGGAGGCATCAGCGGCCTGGTCGGAGACGCCGTCAAGGTCACCCCCGGGTACGAGGTGGCGATCGCGGCGGCCCTCGGCGCGCTGGCGGAGGGAGTCCTGGTCGACCGGATCGACGACGCGCTCGCCGTGGCCCGTGACGCGCGCGACGGCGACTTCGGCGCCGTCGACATCGCGATCGCCGATCCGGGGCACGACGCCATCCCGCTCCGCGCCGCCGGGGCCACGCCCGCCGCGGAGGTCGTCACCGCTCCACCGGGGATCGTCGGACTGCTCGCCGACGTGCTCATCGTGGACACGCTCGACGACGTCGCGGCGGTACGCGCCGCCGTGGCCGACGCCGATCGCCCGGCCAGGATCGTGACCCGCTCCGGCGAGATCGCCACCGTCTTCACCCTGCGCGCGGGCTCGGGGGGCGGCCGGTCCCGCCTCGAGCTGGCGGCCGAGCGCGATGCCGCCGCGGATCGGCTGGGTGAGATCCGAGTCGTCGCGGACTCGCTGCGCGAGGCGCTGGCGGACGCACAGGCCGGGTGGGAGGAGGGGCGGCAGCGCACGCGCGACGCGCTGCAGCGCCTCCGCGAGCACGACGCCGCCCTGGCCGCGCACACCGAGCAGCTCAACCGCGCCACCGTGCGCCACGAGGCCGCCGTCGCCGAGTGCGAGCGCCTCGAGGCGGGGGTCCGGCAGGCGCAGGTGGCCGTCGCGGAGGCGGAGACGGCGGCGCGGATCGCGGAGGATGCGCTGCACACCGCCCAGCAGGCGCCCCGGCCCATCCTCGACGCCTCGGCGCGCGACGGGCTGCTCGGCGACCTCGATGAGGCCCGCGATGCGGAGATGCGGGCGCGGCTCGACGTCGAGACCCTCAAGGAGCGCGTGCGGGCGGGCGAAGCGCGGGTCGATCAGCTCACCCGGCAGCGGGAGCGGGAGCGCGCGGCGGCGGCGGAGGCGGCGCGGCGCGCGGTCATCCGGCGCGCCCAGCGCGAGGTCGCCGCGGACGTCGCAGCGAGCCTGCCCCCGCTGCTCGACTCGGTCGACCGATCGGTGACGCAGGCACGCGTCGAGCTGCAGCTGGCGGAGCAGGCGCGCACGGCCCTCACGGCAGAGCTGGCCGAGCTGCGGACGCGGGACGCCGCCGTGCGCGAGCGGCTCGCGGGTCTCACCGAGAGCGTCCACGGTCTCGAGCTGCAGATGCACGAGAAGCGGCTCTACGTCACGAGCCTGCTCGAGAGGGTGGCCTCCGAGCTCAGCCTCGACGAGAATATTCTCGTTTCGGAATACGGCCCCGACCGACCCGTGCGGTCCGACGCGGACGAGGGTCCCGGGGGCGACGGAGAGGACGCCGAACGGGGTCCGTTCGACCGCGCCGCCGAGCGCAGACGGCTGCAGGAGGCCGAGCGCAAGCTGGCCCAGCTCGGACGGGTGAATCCGCTCGCGCTGGAGGAGTACGCCGCGCTCGAGCAGCGTCACGCGTTCCTCACCGAGCAGCTCTCCGACCTCGTCCAGACCCGCGCGGACCTCGAGACGATCATCGGCGAGCTCGACGAGCGGATGGCGACGATCTTCGTCGCCGCGTTCGAGGACACCAAGACCGCCTTCGGCGAGGTGTTCCCGATCCTGTTCCCGGGCGGCGCGGGCAGCATCTCGCTGACCGATCCCGAGCACCCGCTCACCACCGGCATCGAGGTGACCGTGCGCCCCGTCGGCAAGAAGATCGAGCGACTGTCGCTCCTGTCCGGAGGGGAGCGATCTCTCGCCGCGGTCGCCCTGCTGACGGCGATCTTCAAGGCCCGCCCGAGTCCGTTCTACATCCTGGACGAGGTCGAGGCGGCGCTCGACGACGCCAACCTGGGGCGCCTTCTCGGCGTGTTCGAGCAGCTCCGGGCATCCAGCCAGCTCATCGTCATCACCCACCAGAAGCGGACCATGGAGATCGCCGATGCGCTGTACGGGGTCTCCATGCGCCAGGACGGGGTCTCCGCCGTCGTCGGCCAGCGGGTGCGCGATCGCGCGGCATCCTGAGTCCACGCCGTAGGCTGGGGGCATGGCGGAGAACTCCTGGTCGCTCGGACGTGCGCTGCGCGGCATGTTCGTCAAGCCCACGATCGACGAGACGACGTGGGAGGACCTCGAGACGGCGCTGCTGACGGCCGACTTCGGTCCCGACATCACCGAGCGGATCGTCGACGAGCTGCATGAGAAGGTCGACCGCTACCGGACGACGGATCCCCGTGATCTGCAGCGGATGCTCAAGGAGACCCTCGAGGAGCACTTCGCGAAGTTCGACACGACGCTCCGTCTCACCGAGCGACCCGCGGTCGTCCTCGTCGTCGGCGTGAACGGCGTCGGGAAGACGACCACGATCGGCAAGTTCGCCAAGTTCCTGCAGCGCTACGGCCGCTCGGTCGTCGTCGGCGCCGCCGACACCTTCCGCGCCGCCGCGGTCGATCAGCTCGCGACGTGGGCCGAGCGGGGCGGCGCGACGATCGTCCGCCCGCAGCACGAGGGCCAGGATCCGGCGTCCGTCGCCTACCAGACGATCGACTACGCGAAGCAGACGGGCACCGAGATCGTGCTCGTCGACACCGCGGGACGCCTGCACACCAAGGGCGGGCTGATGGACGAGCTCACGAAGATCCGCCGGGTCATCGAGAAGCAGGCGCCCATCAGCGAGGTGCTGCTCGTGCTCGACGCGACCACCGGGCAGAACGGCGTGATGCAGGCCGAGGCCTTTCTGGAGCACGCGGGGGTCACCGGGCTCGTGCTGACGAAGCTCGACGGATCGGCCAAGGGCGGCTTCGTCCTCGCGGTGCAGGAGCGCACCGGCATCCCGGTGAAACTGCTGGGCCAGGGCGAGGGGATCGGCGACCTGACCGGCTTCACGCCGCACGTGTTCGCGGCCGCGCTGGTCGACTGAGGCGGCGACATGCGGCGGCGGGGTCGCGTTCGGGCGACGAGGGTGGTTGCATAGGGCCATGGCGATCGAGCACGACTACTTCGGACTCCTCGAGTCCGGACCCGACGGATCGATCTTCTGGTCCGAGACCGTCGACTTCGCGGACCAGCGGGTGACCGTCGATCTGACCGCGCCCGATCAGGACGACGTCTCCCAGGCGGCGCTCGACGTCGCGGCGGGGATGATCTCCTCGCTCGAGCAGATCGACCTCGCCGCGCGCAACGCGATGGTCTCCGAGCTCGACGACCGCACGAGCGAGGTCACCGAGTACCTGCTGCAGCAGCAGGAGCAGTTCGGCGACGACCTCCCCGACGTGCTGGTGGACATCTCGGGCGACGTGCACATCGACATCATCCGCTCGCTCCAGCTCGTGAGCATGACGATCCTCGCCGACGAGCACGGCGGATCGGATCCCTTCGCCGTCCTCGAGTACGCGCTGGACGCGGACGCCACCGACGAGGTGCTCCTCGTCAACCTCACGAGCGACGGCGCGGTCCAGTCCGTCACGAGCGCCGACTGACGCCCGCCGCGCGAGGCCGCGACCGGAGTGCCACGGCGTCCACCGGATGGGGGACGAGACCGCCACCGGATGACGGCTGACGCGGGTGCGGCCCCGCCGCGAGGGTGGATCCATGACCGCGAGAACCGGTGCCCCCACCATTGTCCGGGGGCTGACCAAGCGATACGGCGACGTCACGGCCGTCGACGACGTGAGCTTCGAGGTGCCGCCGGGCGACGTCTTCGCGTTCCTCGGCACGAACGGCGCCGGCAAGTCGACGACGATCGGGGCGCTCACCACGGTGATCGAGCCGGATGCCGGGACGATCAGCGTCGCGGGCCACGACGTGCGCACCGAGGGCGACGCCGTACGGCGCTCGATCGGGGTCGTCTTCCAGGACTCCCTGCTCGATGCGGCTCTGACGGTCCGCGAGAACCTCACCGTACGGGCGCGGCCGTACCTCGGCTCGACGGCGCTCATCCGCGAGCGGATCGAGAGTCTGACCGACCTGATCGACCTGGGGGGCTTCCTCGATCGGCGGTACGGACGGCTGTCGGGCGGGCAGCGGCGCCGCGCCGACATCGCGCGGGCGCTGCTGCACGACCCCGAGATCGTCTTCCTCGACGAGCCGACGACCGGACTCGATCCGGCGAGCCGGCAGGCGGTGTGGCACACCGTCCACGAGCTGCGCGAGCGGATCGGGCTCACCGTCTTCCTGACGACGCACTATCTGGAGGAGACCGAGGAGGCCGACCGCGTGTGCATCATCGACCGGGGCAGGATCATCGCCGAAGGCACGCCCGACGACCTGCGCGCCCGATACAGTTCGAGCATCCTCACGCTCGTGACCGCGGCGGGCACCGAGCGGCTCTCCGTCGCAGATGCCGCCGAGGCGCGCGGCATCCTCGTGGAGCGCGGAGACGGCATCCTCGACTTCGAGTTCCGGCACGGACGGATGGACGACGTGTTCCTCGCGCTCACCGGTCGCGCCGCGGGCGAGGGGGCGATCCGATGAGCACCGTCCTCGCCTACGTCGGCCGCAACCTGCGACTGTTCTCGCGCGACCCGCTCGGTGTGTTCTTCGCCCTCACCGGCGCTCTCGTCGTCTTCCTGCTCTACACGCTGTTCCTCGGGCAGATGCAGATCGACTCGCTCGCATCGGCGCCAGGGGTGGAGCGGACGCTGGCCCGTGACTTCGTCGACGCGTGGATGTTCGCGGGGGTCGTCGCGGTCGCGGCGATCACGACGCCGCTCGCCGCTCTCTCGGTGTTCGTCGAGGACGCCGCATCCGGGCGGTTCCGCGACTTCCTCGTCTCGCCGGTGCGCCGAGCTCAACTGGTGCTCGGCTACCTGGGATCGGCGTTCCTCATCGGGCTCATCATGACGCTGGTCGTGCTCGGGGTGGCGGTGGCCTACCTCGCCGCCACGGGGCGGGCGGTCCCCGACGGCGGGGCCCTCGCGAGCATCGTGGGCTGGACCGCGCTGTCCGTCGCCGCCTACACGGCGCTGTGGGCCTTCGTCGTGTCGTTCCTGCCGACGACCGGGGCGTTCTCGGGCCTGTCGACCCTGGTCGGCACGCTCACCGGCTTCGTCGCGGGCGCGTACATCCCGCTGGGCGCTCTGCCCGACGCGGTGCGCGACGGCGTCAGCGCGCTGCCCTTCGCGCAGTCCGCGATGCTCGTGCGGCGCGAGTTCGCCGCCGCGCCCCTCGAGGCGCTCACCGGCGGAGCGTCGCCGGAGACGACCGACCTCGCCCGCGCCTACGGGCTCGAGCTGCAGGTCGGAGGCGGGGTCGTGCCGGTGGGGATCGCCGCGGCCGTGCTGGGGCTCATGGCGGTCGTGTTCACGGTGCTCGCGGTGATCCGCATCCGTGCCCGCATCCGTTGAGGGCAGGATGAAGGCATGATCAGGCACCTCTGGGTGGACGTCGCCGTCGGCGCGGTCGTCCTGCTCGGGGTGGCGATCCTGGTCGCGGTCGGTGTGGGCGACCGCGCTCCGGCAGCGCTCGGGGGTCTTGCGCTGCTCGGGGCAGCCTATCTGTGGGTGCGCCCGGTCGTCGGGACCACCGACTTCCGTCGGACCCCGTGGTCGGTGGGCCTCCTCGCGGTCGCGATCGCCCTCGTGACGTGGGCGAGTCCGGCCCTGGCGACGGTGCAGGTGATCGCCTACCCGCTCGTGTGGATCCTCAGCCCCGGCCGTCGCGCGGCGGTGTGGGGATCGTGCGCGGTCGGCGTCGGGATGTTCGTCGGCTTCGCCGGAGGGCTCGGGTTCACCGCGGGCGCCGTGCGCGAGGCCGCGATCGTCGCCGCGCTGTCGGCGGGGTTCTCGGTCGCGATGGGGTGGTGGATGAGCGCGATCGCGGCGTACGGGGAGGAGCGCGCGCGACTGGTCGCGGAGCTCACGTCCGCGCAGCGGCAGGTCGAGGCGCTGAGCCGCGAGAAGGGAGCGGGCGAGGAGCGCGAGCGTCTCGCGCGCGAGATCCACGACACGCTCGCCCAGACGCTCGCGGGCCTCGTGATCCTCGCCGAGCAGGCGGGGCGCCGCGCGCACTCGGGCGACGTCGCGGGGGCCACGGAGACGGCGGGGCGTCTCGAGGCGGTCGCGCGCGAGGCTCTGGACGAGGCGCGCGCCCTCGTCGCCCGCACCGCCGCCGTCCCGGGCGATCAGGCGCTCGAGGCGGCCGTCGAGCGGCTCGCCGCCCGCTTCCGCGCCGACACCGGGTGGGAGATCGCCGTCACCGCGCCGGCAGGCGCGGAGGCGCTCGACCGGGACGCGCAGGTCGTCGTCCTGCGCTGCCTGCAGGAGGCGCTGGCGAACGCGCGCAAGCACGCGGCGGCGACCCGCGTCGCCGTCGAGGTGCGCCGCGAGCCGGGCGGGGGCGTGCGGCTCTCCGTCGCGGACGACGGGCGGGGGTTCGACCCCGCATCCCCGGCGCTCGGGTACGGCCTCGACGGCATCCGCGACCGGGTCTCCCTCGCCGCCGGCACGGTCGAGGTCGCGTCGGCCCCGGGGGAGGGGACGACGCTGACGGTCGTGCTTCCGGCGGCGTCCGAACGGATCGGCGGCGCGGCATGATCCGGCTGCTGATCGCCGACGACCATCCGATCGTGCGGGCGGGGCTCGCGGGTCTGCTCTCCGACGAACCCGACATCGACGTCGTCGCCGAGGCGTCCGACGGCGACGAGGCGGTCCGCCTGGCCGCGCAGACCCGGCCGGACGTGGTGCTGATGGACCTGCGGATGCCCTCGGTGGACGGGGTGACCGCCACGGCGCGCATCGTCGCGGCCCGCGGGGAGTCGTTCCCTCCGCGCGTGCTGATCCTCACGACCTACGAGAGCGACGATCAGATCCTCGCCGCGATCGAGGCGGGGGCGAGCGGATACCTGCTGAAGGCCGCGCCTCGCGAGGAGATCATCGCGGGCATCCGCTCGGTCCTCGCCGGACAGACGGCTCTCTCGCCGGCGGTCGCGGCACGTCTGGTCGAGCGGATGCGGCGCCCCGATCCCGCGGCGCCGGTGCTGACCGCGCGCGAGACCGAGGTGCTCGGGCGGGTCGCCGCCGGGGATGCGAACAAGCAGATCGCGCTGCGGCTGGGCATCGGCGAGTCGACGGTGAAGACGCACCTCCTGCGCATCTACGAGAAGCTCGGCGTCGACAGCCGAACGCGCGCCGTCACCCTCGCCCTCGAGCGCGGCTTCCTGTCGCGCCCATGACACCCCCGCGAGACCGCAAATGTGCGCTCTCCGGGCGGATTGCGTGACATTCGGGCGGTCTCGCGAGGGCGGGTGGACCTCAGACGGCCTGGGCGAAGGCGGGGGAGTCGGTGTCGGAGCGTGCGAGGTGGGCCAGGTGAGCCGGCAGCTCCCGACCCTTCGACGTCATCGACTGGGCCCACAGCCGGCCCGCGCGGTACGACGAACGCACGAGGGGACCGGCGAGCACTCCGAGGAATCCGATCCGCTCCGCCTCCTCCTTGAAGGCGACGAACTCGTCGGGCTTGACCCAGCGCGCGACGGGGAGGTGCCGGGGGGACGGTCGCAGGTACTGGGTGATCGTGACGATGTCGGTGCCCGCATCGTGGAGGTCCTGCAGTGCCTGGATCACCTCCTCGGGCTCCTCGCCCATGCCGAGGATGAGGTTCGACTTGGTGATCAGCCCGGCCGCCCGCGCCTGCGTCAGCACGTCGAGCGAGCGCTCGTAGCGGAACGCGGGGCGGATCCGCTTGAAGATCCGGGGCACCGTCTCCACGTTGTGCGCGAAGACCTCGGGGCGCGCCTCGAAGACCTCGCCGAGGAGGGCCGGGTCGCCGTTGAAGTCGGTCGCGAGCAGCTCGACGCCGGTGCCGGGGTTGACCGCGTGGATCTGCCGGATCGTCTCGGCGTTCAGCCAGGCCCCGCCGTCGGGCAGGTCGTCGCGCGCGACACAGGTCACCGTGGCGTAGCGCAGCTGCATCCGGCGGACGCTGTCGGCGACGCGGCGCGGCTCGTCGGTGTCGTAGTCCGCGGGCTTGCCGGTGTCGATCTGGCAGAAGTCGCACCGGCGCGTGCACTGGGATCCCCCGATGAGGAAGGTCGCCTCCCGATCCTCCCAGCACTCGTAGATGTTCGGGCAGCCCGCCTCCTGGCAGACCGTGTGGAGCTCCTCCCCCTTCACGAGCGCCTGCAGCGCCTGGTACTCCGGGCCCATCTTCGCCTTCGTCCTGATCCACTCCGGCTTGCGCTCGATCGGCGTCTCGGCGTTGCGCACCTCCAGGCGCAGCAGCTTGCGTCCCGCCGGGGCGTTCGCCGGTCCGGACTCGCTGGGCGTCACGCCGCACGCCCCGGCGTTGTCTGGAGCGCCCGTCCCGCAGGCGCTCACGCGGCGACCTCCGCCGTCGTCGCGAAGGATGCCCGGAACGCATCCGCCACGGCATCCACCACGTCGGCCGGTCGCACGTCTCGACCGAGCATCTCGCTGAGGGTCGTCACACCGGCATCCGAGATGCCGCAGGGCACGATCTGCGAGAACGGCAGCAGCGAGTTGTCGCAGTTGACCGCGAACCCGTGCATCGTGACGCCGCGCTGCACGCGCACGCCGATCGCGGCGATCTTGTCCTCGGAGAGCGGCCGGCGCACCCAGACGCCGCTGCGGCCCTCGACGCGGTATCCGTCGACACCGAGCCGCGCCAGCACGTCGATGAGGATCTGCTCGAGCCGTCGCACGTGGGCGACGACGTCGACCGGTTCGGTGAGGCGCACGATCGGATACCCGACGAGCTGTCCGGGGCCGTGCCAGGTGATCTTGCCGCCGCGGTCCACGTCGACGACGGGGGTGCCGTCGGTGGGGCGCTCGTGGCGGGCCGTGCGGGCGCCGGCGGTGAAGACCGGCTCGTGCTCGAGAAGCAGGAGCGTGTCGGGCCGGTCGCCCGCGACGACCCCCGCGTGGACCTCTCGCTGCAGCGCCCACGCGTCGGTGTAGGGGACCAGGTCGGGCGCGAGGCCCACCGTGCGCACGTCGATCATGCCGCTCCTTCGACTCGATTGTTGTACCGCGTCCAACAATACGCCTCGATACAGTGTGGGGATGAGCACCGGCCGCCCGCGCGCCACGTCGCGCGACACGATCGCCGAGGCCGCGTGCGAGCTCTTCCTCGAGCGGGGGTTCGAGGGGACCACCGTCGCCGACATCACCCAGCGGGCAGGGGTGAGCCGGTCGAGCTTCTTCAACTACTTCACCTCGAAGTCCGCGATCCTGTGGGCGGGGCTGGATGAGGCGATCTCCGCGGCGGAGGCCGCTCTCCGCGCCGGGGAGCGGGTACCCGACGTGCTGGGCCGGCTCGTCGACGAGCTCGTCCCGGACAGTCTCGCCGTCGGTATCGTCCACGGCGCGGCGATGGGCATCTCCGCCGAGCTCGCGGAGGAGCGGGCCGTGCGCACGGGGCGGCTCGCCCGCGCGGTCGCCGACCGCCACGCCGCGGACGGGATGACGCGCCTCGCCGCCGAGGCCCGCGCCGCGGGTGAGGCCGGCGCCGTGTTCGCGGCCGTCTGGGCGTGGGCGTCGTCGGGCCCTCCGCGCGGTCGGCTCGGGTCGTTGCTGGACGAGGCCCTGCGCGCCGTCGACGGGGGAGCGGTCCCGTAGAATCGGGGGATCATGGCGACTTTCGGCACCCTCTCCGACCGGCTCACTGAGACCTTCCGCAACCTCCGCACCAAGGGCAAGCTCACGCCCGCGGACGTCGACGGCACCGTCCGCGAGATCCGGCGTGCGCTGCTGGACGCCGACGTCGCCCTCGCCGTGGTCAAGGACTTCACGGCGAAGGTGCGCGAGCGCGCCCTGGGCGACGAGGTCAGCAAGGCGCTCAACCCCGCTCAGCAGGTCGTGCAGATCGTCAACGAGGAGCTCGTCGAGATCCTGGGCGGGCAGCAGCGCCGCCTGCAGTTCGCCAAGAACCCTCCGACGGTGATCATGCTCGCCGGCCTGCAGGGCTCGGGCAAGACGACCTTCGCCGGCAAGCTCGCCAAGCAGCTCGAGAAGGAGGGGCACACGCCGCTCCTCGTCGCCTGTGACCTGCAGCGCCCGAACGCGGTCAACCAGCTGCAGGTCGTCGCCCAGCAGGCCGGCGCCGCCGTCTACGCCCCCGAGCCGGGCAACGGCGTCGGCGACCCGGTGCGCGTCGCGCGCGACGGCGTCGAGACCGCGCGGCGCCAGCAGCACGACATCGTCATCATCGACACGGCGGGACGACTCGGCGTCGACGCCGAGCTCATGAAGCAGGCCGCCGACATCCGCCGGGCCGTCGACCCCGACGAGGTGCTGTTCGTCATCGACGCGATGATCGGTCAGGACGCCGTCAACACCGCGAAGGCGTTCCAGGACGGCGTCGACTTCACCGGTGTCGTGCTCTCGAAGCTCGACGGCGACGCCCGCGGCGGTGCCGCGCTGTCGGTTGCGTCGGTCACCGGGCGTCCGATCATCTTCGCCTCCACGGGTGAGGGGCTCGACGACCTCGAGGCCTTCCACCCCGACCGCATGGCGAGCCGGATCCTCGACCTCGGCGACATCCTCACCCTCATCGAGCAGGCCCAGCAGGCCTTCGACGAGGAGGAGGCCCGCAAGGTCGCCGAGAAGCTCGCGAACGAGGCCTTCACGCTCGAGGACTTCCTCGATCAGCTGCAGCAGATGAAGAAGATGGGCTCGATGAAGAAGATGCTCGGGATGCTCCCGGGCATGGGCCAGATGAAGCAGCAGCTCGAGAACTTCGACGACAAGGAGATCGATCGCACCGAGGCGATCATCCGGTCGATGACCCCTGTCGAGCGACGCAACCCCAAGATCCTCAACGGTTCGCGGCGCCTGCGCATCGCGCGCGGCTCGGGCATGACGGTCACCGACGTCAACCAGCTCGTGCAGCGGTTCGACCAGGCGGCCAAGATGATGAAGACCGTCGCGCGCGGCGGAGTGCCGTCCATCCCCGGGATGGGATCGCTGGGCGGCAAGCCGGGTGCCTCGACCAAGCGCGGCAACAAGCAGAAGGCGAAGAGCGGATCGCGTTCGGGCAACCCCGCCAAGCGCGCCGCGGAGAACGCAGGCCTCGCCGCGGCAGCGGAGAGCGCCCCCACCGGCTCGGGCTTCGGCCTGGGCGCGGGAGCGGGCTCGCCGCAGCCGAGCGAGGCCGATCTCGCCGAGATCCAGAAGCTGTTCGGCAAGGGCTGACACCCGGCCGGCGGGCGGGCGGCGGGTCCCCGCGGGTCAGCGCAGGACGCCGTCGTCGACGAGCTTCGCCCGCACGGTCTCCTCGATCGACTGCTGACCGCGCGCCGTGGGGTGGATGTCGTCGTCCTGCATCCACGAGGGATGGTCCTGCAGCGGCTGCCCGACATCGATGAAGATCCCGTCGACGAGCGCGATCGCGTCGCTCAGGTCCTCCGAGGTCGAGGCCACCTCGTCGGGCAGATCGTCCTCGTCGTTCCAGATCGTGCTGAGGCCCACGATGAGCGCGGCGGGCGCGGCCTCGCGCATCTCCTGCACCGTCGTGATGGTCTCGGCGCGCACGTCGTCGGGGTCCTCGCCGAAGTCGTTGCTGGATGCCTGGACGATCACGACGTCGGGCTGCAGGGCGGCGAGGGCCGGGACGAGCCCGGAGTACGGGGTGCCGCAGTCGCCGGAGACGACGAACCCCATGCCCCCGCACGCGAGGTTGGTGAGCGTGACGTGCTGCTTGTTGGCGAGGAGGGTCGGCCACGCCTGGCCGAGATCGAGTCCGTAGCCCGACATGAGCGAATCGCCGATCGTCACGACGCGCAGCCGGTTCGCGCCGCTCGCCGTCGGGTTCGGGGTCGCGACCGGAGCGGAGTACGTGCGCGCGACGCGCGGCACGTCCTGCGGGGTGGGGTCGGGCGCGCAGGCGGTGAGCAGGAGAGCCGACGACGCGAACACGGTGAGGATCACGGCGGATGCGCGGCGGGCCATGGAGGCAGACTACGCGGGCGGAGCTTGGTCTTCGCCGAGAGCGAGGGCCCGCAGATGATCGCGCAGCGTGGGTCCGGCGCGGAACTCGCGGATCAGGTGCTGGACGACCTCGCGCAGGTCGCCCTCCGCCGCGTCCGCGACGAGGAGCTGGCGGGCCGAGCTGCCGCCCTCGTCGAGGATCCGGGTCACGCCGGCCAGCTCGCGGGCGCAGTGCAGCTCCGCGGCGATCGGGGCGAGCCGCTCGATCGTCTCGCGCAGGTGCTCGGCGACGGGGCGCTGGGTGCCCGCGGTGTCGACGATGACGCGTGCGTCCGTCCCGTACCGCGCCGCGCGCCACTTGTTCTCCCGGGCGAACCACGGCTGGAGGGCGGGCAGCTCCCGGCCTTCGTCGAGTTCCCGCGAGAAATGCTCGACGAGCACCTGCACGAGGGCGGCGACGGCGGCGAGCTCCGGCAGGGTCGACATCCCGTCGCACGCGCGCACCTCGATCGTGCCCCAGCGCGGCGCGGGGCGGATGTCCCAGCGCACCTCCGTGGCATCCTCCATGACGCCCGTGCGCACCATGTCGTCGAGGTACGACTCGTACTGCGACCACTCGGTGAGCGGCCAGGGGAGCCCTGCCGTCGGCAGCTGCTGGAAGACGAGGGCGCGGTTGGAGGCGTACCCCGTGCGCTCGCCCGCCCAGAACGGGCTCGAGGCCGACAGTGCCTGCAGGTGGGGGAGGTAGGTCCCCAGGGCGCCGATGATGGGGAAGACCTTCGACACGTCGTCGACGCCGACGTGGACGTGGATGCCCCAGATCATCATGTTGCGCCCCCACCACTGGGTGCGCTGGATGAGCTTGTGGTAGCGCGTCTTGTCGGTGACGTCCTGGTCGTACCACTGGGCGAACGGATGGCTGCCCGCGCACAGGAGCTCGATGTCCCGCGGTGTGGTCAGCGTGCGGATCTGTGCGATCGCGTCGCCGATGTCGTCGACGGCCGCCGCCACGGTGTCGCCGATCCCGCTGGTGACCTCGATGGTGTTGGTGAGCAGCTCGCCCGTCACCGTGTAGCGCTCGTGCTCGGTGCGCTCCTCGAGCTCGGGCAGGATCTCCGGCGCGCGCCCGACGAGATCGCCCGACGCACGGTCGGCCAGCATGAGCTCCCACTCCAGGCCCACGGTGGAGCGTGCGGAGGTCGCGAAGGTCACCGTCATGGCGTCAGTCTGGCATGCGCGCGACCTGCCGGACGGCTCGGTTCGCGGCATCCGACACAATCTGGCAAAATGGACGGTTGGACCTCCCGCTCGACCCTCTATCCGGCGGAGAAGGTCCACCTCAGAGCTCCCGCCGGGTGTGCACCCCACGCTCCAGGCGACGTTCATCACCTCACAACACCATTCAGGAGAATTGTGGCTGTCAAGATCCGTCTCAAGCGCCTCGGCAAGATCCGTGCGCCCTACTACCGCATCGTCGTCGCCGACTCGCGCACCAAGCGCGACGGCCGCGTCATCGAGGAGATCGGTCAGTATCACCCGACCGAAGAGCCCTCGATCATCAAGGTCGACTCCGACCGCGCGCAGTACTGGCTGTCCGTCGGCGCCCAGCCGACCGAGCAGGTCGCCGCGCTGCTGAAGCTCACCGGCGACTGGGGTCGCTTCAAGGGCGACAAGGACGCCGTCTCGACGGTCAAGGTCGCCGAGGCCAAGGACGACTTCCAGGTCGACGCGGCCAAGAAGTCCGTCATCGTGCCCAAGGCCGAGAAGAAGGCCGAGGCGCCCGTCGCCGACTCTGCGGACGCGGAGGCCCCCGCGGCCGACGCCGAGCAGACCGACGCCGAGTAATCGCGTTGCTGTCCGCCGCGCTCGCGCACATCGTCAAGGGGATCGTCGATCACCCGGACGATGTCGTCGTCCGATCCTCCACGTCGCCTCGCGGTGACGTCCTCGAGGTGCGTGTGCACCCCGACGACCGGGGTCGGGTCATCGGGCGCGGCGGCCGCACCGCGAAGGCGCTGCGCACCCTGGTGTCCGCCCTCGCCGACGGCGCCCGCGTGCGCGTCGACGTCGCGGACGACTGACGTGGCCGCCGCAGAACCGGCCCGCACCCAGCTGCGCGTCGGGCGACTCGTCAAGGCGCACGGGCTCAAGGGCGCCCTCAAGCTCGAGCTCTACACCGACGACCCGGACGGACGATTCGTCCCCGGCGCCGTCTTCACCCTGCAGGTGCCCGAGGCCTCGCCCTGGCACGGCAAGACGGTGACCGTTCGCGAGTTCCGATGGATGAACTCGCACCCCGTCGTCTTCTTCGACGACGTCGACGACCGCTCCGCCGCCGAGTCCATCGTCCGCGCGATCCTCTGGATCGACCAGGACGAGAGCGCCCCGGCGGAGGACGACGCGTGGTTCGACCACCAGCTGGTGGGTCTCGACGTCGTGCGCGACGGGCAGACCGTCGGACGGGTCATCCGGGTGGACCACCTCCCCGCTCAGGACCTGCTCGTCGTCCAGCCCGCGGGCGGCGGCGACACCGAGGTGCTGGTGCCCTTCGTGGCCGCCATCGTCCCCGAGGTCGACGTCGCGGCCGGGCGGGTCGTCGTGACCCCGCCGGCCGGGCTGTTCGAACCGCTCGTCGACGATGACGACGAGGCTCCGCGCGACGAGGCCGCCCCGGCGATCGAGGACGAGTCGGGCGAGGCCTGACGTGCGCATCGACGTCGTCACGATCTTCCCCGCCTTCTTCGACGTCCTCGAGGTCTCGCTCCTCGGCAAGGCGCGCGGCGCGGGCATCCTGGACGTGCGCGTGCACGACCTGCGAGACAAGACCCACGACCGTCATCGCACGGTCGACGACACCCCCTACGGCGGCGGCGCCGGCATGGTGATGAAGCCCGAGCCGTGGGGCGAGGCGATCGACGAGATCTCGGATGGCGTCGACGCGGCCCCCGTGTTCGTCTTCCCGTCGCCGGCGGGCGAGGTGTTCACCCAGGCGACGGCGCGCGAGCTGGCCTCGGTCCCTCACCTCGTGTTCGGCTGCGGACGCTACGAGGGCATCGACGAGCGGGTGTTCTCGTACGCGGCGACGCGCGGCGAGGTGCGCCTCGTGAGCCTCGGCGACTACGTGCTCAACGGTGGCGAGGTCGCCGCCATGGCGATGATCGAGGCGATCGGACGGCTCGTGCCCGGCGTCGTCGGCAACCCCGAGAGTCTCGTCGAGGAATCCCACGAGGACGGTCTGCTGGAGTATCCGTCGTACACGAAACCTGCCTCGTGGCGCGGCTACGAGGTGCCGGATGTCCTCCTGAGCGGCCACCACGGCCGGGTCGCCGCGTGGCGGCACGAGCAGCAGGTCGAGCGCACGCGGGAGCGCCGCCCCGACCTCTTGCCCGACTGACCCCCGCCGCCGGGGAGGAGTCGCCGGGTCGATCCGCGACAGGAGATCCGCCCGCATCAGGACGATCCGCACCCCGGTCATCCTGTTTCGGCCGCTCGTCCTGTCCTGAGCGGATGCCGTCTCCTCCTCCCCAGGAGGCGCGACGCCGGATCCGTCCACAACGGGGCGTTCGCCGGCGTCGACGGATCCGCCCTCGGGCCAGGATGCGGGGATGACGACGAGCGATCCGCTGCTCCGCCTCGAGGGCGAGGTCCGCGCCCGCGGGGGCAGCGTGCACAGCGCGGACCTGCGTGCGGCGGGACACTCCGCGCACACGATGGCCCTCGCGGTCGCCGCGGGGCGCCTGGAGCGGATGCGCAGGTCGTGGCTGGTCGCCGACGCGTGCGATGCGGGCATCCGGCGCGCGGTCGAGGTCGGAGGGCGACTCACGTGCGTGACGGCCGCCGCCCGACGCGGGCTGTGGACCGCGCGCGCCGATGCGCTCCACGTCGCGGTGCCGCGGACGTCGTCTCGCCTGTCAGGGGACGGCCTGCGGCTGCACTGGGGTGCCGGGCCCCGGCCCGTGCCCCGGCACGCCGTCGTGGACGACGTCGTGAACATCCTGTTCCATGTGGCCCAGTGCCTTCCGCCGCCGGACGCCTTGGCCGTCTGGGAGTCGGCGATCCGGACGCGCACGGCGGATCCGGACGAGCTGAGACGCGTGGCGTGGCACAGCAGCGCCGCCGCACGGTACGCGAGCGTCGCCTCCGTGCTGTCGGATTCCGGCATCGAGACGCGGTTCGTCGGCATCCTGCGGTCGCTCGGGGTGCCCGTGCGGCAGCAGGTGCGCGTCGACGGCCATCGCGTCGACGGACTCGTGGGGGAGCGGCTCGTGCTGCAGGTGGACGGGTTCGCCCATCACCAGGCCGCCGACCGCCGTCGAGACCTGCGCGCCGACGCCCGCCTCGTCCTCCGCGGCTACACCGTCCTGCGGTTCGACTTCGTCCAGGTGCTGTTCTCGCCCGACGAGGTCATCGCCACCGTCACGATGGCGATCGCCCAGGGCCTGCACCGCGCCCCTCGACGCGGATGACCGGCCCCGCCCGCCTTCGGCGACAGGATGATCGTCCGGATCAGGACGGTTCGCCGCGGCATCGTCCTGGTTCGGCCGATCCGCCTGTTTCCGAGGCGGTCCCGGGGCGCCAGGCGGGCCCGGGGCAGGCGGGTGGGGATCAGTCGACGCCGAGGAACGACCGGTCGGTGAGGATGAGGGGACCGTCCGCCGTGATGGCGACGGTGTGCTCGGCGTGCGCGCCGCGTGAGCCGTCGGCACTGCGCAGCGTCCAGCCGTCCGCGTCGGTCACGAGCTCGTCGGTGGTCTGCAGGAACCACGGCTCGAGCGCGAGCACGAGGCCCGGGCGCAGCGGGTATCCGCGTGCCGGCTTGCCGTCGTTGGGGACGTGCGGATCGCCGTGCATGGTGCGGCCGACCCCGTGGCCGCCGAAGTCGGTGTTGATGGAGTAGCCGTCGGCGCGGGCCACCTGCGAGATCGCGTGCGAGATGTCGCCAATGCGACCGCCGGCGACCGCGGCGCCGATGGCCGCATGGAGCGCCCGCTCGGTGGTGTCGATGAGGGCGAGGTCCTCGTCGCGGGGGGAGCCCACGACGAACGAGACGGCCGAGTCGGCGACCCAGCCGTCGACGGACACCGCGAAGTCGAGCGAGACGAGGTCGCCGTCGCGGAGGGTGTAGTCGTGGGGGAGGCCGTGCAGCACGGCGTCGTTGACCGACGTGCAGATCACCTTGCCGAACGGGCTCGCGCCGAACGACGGGTGGTAATCGATGTAGCACGACTCCGCACCGGCCGCGCGGATCATCTCGTGCGCGCGGCGGTCGATCGACAACAGGTTGGTCCCCACCGTGGTGTCGTCCCGCAGGGTCGCGAGCACCTCCGCCACGAAGCGCCCCGCGGGACGCATCGCCTCGATCTCGGCCGGAGTGCGCAGCTCGATCATCGTGATCCTTTCGTCAGCTTCCATTGTGGTGGGTCGGCGTAGCATCGGAGGCATGGCACTGCGCAGTGGGTTCTATCGGTGGCTGATACCGGGCGCATTCGCCCTGCCCGCCTGGTTGTTCGTCGGATGGATCGTCTTCGGCGCCAATCCGCTGTCGCTGCTGTGGGTGCTGCTGTCCGCCCCGATCGTCCTCATCGGCCAGCTGGTGCTGAGCCTGCTCGTCCGCGCGCGCGGCACGGCGCGCGCGGAGCGCGCCGTCTCGTGGACCGACATGGGTCTCATCGGCGGCTGGAACGTGCTCATCGTCGCGCTCGGCTTCTTCTCGAACCCGTGGTGGTGGGCGCTGTTCGGCCTGACCGTCGCCGTCGGAGTGGTGGCCTTCTGGGGGGTGCTGGCGCAGCTGTGGCGCGAGGCCCGGCCCATGGGCGTGGTGCTGCGGACCCCGGCGGGCATGGGCTACGTCCCCGCCCCCGAGGCCCGGGGCGAGACGTCCGCGGTGGACCCCGAGGTGATCGTCGTCCGCGAGAAGGGCGCGCCGCCCGCGGCATGAGGCGAGGCGCGGCTGGCGCGCCCGACGCGTTTTGGTGCGGCGCCGCATCCGTGGCAGAATAGCTGTTTGTGCCCTGACCAGGCTCTGCCTCAGGGGAGCACGGTGTCGGGATCCGACGCCTCGGGCACACACCATCCTTTCCCTTCAAACTCTCGCGATCGACCTGTGGCGGTCGCAGGAAGTGACGATCATGCAGATCCTCGACTCCGTCGACGCGGCCTCGCTCCGCTCCGACATCCCCGCCTTCGCCCCCGGCGACACCGTCAAGGTGCACGTGAACATCACCGAAGGCAACCGCTCGCGCGTGCAGGTGTTCCAGGGCGTCGTCATCGGCCGCTCCGGCGATGGCGTGCGCGAGACCTTCACGGTCCGCAAGATCAGCTTCCAGGTGGGCGTCGAGCGCACCTTCCCGGTGCACTCCCCGGTGATCGACCACATCGAGGTCGTCACGCGCGGTGACGTGCGTCGTGCCAAGCTCTACTACCTGCGCAACCTCCGCGGCAAGAAGGCCAAGATCAAGGAGAAGCGCGACAACTGACGCGCCCCGGGCACTGCCCGCCGCACCACGAGCCCCGGACCGGCCCCGCGCCGTCCGGGGCTCGTCGTCTGTGCGGACACGGCACGCGGCGCGGCGCTTCGGTTCGCGTCGGATGTGCGACCCTTGAGGGTGCGCGACCGACTCGCGGTGCGCCGGCGAGAAGGACGTGCATGACCTCCGACAGTGTGGCGAGCCCCGGAACGGGTGCCGCGGTGGGCACCCAGATCCGACCGAGACGTCGCCGGGGCGTCTGGCCGCTCGTACGCGACATCCTCGTCATCCTCGTCGTCGCGGTGCTCGTCTCGTTCGTGATCAAGACGTTCCTCGTGCGCTCGTTCTACATCCCGTCCGGCTCGATGGAGCAGACCCTGATGGTCAAGGACCGGATCCTCGTCGACGAGCTGACCCCGCGGTTCACCGGGTACGACCGGGGCGACATCGTCGTCTTCCGCGATCCGGGCGGATGGCTCGACACCGTCCCCACGCCGCCGCCGGGGCCACCGCTGGTGCAGTTCGGCGACTGGCTGCTGTCGCTCGTGGGCATCACCGCGTCGGACAGCGACGAGCACCTGATCAAGCGCATCATCGGCGTGGGCGGGGATCACGTCGTGTGCTGCAATGCGCTCGGCCAGATCACCGTCAACGGCACCCCGATCGACGAGACTCCGTATCTCGACCTCGCGCCGGGCCAGAGTGCGCCGCAGCCGGTGCCCTACGACGTCACCGTGCCGCGGGGGTCCCTCTGGGTCCTCGGCGACAACCGCGACCACTCCCGCGACTCCCGGTTCAACATGGAGCAGCCCTCGCACGGCTTCGTCCCGCTCGACAACGTCGTGGGGCGTGCGTTCCTGATCACCTGGCCGCTTCCGCGGTTCGGGACGCTCGACACGCACCACGGCGTGTTCGAGGGGGTGCCCGCCGGAGCGGACGGATGAGCGTCGTCTCGCCTCGGCTCACGGTCGAGCGACGACTGCTGCGCGAGCACGCGCTCGTGATCGCGTGCGACGAGGTCGGCCGGGGAGCCGTCGCCGGGCCGGTGGCCGTCGGGGCCGTCGCGGTGGACGCGGCCCGCGCGCGGCGGCGGGTGCCGGAGGGACTGCGCGATTCCAAGCTGGTGCCCGAACTCCGCCGTCCCGCGGTGGCCGAACGGGCTGCGGCATGGGTGGGCGCCTCCGCCGTGGGCTGGGCCTCGGCCGCCGAGATCGACGAGGTCGGAATCATCCGCGCGCTGGGCCTCGCCGCCCTGCGGGCGGTCGATGGACTGCGGACGGCGGGCGTCGTGCCGGAGGAGGCGGTCGTCATCCTCGACGGGAACCACGACTACATCACGCCCGCCGGGGGCGGTGCGCTGCGCGTCCAGCCGATCGTCAAGGCGGACCGCGACTGCGCGTCGGCCGCCGCCGCCTCGGTGCTCGCCAAGGTGGCGCGCGACGACCTGATGGTGCGGCTGCACGACGATCTGCCGGTGTACCGGTGGGCGCACAACAAGGGATACGCGAGCGCGGATCACCGCTCCGCGATCCGGTCGCACGGTCTGAGCATCCATCACCGGGCGTCGTGGGCCATCGCGGACGCACCGACGCTGTTCTGACGCGCGCCTAGACTGGATCCACCATGGATGACGAAGTCTTCGAGGATTACGACCGCGAACTCGAGCTTGCCCTGTACAAGGAGTACCGCGACGTCGTATCGCAGTTCCAGTACGTGATCGAGACCGAGCGACGCTTCTACCTCGCGAACGACGTCAACGTCGTCCGCCGCGACACGGAGCACGACTTCTACTTCGAGATCTCCATGACCGACGTGTGGGTGTGGGACATCTACCGCGCGGACCGCTTCGTGAAGAGCGTGCGGGTGCTGACCTTCAAGGACGTCAACGTCGAAGAGCTGCAGCGCCGCGACTTCGAGCTGCCCGACGAGCTCTCGCTCGACTCCTGAACGGGGAGCGCTCCGTCTGAGCGCTCGATGCCGGCTCCTCCCCAGACGGGACGGGAGCCCGATCGTCCACGGATCGCCGATCGCGCCCCCGCCCCGCCGGTCGGAGCGGGCACGATGCCGTCATGGCGGACAAGGATGAGCGGGGTCGGGCGGGCGAGGAACGAGCCGCCGCCTACCTTCGGAGCCTCGGGTTCGAGGTGCGGGATCGCAACTGGCGGTGTGCCGCCGGCGAGATCGACATCGTCGCGGTGCGGGGCGCCGACCTCGTCGTGGTTGAGGTGAAGACGCGGCGCACCGCGCTGTACGGTCACCCGTTCGAGGCCGTCGATCGGCGCAAACGCGACCGGTTGTGGCGACTGTGCGCGGCCTGGGCCCGTGCCCACCCCGAGACCGCTCGCCACCGCCGACTCCGGATCGATGTGATCGGGATCACCGGTGAGGATCCGGCCACCGCCCGGCTCGAGCACCTGCAGGACCTCGGATGAGCGTCGCGCGCACGTGGGGCGTCGTCCTGACGGGTCTGCACGGGGATCTCGTCGAGGTGGAGGCCGACCTCTCCGCCCAGACGCCGGGATTCGACATCATCGGACTCGTGGACCGCGCGATCGGCGAGGCGCACCGGCGCGTGCACAATGCGTGCGCGAACAGCGGACTGCCGCTGTCCCGACGACGCCTCACCGTGAACCTGTCGCCCGCCCGTCTCCCCAAGCACGGGACGGCACTCGACCTCGCCATCGCGGTCGCCGCACTCGCGACCGAGACGCCGATGGACGTCTCCTCGCTCGCCCGCACCGCACACCTGGGGGAGCTGGGTCTCGACGGTCGGGTACGACCCGTCCCGGGTGTCCTCCCCGCGGTCGCGGCCGCCGCGCGCGCCGGCATGCGGCGCGTCATGGTGCCGCACGCGAACCGCGCCGAGGCCGAGCTCGTGCCGGGCATCGAGGTGGTCGCGGCCGCGGCGCTGCGCGACGCGGTCCGCCACCACGGCGGAGAGGTCGACGACATCGAGGTGGAGCCGGTGCCGCATCCCGGCGGCTCGCCCTCCGAGACACAGGAGAGCCCCGACCTCGTCGACGTCGTCGGTCAGCGCGACGCCGTCGATGCGCTGATCCTCGCCGCGGCGGGCGGGCATCACCTGCTGATGAGCGGTCCGCCGGGCGCGGGCAAGACGATGCTCGCGCGGCGACTCCCGGGGATCCTCCCCGGTCTCGACGACGAGGACGCGCTGCAGGCGGCGTCGTTGCGCTCGCTTGCGGGCCTGCCCGTGACCCGGCTCGATCGGACGCCTCCGTTCGAGGCGCCCCACCACAGTGCGAGCGTCGCGGCGCTCGTCGGCGGTGGCAGCCGGGCCGTCCGTCCGGGTGCGATCGCACGCGCGAGCGGCGGCGTGCTGTTCCTGGACGAGGCGGGCGAGTACGGCGCGCATGCCCTCGACGCCCTCAGGCAGCCGCTGGAGTCCGGCCGCATCGAGATCCACCGGGCGGGGTTCCGCGCGGTGTTCCCGGCGCGGTTCCAGCTGGTGCTCGCCACGAACCCGTGCCCCTGCGGCAACTACGGCGTGCCGCAGGCGGAGTGCCGCTGCCCGTCGCTGGCGATCCGTCGGTACCTCGGGAAGCTCTCCGGACCGCTGCGCGACCGCATCGACATCGAGCTCCAGTTGCAGCGCGTCGCGCGGCTCCGCGCGGGAGACGAGGCCCGGGTGACCACCGCTCAGGCCCGCGCCCGCGTCGCGGCGGCGCGCGAACGCGCCGCCCGACGTCTCGCGGGGACGCCCTGGCGGACGAACGCGGAGGTGTCCGGAGCCTGGCTGCGCGACGGCCCGCTCGCCCCGTCGGCCGAGATACGTCGGCCGCTCGACGTCGCGCTGCACCGCGGAGCGCTGACCCTCCGCGGGTACGACCGGGTGCTGCGGGTGGCATGGTCCAACGCGGACATGGCCGGGCGCGAGCACCTCGACGCCGCCGACATCGGCAGAGCGCTCTACCTCAAGCGCGGAGCGTCGGCATGACCGGCCCGGATCTGAGCATCGCGGTCGCGCGGCGGGAGCTGGGCGCGCTCGCCGGTGGGCGCGACGACGAGGCGACCATCGCCGCCTACGCGCGCACGATCTGGTCGGTGCTCACCGAACCCGGAGACCGGATCGCAGGCACGCTCGTGCGGACGCACGGGGCGGCGGCGGCTCTCGAGCTCGCCGCGTCCGGACGCGCCGACGGCGCGCTCGACGAGGCGGGCGTCTCGGCGGAAGAACTCGCCGCCGGTCGCCGTCGATGGCATCCGCGGCTCGGCGGCGTCGCGACGGCGCTCGCCAACGCCCGTCGCGCGGGAGTGCACCTGATCGTCCCCGGCGACCCGCCGTGGCCGTGCCGGGCCGACGATCTGGGCCCTTTCGCCCCGCTGTGCCTCTGGGTGCGGGGCGATCCGGCCGCGCTCGACACCGCGCCCGCGGCGGTGGCGATCGTCGGTTCGCGCGCGGCGACGGGCTACGGCGAACACGTGGCGGCGGAGCTGGGCGCCGATGCGGCGGGCGCCGGGCACGTCGTCTACTCCGGCGCCGCGTACGGCATCGACGCCGCCGCGCACCGGGCGGTGCTGGCCGCCGGCGGTCCGACGGTCGCCGTCATGGCCGGGGGCATCGAGCGTCCCTACCCGGCGGGTCACGCCGATCTGCTGAACCGGATCGCGGCGACCGGCGCGGTCATCGCCGAAGTCGCGTGCGGGACGGCGCCGACCCGGCATCGCTTCCTCGCGCGCAACAGACTGATCGCCGCGCTGAGCGACGCGACCGTCGTCGTCGAGGCGGGATGGCGCAGCGGCGCCCTCAACACGGCGCACCACGCGCAGGCGCTCGGCCGGCCCGTGGGCGTCGTCCCCGGTCCGATCACGAGCGCATCCTCGATGGGATGCCACCGGCTGCTGCGAGAGGGCGACGCCGTCTGCATCACGGGCATCGACGATGTGCGCGACCTCCTCGGCGTTCAGGAGGGGGCGGACGCCAGGGGAGTCCGGTCCGCGGACACCGGCGGCGAGTACACCGGCGAGAGGACGCGCATCCTCGACGCCCTCAGCGTTCGTTCCGCGCGCACGGTCGGGGAGGTCGCGCGTCGAGCCGGCTTCGCTCCCGAGGAGGCCGCCGCGCTCCTCGGCCTGCTCGAACTGGAGGGACGCGCCGCGCGAACGCCCTCCGGGTGGGTCCGTCCCGCGCGAGCGGAAACGGCGGGCGGCATCCCGTGACCGTCGGGCTCGTCGTGCGCTCCCGACCCGTGCTCGCGACGCCGTGATCCCACGCCGCACCCGCACGCCGTTCCTACGACCTCGATGCCGTGCGGGCATGGGCGCGGGCGACCCCCCGCTCCGGCTCTGGCCGACACGCCTTCCGCGGCGCACGGGAGACCCCGGGCGCGGGCATGCTGGGGGAGTGCGACTGACACGGGCAGCAGAGGCGTACGCGACGCACCTCGCCGAGGTGCGCCGGCTCTCGCCCGCGACGGTTCGCGCCTATTCCGCGGACCTGCGCGACCTCGCGGATGCCGTGGGCGACGCCGACCTCGGCGACGTCGACCTCGATGCCCTCCGCGACTGGCTGTGGTCGGCGACGCGACGCGGCGATGCGCGATCGACGCTGGCGCGTCGCACCGCGTCCGCGCGCGGATTCTTCGCATGGGCCCTCGACGCGGGGCTCGTCCGCGCCGACCCGAGCCTGCGACTGGTCGCGCCCAAACGCGGTCGTACGCTGCCGAAGGTGGCGGCGGCCCCCGCTCTCGACGCGGTGCTGGACGCCGCGTCCGCTCGCGCGGCGGGCGGCGACGCGATCGCGCTGCGGGATGCGGCGATCCTCGAGATCCTCTACGCCTCGGCGCTGCGGGTGGCGGAGCTGTGCGGGGCGGACGTGGACGACCTCGACCTCGACCGCCGTGTCGTGCGCGTCATGGGCAAGGGGGCCAAGGAACGCGTCGTCCCGTACGGAGAACCCGCGGCCCGCGCGCTGGACGCGTATCTCGCCCGTGCCCGCCCGGCGCTGGTCGCCCGGGGGGACGGGACGGCCGCGCTCTTCCTCGGGGTGCGCGGAGGCCGGCTCGGCACCCGTGCCGCCTACGGAGTGGTCTCGCGCGCCGTGGCCCCCGCGGTGGGCGCGGAGACGATCGGCCCGCACGCGCTCCGCCACTCCGCCGCCACCCACCTCCTCGACGGCGGAGCCGACCTGCGGACCGTGCAGGAGATGCTCGGTCACGCGAGTCTCGGGACGACGCAGATCTACACGCACGTGTCGGCCGAGCGCCTCGCCGCCGCCTACCGCCTCGCCCATCCCCGCGCCTGAGACCGCCGCCGACCGGCCCGGGCCGCCACACGCGTGCGCGTACGCTGGGCGCATGGCCACGATGACCCGACGCGCCGTCCGATCCCTCGTCGGAGCGGCCGCCGCGCTCGCGCTGCTCTCCGGATGCGCGGCGCACTCGTCGCCGCGCGCGACGGTGGTCCCGGACGACGACGCATCGTCGCCGACGTCGCAGGTGCAGCCGAGCGCGACCGCCCGCCCGACGGCCGCGGCGCCCACCGCGTCACCCACCACGGCACCGACGTCTGCACTCGAGGCCGGGTCCGGCACGGTCGCCCCCTGCTCCGAGGGACTCGCGGCGATCAGCGGTGAGGGCGGCGCCTACGTCGTCAGCGACGACTGCGCGCGCGTCGAGGTGTCCGGCGAGGGGATCACGGTGCGCCTCTCCGGTGTCGTGGGGAGTCTCACCGTTCGCGGCGAGGGGATCGGCGTGGACGTCGGAGCGCTGGGCGACCTGACGCTCGAGGGCCAGGGGAGCCGCGTCACGAGCGGCGCGATCGGCAGTGCCGCCGTGCGGGGCGATCGGAACACGGTGTCCAGCAGCGGCGAGATCGGAGCCGTCACGGTCTTCGGCAACGGCAACACCGTGGAGGGGACGCGGGTCGGCTCCACACAGATCAGCGGCGACGGCAACGCGGTCGGGGACGCCTGACTCCTCAGCAGCAGGGCAGGAGCACGGCGTGCGGAAGATCGCCGAACAGTCGCAGGGGGTCGATGTACGCGCCCTCCTCGCGCACCCCCAGATGGAGGGTCCCGAGCTCCGCGTGACCGCCTCGATCGACACGGCCGACGACCTCTCCCGCGGCGACGACGCTGCCGATCGGAAGAGCGGAGACCACCGGCTCCAGAGTGGAGACGAGACCCTCGCCGTGGTCGATCGTCACGACGCCGCGGTCGACGACCCGTCCGGAGAACGCGACCGTCCCCGCGGCGGGAGAGACCACGTCGGCACCGACGTCCGCGGCGAGATCGACGCCCCGGTGCCCCGGCGCATAGGCATGGGCGGGCGCGATGAACCGGCTCGTGATGCGGACCGGCAGGACGGGCCATCGCCATCGCCATTCCGTGACAGGCGCCGCGAGCCCCTCCTCCGTGACCGGCGCCGCTGCGGCGGCACCGGCGTGCGCCGAGTCGCCGCAGGCGGGGCCCGATCCCGTCCACAGCGCGGCGAGGATCGCCACGGCCACGCCGCGACGCAAGGCCCGCGTGCGGGCTCGTCTCGCGGCCGGCGTGGGGGTCGTGGGTGCGGCCATGTCCCGACTGTGCCGTGCCCGCCACCGTGCCGAGACCGGGTCGTGGCCGCCCGGGGACGGATGGTCGGATCGGTTCACGGGGGAGGAGAGGATGATGCCGCGCCGCGCAGTCCGGCACGCCGCCGGCTGATACACTGGACGATGCACCCCGCTCGTCGGGGTGACTACGCGTGCCCAGAGCGCCGTCGCGGATCGTCCCGGTCCGTCGGCGCGGCATCCACACCCACAGGTCTCTCCGTCCGCGGAGTGCGGGTGTGCGCCGGGCACCAGGAGCATCGGCCGTCCGGCCGAGCGAGAAACCTACACGAAGGAGAACGGCCATGGCCGTCGTCACGATCCGCCAGCTGCTCGACAGCGGCGTCCACTTCGGGCACCAGACCCGCCGCTGGAACCCGAAAGTCAAGCGCTTCATCCTCACGGAGCGCTCCGGCATCCACATCATCGACCTCCAGCAGTCGCTCGGATACATCGACAAGGCGTACGAGTACGTGCGCGAGACGGTCGCCCACGGCGGCACGATCCTGTTCGTCGGCACCAAGAAGCAGGCGCAGGAAGTCATCGCCGAGCAGGCGACCCGTGTGGGCCAGCCCTACGTCAACCAGCGCTGGCTCGGTGGCCTCCTCACGAACTTCTCGACCGTGAGCAAGCGCCTCGCCCGCATGAAGGAGCTCGAGCAGCTCGACTTCGACAACCCGGCCGACTCGGGCTTCACGAAGAAGGAGCTCCTGCTCAAGAAGCGCGAGCTCGACAAGCTGCACAAGTCGCTCGGCGGCATCCGCAACCTCACCAAGACGCCGTCTGCCATGTGGGTCGTCGACGCCAAGCGCGAGCACCTCGCCATCGACGAGGCCAAGAAGCTCGGCATCCCCGTGATCGGCATCCTCGACACCAACGCCGACCCGGACGAGTTCCAGTTCCCGATCCCGGGCAACGACGACGCGATCCGCTCGGTGGGTCTGCTCACCCGCATCATCGCCGACGCCGCGGCGGAGGGCCTGATCCAGCGTCACCAGCCGACCGACGAGTCCGCCGACGCCGAGCCGCTGGCTGACTGGGAGCGCGAGCTCCTCGAGCAGGGTGGCGCCCCCACCGAGCCCGCCGCCGACGCGACGATCGTCACGGACGTGGCCGAGGTCGAGACCATCGCCACCGAGTCGGCCGCCGACGAGGCGGGCGCCGAGGCGAAGGCCGAAGGCGACGCCGCGGCTGTCGCCGCCGAGTAAGGCTCACACACCTCTCGGTGCGGGATCGTCGCGAATCGCGTCGGTCCCGCACCGGCATCCACTCATCGAAACCAAGGAGCCACCACCCATGGCAAACTTCACCATCGCCGACATCAAGACGCTGCGCGAGCAGCTCGGAACGGGCATGGTCGACACCAAGAAGGCGCTCGAGGAGGCCGACGGCGACCTCGAGAAGGCCGTCGAGATCCTGCGTCTGAAGGGCGCGAAGGGCAACGCCAAGCGTGCCGACCGCTCGACCAGCGAGGGCCTCGTGACCGCCGTCGCGCACGGCGACAAGGTGACGATCCTCGAGCTCAACACCGAGACCGACTTCGTCGCGAAGAACGAGCGCTTCATCGCTCTGGCCGACAAGGTCCTCGAGGCGGCCGCCGCGGTGGACGCCGACTCGGTCGAGGCCGCGCTCGCCGCGCCCGCCGGGTCGCAGACGGTCGCCGAGCTCATCTCGGACGAGGCCGCGATCATCGGCGAGAAGGTCGAGCTGCGCCGCGTGCGCACGATCTCGGGCGACAAGTTCGAGATCTACCTCCACAAGACGAGCAAGGACCTGCCGCCGCAGGTCGGCGTGGTGCTGGCCTACACGGGCGACGACGCCGAGACGGCGCGCTCCATCGCGCAGCACATCTCGTTCGCGAACCCGACCTACCTCACGCGCGAGGACGTCCCCGCCGCCGAGGTCGAGAAGGAGCGCGAGATCGTCACCGAGATCTCCCGCAACGAGGGCAAGCCCGAGGCCGCTCTGCCGAAGATCGTCGAGGGCCGCGTGAACGCGTTCTTCAAGCAGGTCGCGCTCCTGGACCAGGACTACGCGAAGGACAACAAGCTGTCCGTCGCGAAGGTCGCCGGAGACGCCGGCCTGACGCTCACCGATTTCGCCCGGTTCAAGGTCGGCGCGTAAGTCGCCGGAAGGGGTCCGCATTCCTCGCGATGCGGGCCCCTTTTCCATGCCCGCTTCGATAGTCTGCAACCCGACGAGAGGAACCCCCCGTGATCGATGAGAACACCGGACGCCGCCGCGTCCTGCTGAAGCTGTCCGGCGAAGCGTTCGGGGGAGGCCAGCTCGGCGTCAACCCGGACGTCGTGGGCCAGATCGCGCGGGAGATCGCCGCGGCCGTCGACCGCGTAGAGGTGTCGATCGTCGTGGGCGGCGGCAACTTCTTCCGCGGTGCGGAGCTGAGCCAGCGCGGCATGGACCGCGGCCGGGCCGACTACATGGGCATGCTCGGCACCGTGATGAACGCGCTCGCCCTGCAGGACTTCCTGGAGCAGGCCGGAGCCGCGACGCGCGTGCAGTCCGCGATCTCGATGACCCAGGTCGCCGAGCCGTACATCCCGCGTCGGGCCGAGCGCCACATGGAGAAGGGCCGGGTCGTCATCTTCGGCGCGGGGGCCGGACTGCCCTACTTCTCCACCGACACGGTCGCCGCGCAGCGCGCACTGGAGATCGGCGCGGACGAGGTGCTCGTCGCCAAGAACGGGGTCGACGGCGTCTACACCGCCGACCCGAAGAAGGATGCCGAGGCCGTGCGCATCGACGAGATCACCTACCAGGACGCGCTGCAGCGCGGCCTCAAGGTCGTCGACTCCACCGCGTTCAGCCTGTGCATGGACAACGGCATCGACATGCGCGTGTTCGGCATGGAGCCGGCGGGCAACGTCACCCGCGCCCTGCTCGGAGAGCGCATCGGCACGCTGGTCACGGTCTGACCACGAGCGCGCCACTAGAATCGTCAACGAAGCACCAACGAATGGAGTGACCGTGATCGCCGACATCCTGGCCGACACGACCGGGCGCATGGATCGCGCCGTCGAGGCCGCGAAGGACGACTTCGCGACCGTTCGCACGGGGCGTGCCAACCCGCAGTTGTTCCAGAAGGTGATGGTCGACTACTACGGGTCCCCGACGCCGCTGTCACAGCTGGCGTCGCTGAACGCGCCCGAGGCGCGGACGCTCGTCGTCACCCCGTACGACAAGTCCGCGCTCAAGGCCATCGAGCAGGCGATCCGCGACGTTCCGAACCTCGGCGTGAACCCGACGAACGACGGCAACCTCGTGCGCGTCACGATGCCCGAGCTCACCGCGGATCGTCGCAAGGAGTACGTCAAGCTCGTGCGCACGAAGGGCGAGGACGCGAAGGTGCACCTCCGCGGCATCCGACGCAAGGCCAAGGACGAGCTGGACGGCCTCAAGAGCGAGGTCGGCGAGGACGAGCTCGCTCGCGCCGAGAAGGAGCTCGACGCGCTCACGCGCTCGCACGTCGACGAGATCGACGAGGCGCTCAAGCGCAAAGAGGCTGAACTCCTCGAGGTCTGACGCGATGAGCGATCCCTCCGACGCACCCGACACCGGGGAGGAGGCACCCCCGACCCGAGCGACGGGCCGTCGACCGGCGGACCCTTCGACGGCCTTCGGCGAGCATGTGCGAGCCGCGCGCAGCGAGTTCGAGCACCAGATCGACAAGGCCCGCGCGGACTTCGAGCAGGTCAACGACCGCATCAACGCGCGCACGGGGCGCAACCTCCTGATGGCGACGGTGATCGGCGTCGGGGTCGGCGCGCTCGTGCTCGCGTCGCTGCTGTTCGTGAAGTGGGCCTTCCTGCTGTTCGCGATCCCGGTGTGCCTCCTCGGCGTCTTCGAGTTCACGCGGGCGCTGCAGACGGCGGGTCGTCGCGTCGATCTCGTCCCGCAGCTCGTCGTCGGCGGCCTCATCATGCTGTCCGGGTACTTCGTCGGGCACTGGACGCATCTGGTCGTCACGTTCGCATCGGTCGTCGCGGTCGTGATCTGGCGTCTTCTCGCGCAGATGGCGGCGGCGGACGGCCGCAGCTACGGCGACGTCCTCACCGATGTCCTGGTGTCGGGCTTCATGCCGCTGTACGTCCCCTTCCTCGGCTCGCTCACGCTGGTGCTGCTGCGCCAGGAGCAGGGCGAGTGGTGGGTGCTCGGGATGATCCTCGTCGTCGTCGTCGCGGACACCGGCGCCTACGCGAGCGGTCTCGCGTTCGGATCGCACCCGATGGCACCTCGGATCAGTCCCAAGAAGACGTGGGAGGGCTTCGCGGGCGGGGCGGTCGCGACCACCGCGGTCGCGGTCGTCTACGCGATCTTCGTGCTCGAGGCGCCGTGGTGGGTCGGCGCGGTCTTCGGCGTCGTCATCCTCGCCTGCGCGACCGTCGGCGATCTCGGCGAGTCCATGATCAAGCGCGACCTCGGCATCAAGGACATGAGCTCCTGGCTGCCGGGTCACGGAGGCGTGCTCGACCGCCTCGATTCCATCCTGCCCTCGGCGGCCGCGGCGCTCGGCCTCTACTTCCTGTTCTTCCCCCTGGTGAGTGTATGACCGATCAGATCGCGACCGCCCCGTCCCCCTTCCCGCACGCCGCGGGACGGCAGAAGGGCTATCGCCCCGGCGATGTCGACGCGTTCCTCGAACGTGCACGTGCGGCGTTCGAGTCGCCGGAGTCCGCCGACATCGATTCCGTCGCGGTGCGCACCGTCGCCTTCCCGCTCGTGCGGCGCGGCTACCAGGTCGGCGCCGTGGATGCGGCGCTCGGCCGTATCGAGGATGCGTTCGCCGCCCGCGAGCGCGAGCACGCGCTCAGCCGCGCCGGAGCGCGGGCGTGGGTCGGGCAGTCGCGCAGGCTCGCCCAGGAGGTGCTCGACCGGCTCACACGGCCGCGGGGTCGGCGCTTCCGTCGCGTCGGTCTGCTCCGCTTCGGATATCGCGTGGACGAGGTCGACATCGTGGCGGAAAAGATCGCCCGGTTCCTCGAGAGCGGGGAGCCGGTGACCGTCGACCAGGTGCGGGGCGTGGCCTTCCGGATGCAGCGCGGCGGCTACAGCGAGGCGCAGGTCGACGCGGTCCTCGACGCGGTCATCGAGGTCATGCTCGCCGTCGTCTGACACCGCGACGCCGTCGTGGCGTCGCCCCTCGAGCCGGGTGGAGTCGCCCCGTCTCGCTGGGTAGAATCGGAGCACTGTGACCTCCGACGCCGAGTTGACTTCCGCGGCCGACCGCCCGGTCGCCCCGCACGCCCGCACCGCCGTCCGTACGACGGCGCCCCGGCCGTCGCGGCGTCGCCGGATGCTCAGCGTCGGCGCCGTGCTCGCCGTCGCGGGCTTCGGGATCGCGTACCTCGCGCCCCTCGGCGCCACGGTTCCGCGCGCCGTCGCCGCCGACCTCCCGCCCGTGTCGCTGTACGCCGGCACGCTCGCCGACGCGCAGTCCTACCTCGGCGAGGTCACTGCGGAGGTCGCCATGGACCGCGGTGCCGTGGGATACACGGTCTACGTCACCCCCACGCCGACGCCCACACCGACGCCGGAGCGCGCGACGGCCGAGTCGGCCGCCGTCTGGACGCCGCCGTTCGTGGCCCCCGATCCGGGCAGCGCCCAGGCCATCGCCTACGGGATGGTCCAGGGGCGGGGCTGGGGCGACGGCGAGTTCTCCTGCCTCGTCGCGCTGTGGAATCGCGAGTCCGGCTGGCGCGTGAACGCCTACAACGCCGGGAGCGGCGCCTACGGCATCCCGCAGTCTCTGCCGGGCAACAAGATGGCGTCGGCCGGCGCCGACTGGGAGACCAACCCCGCGACGCAGATCGCGTGGGGCCTCGGGTACATCTCGGGGCGCTACGGATCGCCGTGCGGCGCGTGGGGTCACTCGCAGTCCGTGGGGTGGTACTGATCGGATGCCCCGCGCGAACCGTCGTCGTCCGGAACCCGATGACGACTCCTTCGATCGTCTGCTGAGCGGCTGGAAGCGCACCGAGGTGCGCCGCGGCGTCACGTGGACGATCCAGCCGGTGAGCGCCGCCGCCGCGCAGAAGACCTACACGTGCCCCGGGTGCCGACGCGACGTGTCGCCCGGCGTCGCGCACGTGGTGACCTGGCGCGCCGATGGGGTCCTGGGGGACGCCGCGGATCTCGCCGCGAGGCGGCATTGGCACACGACCTGTTGGAGGATCGGCTGACATGGAGATCCGCGGACCCGTTCTGCTCCCGGCCCGGCGCGAGGACATCGAGCTCGAGACGCTCGACGGCCTGACCCTGGTCGGGGAACTCGCCCTGCCCGAGCACACGGCGCCGGTCGCGACGCTCGTGACCCTGCATCCGCTGCCCACGGCGGGCGGGTTCATGGACTCGCACATTCTGCGCAAGGCCGCCGCGCGCCTGCCGGCTCTCGCCGACCTCGCCGTCCTCCGCTTCAACACGCGCGGGACGACGTCGCCGCGCGGTACGAGCGAGGGTGCGTTCGACGGCGGGCGTGCCGAGGCCTTCGACGTCGCGGCGGCGATGGACGTCGTCCGTGAGCGCGCCCTTCCCCGCCCCTGGCTGGTGGGCTGGTCCTTCGGGACCGAGCTGGCGCTCAAGTACGGTCGCGATCACGACGTGGAGGGCGTCATCCTCCTGTCGCCGCCGCTGCATCGGGCGACGGCGGACGACGTGGCGGCCTGGGCCGGCGACGACCGCCGGATGGTGGTCCTGGTCCCCGAGTTCGACGACTATCTGCGCCCCGCCGAGGCGCGCGAGCGGTTCGCCGCGGTCCCCGGCGCCGTGCTGATCGCCGTCGAGGGCGGCAAGCACCTGTGGGTGGGGGAGAGCCAGACCCGACGCGTGCTCACCGAGATCGTCGCCGCCGTGAATCCCGACGCGCTGCCGCTGGCCACGGAGTGGGACGACTGACGCGGCGCGACGTGCGCGCCTGTCAGAGCTCGTTCTGGCGGGGTACGACGACCTGGCGGTAGATGATCAGGATGCTCGCTGCCACGGGGATCGCCACAAGGGCTCCCAGCAGCCCCAGCAGGGATCCACCGGCGAGGGCGGCGATGACCACGACCGCTCCCGGCACCGAGACCGCACGGTTCATGATCCGCGGCGAGAGCAGGTACGCCTCGACCTGCATGTAGATCGCGTACCAGATGAGGGCCACCAGCGCCGTCAGCGGTGAGCCGAGGCCGGGGATCAGACAGGTCAGCACGATGATCGCGGAACCGGTGAGGGTTCCCACGAGCGGGATCAGCGAGAAGAAGAAGGCCACGACCGCGAGCACGGCGGGGAAGGGCGCCTGGATGATGGAGAGGAAGATCGCGCTCAGGACGCCGTTGATCGCGCCGAGCGTCACCTGCCCCATGACGTAGTGTCCGACCGACGCGGTGATCTGCTCGGAGAGGTCGATGAACCGCGCGCGCTTGGACGCGGGGACGAGCTGATAGACGGCGGCCTTGAGGTTCGGCGTGGAGGCGGTGAAGTAGATGGTCAGGATGAGGACGATCAGCGCGCCGGTGGAGCCGGCGATGATGCCGGCGCCGATGCCGAGGATCGCGGAGGTCGCCGCGCCGCCGATCTTGCCGTAGTCCAGCGAGTTCGCCCAGTCGGCGACGTACGAGAAGACCTCGTCCACCTTCAGCGTCGGGAACGTGGCCTGCAGCCAGCCGTGCAGGTCGGCCACGGGGTCCCACTGTCCGTCGACGACGCGGGAGACGAGCGTCTGGATCTGCGCGATCAGCTGGGAGATCTGCCCGACGAGCACCGGGATCACGATCACCACGATCCCCGTGATGACGGCGATGACGGCGGCGAACGTGATGAGGAGAGCGGCCCAGCGGGGCAGCCCCTTGCGCTCGAGCCACGACACGAGCGGGTCGAGGCCCAGCGCCAGGAAGAGCGCCGTCCCGACGTAGAGGAGGATCGTCGACAGCGACTGGATGCTCGTGATGAGCAGGATCCCGACGCCGACGCCGAGCGTGGCGACGAGGGCCGTGCGGAACGGGTGGTGCAGCTTCACGCGAACTCCTCAGGATCACCGATCGTGGTGTCAGGATACGCAGACTAGTGGGCGTGGCCCGCGCATGACGCGGGGTTGACACGCCTCCCGGGCGACGCACAGGTCCTCTTCGCTAGGCTGGAACGTCGATGTGTGCTCCCGAGCCCGAGTCGGTGAGCTCAGGAAGGTGTGATTCGTGCGTTTCGTGTGGGCCGTGGTCGCCTTCGTGTTGGCCGCTCTCATGATCGGTGCGGGCATCGCCCAGCGCACGGTTCTCGTCGGACCCAAGTCCGAGAGCCAGGCGATCCAGGTGAGCGGCGACGCCCCGTACGTCCTGATCGACGGCAGCGTGCTCGACAGCCACGAGGGGCCGCAGACGCTCCGCGTGCAGCAGAGCGGCAAGATCTTCGCCGCCTACGGGCGCACCGCCGACCTGGACGCGTGGCTCGCCCGCGCCGACTACACCCACGTCGGCTTCGCGGACGGCGAGGTCACCTCGCAGTCGGTCGCCGCCGCCGAGACCTCGACCGCCGGCGAACCGGCCCTCACCCCGGTCGGCTCCGACCTGTGGCTCGACGAGTTCGAGCAGGACGACCTCCTCATCACCCAGCTCCAGCTGCCTGCCGACATGAGCCTGCTCGTGGCGACCGACGGCACCGCCCCGGCGCCGCAGTCGCTCAGCCTCACCTGGCCCGTGCGCACCGAGACGCCCTGGGCCGGTCCTCTGATCGTCTTCGGATCGATCCTGCTCGCGGCGGGCATCGTCCTGTACGTCCTGGGCGTGCGGCACGCGCGCCGCTCCCGGGGCCCTCGACGCAAGGGGCTGCCGCTGCCGGTCACCGAACCGATCGACCTCGCGGTGGAGGGCGCCGACAAGGGCGTGATCTCGGCGACGCCGACACGGCGCGGGCTCACCCGCGGTCGGCGGTCGCTCATCGCCGTGCCGGTCCTGGCCTTCTCGGCGATGCTGGCGACCGGATGCTCTCCGGACGCCTGGCCTCGCCTGGTGCCCACCGAGACACCGTCGCCCACGCCGTCGGTCGTCGTGCCGCAGGATCAGGGGAGCCCGGTCGTGACGCAGGCGCAGGCCGAGCGGATCATCAGCCGGATCTCGACCGACGTCGCCACCGCCGATGAGAACCGCGACCCCGACGCCGCGGCGGCCCGACTCGGCGGCACGGCGCTCGCGACGCGCACGACCAACTACACCCTCCGCGGCGCGATCGCCGACCAGGCCGCTCTGCCCCCCGTGCCGAGCGGCGACCTCGTGGTCATCCTCCCGGAGGCGAACGACGACTGGCCGCGGACCTTCTTCGCCGTCGCGGCGGGCGGCTCGGACGGCGGGACCGACAAGCCCGACGTCATCATGAGCGTGACCCAGCAGGACCCCTGGTCCCCGTACAAGTTGACGACCCTGGCGGACCTCTCCTCGGATGCGAAGCTGAACCTCGCCCCCGACTACGTCGGAGCGATCCCGATCCCCGAAGACTCGCCGTTCCTCGCCATCGCCCCCAAGGATCTCGCCGCCGCCTACGCCGACGTCGTGACGAACGGATCCGGCAGCGCCTTCGCCTCGCAGTTCGACGAGGACGACGACGCGTTCCAGACCCAGCTCGCCGCCAGCCGATCCTCCCGCCTCGAGACGTTCAACCAGACGGGCGCCCAGACGGGGGCGATGACGTTCTCCGCGCAGGCGGGCACCGTGCCCCCCGTCGCGCTGGCGACCCTGGACTCGGGGGCGATCGTCGCCGTGACGGTCGACGACCTCGAGACCGTGACGCCGACCAACACCGACGCAGTCATCAAGGTCGACCAGTATCCGGTCGTGCAGACGCTCGCCGGAGTGGCCCAGTCCGCGACCGGGTTCACGACGACCTACGCGAACCAGCTCTTCTTCTTCGTCCCGAGCCAGAGCTCCAAGGAGCGCATCCAGCTCTTGGGATACTCGTCCAACGTCCTCGAAGCGAAGGTGGTCGGCTGATGAGCGATCCGAATCCCACAGCGGTGCTGCGCGGCGCCGTCGACCTGTCGGCGTTGCGGTCGCGCGCCGCGGAGCCCGCCTCGGCGGCCTCCGGGGCCGGCGGGGGGAGCGCCGTTCCCTCGCTCGTGTTCGACGTCACGGATGCGAGCTTCGGGCAGGTACTGGAGCTCTCCCGCACCGTTCCCGTCGTCGTCGACCTCTGGGCGGAGTGGTGCGGGCCGTGCACGCAGCTGAGCCCGATCCTGGAGAAGGTCGTGACCGAGCTGGGCGGCCGTCTCGTGCTCGCGAAGGTCGACGTCGACGCGAACCCGCAGCTGGCTCAGGGCTTCCGCGCGCAGTCGATCCCGATGGTCGTCGCGCTCGTCGCCGGACAGCCCGTGCCGCTGTTCACCGGGGCGGTCCCCGAGCAGCAGGTGCGCGAGGTGTTCGCCCAGCTGCTGCAGCTGGCCGCGCAACAGGGTGTCACGGGGGTCGTCCCCGTCGGTGAGCCCGGCCCCGACGCGGAAGACGACGCCGAGCCGCCGCTGCCCCCGCTCCATCAGGAGGCGTTCGACGCGATCGAGGCGGGCGACTACGGTCGCGCCGTGACGGCATACGAGGCGGCCCTCGCGGAGAACCCTCGCGACGAGCAGGCGCGAGCGGGTCTCGGACAGGTCCGTCTGCTCGATCGGGTCCAGCACCTCGATCTGCAGGAGGCGCGGGCCGCCGCCGCGGCCGCTCCGCTCGACGTCGACGCGCAGTCCGCCGTCGCGGATCTCGATCTCGCGGGCGGCCACGTGGACGACGCGTTCGGGCGTCTGCTCGACCTGTTCGCCGCCCTCCCGGACGACGAGCGAGGCCCGGTGCGCGAGCGCCTTCTGGAGCTGTTCGGCCTCGTCGGCGACGCGGACCCCCGCGTCATCCGCGCCCGCGGACGGCTGTCGTCGCTGCTGTTCTGATCTCGACCGGATGACGGCCCCCGCTCCGAGCGGGGGCCGTCATCGTCAGGAGCTGTGGCCCAGCCAGAGCACGCCGAGCGGGGGGATCACCATCGTGGCGCGGCCCTGCGGGTCGGCGTGGACCGTCCCGAGATTGCCGACCCCGGATCCGCCGTACTGCAGGGCGTCCGAGTTGAGCAGCTCGCTCCACTCGCCGCCCGCCGGCAGTTCGAGGACGTAGTCGTTCAGCGGCTCGCCCGAGAAGTTGCACACCACGACGACGGTGTTGCCGTGGTGGTCGACACGGGAGAAGGCGATGACGTTGGGATTCCACGTCGGAGCGCCGAGGCGGCGGAAAGCCGCACCGTCGTCGTCGCGCGACCACAGCGGAGCATGCTCCTTGTAGACGCGGTTGAGGGCGCCGACGAAGTCGAGCAGCTGGCGGTGCGGAGGCTGGTCCAGGATCCACCAGTCGAGGCTCCGGCTTTCGGACCACTCGGACAGCTGGCCGAAGTCCTGGCCCATGAAGAGCAGCTGCTTGCCGGGGTGGCCCCACATGTACGCGAGGAAGGCGCGTACATTCGCGAGCTTCTGCCAGTGGTCGCCGGGCATCCGGGTGAACAGCGTCCCCTTGCCGTGGACGACCTCGTCGTGACTGATCGGCAGGACGAAGTGCTCGCTGAACGCGTAGACGAACGAGAAGGACAGCTCTCCCTCGTGGTACGAGCGGTACATGGGGTCGCGCTGGAAGTAGACGAGCGTGTCGTTCATCCACCCCATGTTCCACTTCAGGCCGAACCCGAGTCCGCCCGCGCTGGTCGGCGCCGTGACCCCGGGATAGCTCGTCGACTCCTCGGCGATCATCGCGATGCCGGGGTAGCGCTTGTAGGCGGTCGCGTTGACCTCCTGCAGGAAACGGATGGCCTCGAGGTTCTCACGCCCGCCGTACTCGTTCGGCTCCCACTCGCCCTCGTTGCGCGAGTAGTCGAGGTAGAGCATCGAGGCGACCGCGTCGACGCGGAGCCCGTCGACGTGGAACTCCTCGAGCCAGTACAGCGCGTTCGCGACGAGGAAGTTGCGCACCTCGTTGCGTCCGTAGTCGAAGATCAGGGTGCCCCAGTCCTTGTGCTCGCCGCGCCGCGGATCGGGGTGCTCGTAGAGAGGCTGGCCGTCGAAGCGGGCCAGCGCGAAGGCATCCTTCGGGAAGTGACCGGGGACCCAGTCCATGATCACGCCGAAGCCCGCCTGATGCAGGCGATCGATGAGGTAGCGCAGGTCGTCGGGCGTCCCGAAACGGCTGGTGGGCGCGTAGTACCCGGACACCTGATAGCCCCAGGAGCCGCCGAAGGGGTGCTCCGCGAGCGGCAGGAACTCGACGTGGGTGTAGCCCACCTCGGTGAGGTAGTCGATCAGGGGATCGGCCGCGTCCCGGTAGCCGAGCCCCGGTCGCCACGACCCGAGGTGCAGCTCGTAGGTCGACATCGGCTGGTCGGAGGGGGAGCGCTGCGCGCGCGCGGACATCCACGCGTCGTCCCCCCAGCGGTACGCGGACTCGGTGACCACCGAAGCGGTGGCCGGCGGGACCTCCGCCCACTGCGCCATCGGGTCGGCCTTCAGGATCCACCCGTCGTGCGGCGTGAGGATCTCGTACTTGTAGGCGGTGCCGGCGCCGATGCCCGGGACGAACAGCTCCCACACGCCCGTCGAGCCGAGGCTCCGCATCGCGTGCGGCTGACCGTCCCACGAGTTGAAGTCGCCGACGACGCGCACCGCGCGTGCGTTCGGCGCCCAGACGGAGAACGCGACGCCGCTCACGCCCGGGAAGTGCCGGACGTGGGCGCCCAGGACGTTCCAGAGCTCCTCGTGCCGGCCCTCCCGGATGAGGTGCTGGTCGATCTCGCCCACCGTCGGCAGGTGCCGGTAAGGATCGTCACTGCGGTACTCGGGAGCGCCGTCGTACGCGGCGACGATCTCGTACGAGTCCGGTCGTGACGTCGTCGCGCCCTCCCACACCCCGCCGCGCACGTGCACGAGCGGGATCTCGGCCCCGGAATCGGTGACGGCCGTCACGGACGCCGCCATGGGGCGCCGCGCACGGATCACCCACGTCTCGTCCGGGCCCTCGTGCAGCCCCAGCACGTCATGGGGTGCGTGGTACGAGCCGCTCGCGACGGCGTCGAGGATCTGGTCGGATACGGTGCTCATCGAGCCTCCTTGACGTGCAGGATGTGGACGGGCTCGACGAACGCGTCCAGACGGACGAAGGCGTTCTGGTTCCAGGTCCAGGTGGCCCCCGTGATGAGGTCCTCGACCTCGAACGGCGTGCCCGGGTCGACGCCCCAGATCCGCGTGTCGAGATGCACGGTCGTCTCGCGGACCGAGTGGGGGTCGACGTTGGCGACGACGATGACGGTGTCGCTGCGGCCGTCGGGGGAGAGGGCGGCGTCGAGGTGCTTGGAGTACACGAGGATGGCGTCGTCGTCGCTCCAGTGCGCCGACCAGTTGCGCAGTTGGCGCAGAGCGGGGTGCGCGGCGCGGATCTCGTTGAGCCGCCGGAGATACGGCGCGAGCGACTCGCCGCGTTCCTCCGCGCCCTCCCAGTCGCGCAGCTTGTACTCGTACTTCTCGTTGTCGATGTTCTCCTCGGAGCCCGGGCGGGCGACGTTCTCGATGAGCTCGTATCCCGCGTACACCCCCCAGATCGGCGCCGCGGTCGCGGCGATCGCCGCCCGGATCTTGTACGCGGGACGACCCCCGTACTGCAGGTACTCGGTGAGGATGTCGTGCGTGTTCACGAAGAGGTTCGGGCGCATGTAGTCGCTCGTCTCGTGCGACACCGATTCGAGGAACTCCTCCAGCTCCGCCTTCGTGTTCCGCCAGGTGAAGTACGAGTAGCTCTGTTGGAACCCGACCATCGCGAGCGAGCGCATGACCGCGGGGCGGGTGAAGGCCTCGGAGAGGAAGATGACGTCGGGATCCTCGGCGTTGACCGTGCCGATGAGCCACTCCCAGAACTGCAGGGGCTTCGTGTGCGGGTTGTCGACGCGGAAGATCTTGACCCCCTGCGAGACCCAGTGCCGGACGACCCGGAGCATCTCGGCGTAGATCCCCGCCGGGTCGTTGTCGAAGTTCAGCGGATAGATGTCCTGGTACTTCTTCGGGGGGTTCTCGGCATAGGCGATCGTGCCGTCGGGGAGAGTCGTGAACCACTCGGGGTGCTCGGCGACCCACGGATGGTCCGGCGCCGCCTGCAGGGCGAGGTCGAGGGCGACCTCGAGGCCCTGTTCGCGCGCCGCGCGGACGAAGAAGCGGAAGTCGGCGGCCGTCCCCAGATCGGGGTGGAGGGCGTCGTGTCCGCCCTCCGGGGACCCGATCGCGTACGGCGATCCGGGGTCCTCGGGGTATGCGGTCAAGGTGTTGTTGCGCCCCTTGCGGTTCGTCTCGCCGATCGGGTGCACCGGCACGAGGTACACGACGTCGAACCCCATGGCGGCGACGCCCGGCAGGCGCTTGGCGGCCGTCCGGAACGTGCCGCTCTTGATCGTGCCGTCCTTGAGGCGCTTCGCGCCCTCCGACCGGGGGAAGAACTCGTACCACGCGCCGACGCCGGCGCGCTCCCGCTCGACGAGCAGCTCCTCGTCGGGACCGACCGTGAGGAGCGACTGCAGCGGCCGCTCGCGGAAGAAGCCGGCGAGCTGCGGGTCGCGCACGACGACGAGAGCGTCCTCGTCGGAGGTCTGCGCGTCGCGCAGGGCTGCGGCGGCGGCGCGGAGAGCCCGGATCTGCGCGGCGCCGCGGTCCTTCTCGGTCGCCGCGCGCGTCAGAAGGCGCGCGCCGATCTCGCGCATCAGGGCGGAGTCGACGCCGGCCGCGATCTTGAGGTCCGCCGCGTGCTCCCAGGTCGCGAAGTCGTCGGCGAACGCTTCGAAGCGGAACGTCCACCGGCCCTGCTCGAGCGGCTCGACACTCGTGCGCCACCGGTCGAACCCGTCGTGCAGGGCCGAGAGTCGATGCAGCGACACCGCGCCCGACGGCGCCGTGAGCCGCACGTGCACGCCGATGAGGTCATGGCCCTCGCGGAACGCTGTCACCTGGAACGGCACGGCCTCGCCCACGTACGCGGAGGGGTGGTACCGGGCATCCGGAACGCTCGGGTGCGGCAGGCTCAGCGGGATGCGTCCGATCCGCGTGGCCGGCGCCCCGCTCCAGGGCGCCGCATCGCGGGCCGGGATCTCGGAAAGGCTGCGGACGCTGGGGGCAGGTTCCGGCCGGGGTTCTGACGTTCGCTTCTTCGAGGCCACGTCTTGAACCTACCGCCGCGGTCACTCCATGCGGAACAGGTGGAGAGCCGTGCCGGGAAGTGCGATGATGTCGCCCGGCGCGTGCGCGGGGAGTGCGTCGTCGGGCCGTTCCGGCACGCTGGACCACAGCGACGTGTAGGCGTTGACGCCGTCGATGCGCGGCAGCGTCACGTCGATCGGACGCTCGTTCCCGTGGACCACGAGGAGGATCCCGTTGGGCGCCTCGTCGACGGGCGTCGAGCGCGCGGCGTACTGGAGCGTGCGGTGCGCCGGGTTCGTCCATCCCTCGTGCGACATCGTCTCGCCGTGTTCGTCGTACCAGTCGATCATCGAGGCGCTCGGCACGACCCGGGAGTCGTGGGCGAACCGCGCCGGGCGCAGGGCGGGGTTCTCGTGGCGGATCCGCACCAGGGCCCGGGCGTGGGCGAGCAGATCGTCCTGCCAGGGAGCGAGCTGCCAGTGCATCCAGGTGAGGTCCGAATCGTGGCAGTAGGCGTTGTTGTTGCCGCGCTGCGTGCGTCCGAGCTCGTCTCCCGCCGTGATCATCGGCACCCCCGCCGACAGCAGCAGCGTGCCCAGCAGGTTGCGGATCGCCTTGCGGCGGGTCGCGAGGATGGCCGGATCGTCCGTGGGCCCCTCCGCGCCGTGGTTGAAGGAGCGGTTCGTGTCGGCCCCGTCGCGGTTCTGCTCGCCGTTGCCGAGGTTGTGCTTCACGTCGTAGGACACGAGGTCGCGCAGCGTGAATCCGTCGTGGGCCGTCACGAAGTTGATGCTCGCGAGGGGGCCGCGCTCGTCGCTGAACGTGTTCGAGGACCCCGCCAGTCGCGTCGCGAAGCCGCCCACCCCCGCCGGTGGGGTGCCCGCGCGGCGCGTGTAGTCGACGTCGCTCAGCCAGAAGTTGCGGACCCGGTCGCGATAGCGGTCGTTCCACTCGCTCCACCCGGCGCCGAACGCGCCGGTCTGCCATCCGCCCATACCGACGTCCCAGGGCTCCGCGATCATCTTGATGCCCGCCAGGCGGGGGTCGTCCACGAGCGCGCGCAGCAGCGGGTGGTCCGCGCGGAATGCATGGTCGGCGTCCCGGCCGAGCGTCGTCGCCAGGTCGAAGCGGAAGCCGTCGACGCCGACGACCTCCGTCCAGTAGCGCACCGAGTCGAGCACGAGGCGCGCGGCGGCGTCCGTCGAGGTGTCGACGGAGTTACCGCATCCGGTCACGTCGATGTACGACCCGTCGTCGTGCTGGCGGTAGTACCCGGAGTTGTCGATGCCGCGGAAGCTCGATCGCGGCTCGCCGATGTCGAGCTCGGACGTGTGGTTGTAGACGACGTCGAGGATCACCTCGATGCCCGCCGCGTGCAGCGTGCGCACCATCGTCTGCACCTCGGCGAGGATCGCCTCCGGGCCGGCGGCGCGCGCCTCCGCCGTCGCGTAGGCGCCGTGGGGTGTGAAGAAGTTCAGGGTGTTGTATCCCCAGTAGTTCGTCAGGCCCTGCGTGAGCAGTCGCGGCTCGGTGTCGAACGCGTGGATCGGGAGGAGCTCGACCGCGGTGATCCCGAGCGAGGTCAGGTGCTCGACCATCGCGGGGTGGCCGAGCCCGGCGTACGTGCCGTGCAGCGCCGGGGGGATGTCCGGATGCCGCTTGGTCAGCCCTCGCACGTGCGCCTCGTAGACGACGGTCCGATCGAGCGGCGTCGCGAGGCGGTCGATCGCCGGCGGCGCGGTGGGGAGGTCGACCACCACGGACCGCCACTCACCGCGACGCACCGGGACAAGGCCGCGGGCGTACGGATCGAGGAGCAGCGTCTCCGGGTTGAAGAGGTTGCGCGCTCCCGCCGGCCCGTCGACGCGCAGGGCGTAGCGCGCCCCAGGGTGCAGCTCCGGAGTGGTCACCGTCCACACTCCGTCGCCGATCGGGGCGAGCGGCACGACCGCGGTGATCCAGTCGAGGTCGGTCGCGTCGAAGATCACGACCTCGACCGCCGACGCCTCGCCCGACCACACCCGCAGCGTCCCGCCGTCGGGCCCCGTCGTCACGCCGAGGCCGTCGTACCGGGCGTCGAGGAAGGGGGCGATGGTCAGAGGCTTCGGGGTGGCCATGCGCTCTAGAGTAGTAAGGCCGAGGCCCGGGTCTCATCCCGGGTGGGCCTCGGTGTCGTGAAGGGCGGGAGAACGTGATCTATCTCGACCATGCCGCTTCGTCCCCGCTGCGCGACAGCGCGCGCGACGCCTGGCTCGCCGCGTCCACCGCGGTGGGCAACGCCTCGTCCGTGCACGGGGCCGGCCAGGAGGCGCGGCGGATGCTCGAAGGCGCGCGCGAACGCCTCGCGGCTCTGCTCGGGTGCGAACCGATCGAAGTCGTCTTCACGGGCGGCGGCACGGAGTCGGTGAACCTCGCGCTGAAAGGTCTGTGGTGGTCACGCGGCCGGGAGGCGTCCGGCGTCGTCCTCCCGGACGGAGAGCATCACGCGACCCTCGACACCGTCGCCTGGCTGGAGGGCCAGGGCGCCGAGGTGCGGCGCGTGGCGCTCGACGGGACCGGCCGGATCGGCGGCGACGCGTTCGCGCGTGCGCTGCCCGGAGCGGCGCTCGCGACCGCGCTCGTGGTGAACAACGAGATCGGCACGGTGCAGGATGCTCCGCGGCTCGCCGAGGATGCCGCCGACGCGGGGGTGCCGCTGCACCTCGACGCCGTCGGGGCGGTCGGGCACCTCCCCGTCTCCTTCGACCGGTGGCGCGGCGATGCGGCGGGCTCGTCGGGGCTCGTCGCGATGAGCCTGTCGGGGCACAAGTTCGGCGCTCCGGTCGGCACGGGCGCTCTCCTGGTGTCCCGCCATGCGCGCCTGTCGCCGCTCATGCACGGGGGAGGCCAGCAGCGGGGCCTCCGCTCCGGGTCGCCGGATGTGGCGGGCGCCGTCGCGCTCGCCGCCGCGCTCGCCGAGGCGATGGAGGAGCAGCCGGCCGAGGCGGTGCGACTGACCGCGCTCGCCGACCGGTTGACGGCGGGCATCCGCGCGGCGATCCCGGCCGCGGAACTCCTGGGGGACCCCGTCCGCCGGGTGCCGGGGAATGTGCACATTCTGTTCCCGGGGGCGGCCGGCGAGTCGCTGCTCTTCCTGCTCGACCGGGCGGGCATCTCGGTCTCCACGGGGTCGGCGTGCCAGGCCGGGGTCGCCGAGCCCTCGCACGTCGTGCTCGCTCTGGGTCGCGACGCGCGCTCCGCCCGGTCGGTCCTGCGGATGACGCTCGGGCGCACCTCGACGGACGCGGACGTCGACGCCGTGCTCGCCGCGCTGCCCGAGGCGTACACCCGGGCATCCGGCGCCGCGACCCGCGCGTAGCCGCCCGCTCGTAGACTGGTCGGATGCGGATCCTGGCGGCGATGAGCGGTGGCGTCGACTCCGCCGTCGCGGCCGCCCGGGCCGTCGAGGCGGGGCACGACGTGGTCGGCGTGCACCTCGCCCTCTCCCGCGCCGGAGGGACGCTGCGCACCGGCAGCCGCGGATGCTGCACGATCGAGGATGCGATGGATGCGCGGCGCGCGGCCGACCTCCTGGGCATCCCGTTCTACGTGTGGGACTTCTCCGAGCGCTTCCGCGACGACGTCATCGACGACTTCGTGGCCGAGTACCGGGCGGGGCGGACGCCCAACCCCTGCATGCGCTGCAACGAGAAGATCAAGTTCGCGGCCCTCTTGGAGCGCGCCCTGGAGCTCGGTTTCGACGCCGTGTGCACGGGGCACTACGCGACGCTCGTGGACGGTCCGGATGGGCGCGAGCTGCACCGCGCGAGCGACGAGGCGAAGGACCAGTCGTACGTGCTCGGCGTGCTGACCGCCGACCAGCTCGCCCACACGTACTTCCCGCTCGGGGCGACCCCGTCCAAGGCGCTCGTCCGGGCCGAGGCGGCGGCGCGCGGGCTCACCGTCGCGCAGAAGCCGGACAGTCACGACATCTGCTTCATCCCCGACGGCGACACGCGCGGGTGGCTCGCCGAGCGCGTGGGCGCCGCGACGGGCGAGATCGTCGATCGCACCGGCGCGGTCGTGGGCAGCCACGAGGGAGCCCACGCCTTCACTGTCGGGCAGCGCCGCGGCCTGTCGCTGGGGGTCCCCGCCCTCGACGGCAAGCCCCGCTTCGTGCTCGAGGTGCGGCCCGTCTCGAACACGGTCGTCGTCGGCCCCAAGGAGGCTCTCGCGACCGCCGAGATCGCCGGGGACCGGTACACGTGGACGGGCCGCGCGCCCGGCTCGGGTGTGTTCGCCTGCCACGTGCAGATCCGTGCGCACGCCGATCCCGTCCCCGCCCGGGCGGAACTGTCGGACGGCGGGCTCCGCGTCGTGCCGGAGACGGCCTTCGAGGGCGTCGCGCCCGGCCAGACCGCCGTCCTGTACGACGGCACCCGCGTCATCGGACAGTTCACGATCGACCGCACCCTCTCCGCCGTCCCCGCGTAGCCCCGGGTGGGGGTTGCGCCTCGGGGTGGGGTGGCGGTGCGGTTCCGAGTTTCGGACCCCTCTGGCGTCCGATCGAGGCGTACGGCGAGTTTCGGGCGACAGAGGAGTCCGAAACTCCGGGAGAGACGGGCGCGATGATCGTGCGGGGTGCGGGGGTGTCACACTTCGGGGCGGGGGATCGACACAGGGGTGAGGGGGCGACCCGGCCCCCGCCGAACGAGGAGCTCGGATGTCCCGCATCGACCTGTCCCGCACGAACCGCACCGGCTATGCCGCCGTCCTGGGGATGGAGGCCTACGCGCGCACCCACGTCGACCCGCAGCTGTACGAGCTGATCAAGCTGCGTGCCTCGATCGTCAACGGATGCGGGTTCTGCGTCGACATGCACGCCACCGAGGGCGCCGCTCGTGGCATCCCCGCCCGCGTGCTGCACGCGGTCGCCGCCTGGCAGCACGCGGGAGAACTGCTCGATCCTCGGCAGCGCGCGGTGCTCGCCCTCACCGACGCGGTCACCGCCCTCGGCCCCGCGAGCGTCACCGACGAGATCTGGGCGGATGCCGCGCAGCACCTCACCGAGAAGCAGCTGGGGTCGATCGTGCTCACCATCGCGACCATCAACGTCTGGAACAGGATCGCGATCTCGACCGGGATGACGCCGCCGGTCGATGCGAAGCATCCCATCGCTCCGCCGGCCGCGTCCTGACCGGCACCTAGGGTGGTCGTCATGCAGCCGCAGCCGTCCGCCGATCGCGCGGGAACGGCGAGTCCGGCGGCGCGAGCGTGGGCCGGCGAGCGAGACCGTCTCGTCGGGATCGCGTACCGGATGCTGGGCGACTACGGGGCGGCGGAGGACGTGGCCTCGGAGGTCGCGCTCGACGCGCTCGCCGCCGAGCGGGCGGGCAGCGCCATCCGATCGTGGCCCGCGTGGCTCACGACCACATGCGTCCGTCGGTCGATCGATCGGCTCCGCCACGTGCAGTCGCTTCGGGAGGACTATCCGGGTCCGTGGCTGCCCGAGCCCGTGGCGACCTCCCGGCTGCCCGACGACGTGGTGGCCGGGCGGGAGCTGCTGTCCATCGCGATGCTGCACCTGGCGGAGCAGCTCGGCCCCGACGCACGGGCCGCCATCGTGCTGCACCGCGCGTTCGGGATGACGGCGGTGGAGATCGCGCCGATCCTCGACAGGACTCCTGCCGCGGTCCGTCAGCTCGTCTCGCGTGCCGAGCGACGCCTGCACCTCACGGATGCGGGCGCGGGCCCTCGACCGTCGTCGGCGAGCGTCGCCGTCGCGATCCGGGAGCTCGTCGACGGCATCGAGAGCGGCGACGTCGACCGCGTCGCACGGCTCCTGACCGACGACGCCGTCCTGTGGTCGGATGGCGGCGGCATCGTCAAGAGTGCCGTCAACCCGATCTTCGGGCCTGCCCGCATCCTGCGGTTCTTCGGCGGCATCATGGCGAAGTCGGCCCTCGACGGGGAGTCACCGCGCATCGCCGTGATCGAGGTCAACGGCGAATCGGCGCTGTCCATGACGGTGTCCGGGGTGACCGACGTCATCGCCGTCGAGTTCGCGGGCGACCGGATCCGCGGCATCCGCCGGATCTCGAATCCGCGCAAGCTCACCCGCGTGCCCTGAGCTTTTCCCTCTCGGATCCGGGCGCGAACGCGGCGCGCTTTCGGGCTCCTCTGGCGACCGAACGCCCTCGCCACGGAGTTTCGGTCGCCCGAGGGGACCGAAACTCCGTCGTGGGTCGTGGAGACTGGGCGCGCGGGGCTCGGAGGGGCGAGATGCGTCGCGGGGCGACGATGTCGGCGACTCGACCTACACTGTCCGGGTGGCAGCAAGAGACGACTCCCTCCCGACGACGTTGGACGAGGCGAGAGACGAGGCGGAACGACTCGTCGGACTGATCGTCGACGCGCGGGACGCCTATTACGGTCGTGACGCGGAGCTCGTCGACGATGCCACCTACGACGGATGGATGCGCCGTCTGGAGCGCGTCGAGGCCGCGTTCCCGCTCGTTCAGGGTCAGGATTCCCCGACGCTCAGTGTGGGCGCGGCCGAGTCCTCGATGTTCGCACCTGTCGAGCACGCCGAACGCATGCTGAGTCTCGACAACGTCTTCAGCGCCGAGGAGCTGGGGGACTGGTGCGCGAAGACGCAGAGCGCGGCGGGGCGCGCGGTGAGGTGGCTGGTCGAGCTGAAGATCGATGGGCTCGCGATCAGCCTCCGGTACGAGCGGGGAGTGCTCGTATCGGCCGCGACGCGCGGTGACGGCCGGGTGGGCGAGGACGTCACCGTCAACGCGGTGAGGGTCGCGGGGATCCCGACGCGGCTGAGCGGCACGGGCCACCCCGATCTCGTCGAGGTGCGCGGTGAGGTGTTCATTCCCGTCGCGGCATTCGACGACCTGAACGCCCTGCAGGCGTCTCTGCGCGAACGGGTCGTCGCCGAGATGCGCGGCCGTGGCGTCGATGAGGAGCGCGCCGAGCGGAGCGCCGCGCGGCGCTTCCCGGCGTTCGCGAACCCGCGCAACGCCGCGAGTGGCGGACTGCGCCAGCAGCTGGACAAGAAGGACGGTCTCGAGCTCGAAGCCGGACAGGCCCGGCTGGACTCGCTGCGTCTGTACGTCCACGGCATCGGAGCATGGCCCGATCCGCCGGTGGGGTCGCAGAGCGAGGTCTACGGATTGCTGGCCGACTGGGGGCTCCCTACGAGCCCCTACTTCCGCACCGAGGACGACCTGGGCGGCGTCCAGGCGTATGTCGCGCACTACGGCGAGCATCGACACGACCCGGAGCACGAGATCGACGGCGTTGTCGTCAAGGTCGACGAGCTGGCGCTCCACGACGAACTCGGCGCGACCAGCCGCGCCCCCCGATGGGCGATCGCCTACAAGTACCCGCCCGAGCAGGTCAACACGAAGCTGCTCGACATCGTCGTGTCGGTGGGGCGGACCGGGCGGGCCACGCCGTTCGCCGTCATGGCTCCCGCGCTCGTCGCGGGGTCCGTGGTCCGCCAGGCGACCCTCCACAACCAGGACGTCGTGAAGGCCAAGGGCGTGCTCATCGGCGACACGGTCGTGCTGCGCAAGGCGGGCGACGTCATCCCCGAGGTCCTCGGACCCGTCGTCGAACTGCGCGACGGCAGTGAGCGCGCCTTCGTCATGCCCGCGAACTGCCCCTCCTGCGGCACCCCGCTCGCGCCGGCGAAAGAGGGCGACATCGACCTCCGCTGCCCCAACACCCGGTCGTGCCCCGCGCAGGTGCGGGGTCGCGTCGAGCACATCGGCTCGCGCGGTGCGCTCGACATCGAAGCGCTCGGCGAGGTCACCGCGGCGGCTCTCACGCAGCCGTCCACGCCTGCCACTCCGCCGCTGATCACCGAGGCGGCCCTGTTCGATCTCACCCTCGACCAACTCGTGCCGATCGAGGTCGTCGTCCGCGACAGCGAGACGGGAGAGGCGAAGGTCGACGAGACCACCGGAGAGTATGTGCGCCGCGCGCCCTTCCAGAAGCTCGGGCCGGCGCAGTACCCGCCGGGGACCGAGGAGCTGGATGCCGCGGAGCGGCGACGTCGAGGCATCCGCAAGGACTACCGCGAGACGTTGCCCTCCGAACAGGCGCTGAAGCTGCTCGCCGAGCTCGAGAAGGCGAAGACCAAGGATCTGTGGCGGTTCCTCGTCGCGCTGAGCATCAGACACGTCGGGCCGGTCGCGGCGCGCGCGCTCGCGCAGTGGTTCGGATCCCTGGCGGCCATCCGCGCGGCGAGCCGCGAAGACCTCGCTGCCGTCGAGGGCGTGGGCGGCATCATCGCCGACGCGCTGCGGGAGTGGTTCGAGGTCGACTGGCATCGCGAGATCGTCGAGCGGTGGGAGGCGGCGGGAGCGCGGCTGGAGATTCCCGGGCACCCGGGCCCGGGTGCGGCCGCCTCTGCCGGCGGCGTGCTCGACGGCGTCACGGTCGTGGCCACGGGCTCGCTCGAGGGGTACAGCCGCGAGGGTGCACAGGAAGCGATCCTCGCTGCGGGGGGCAAGGCGGCCTCGAGCGTCTCGAAGAAGACGAACTTCGTCGCGGCTGGCCCCGGAGCGGGGTCCAAACTCGGCAAGGCGGAGGAGCTGGGCATCCGCATCATCGATGCGGCGCAGTTCCGAATCCTCGTGGAACAGGGGCCGGCGGCTCTCGACGCGCTCGAGCCCGACGCCGGCTGACGCGGCAGGGCCGTTGCCGCGCTGCGGGCCCGACGGCGCGGTGGGCGTGCGAGGGGCTTCTTCCAATCAGGAGAATCAGAAGGGCGGCGGGTCGTCGGAGTCGGGCACGAACCGCACCGTCGCGGCGGGCCGGTCCGTGTAGCGGCGCCCGGTGGGACTTCGCCACTCGAGCACGCCGCCGCCGCGCTGGCGCACGGTCCACGCGGTCTCGTGCTTGAGCGTGTGATGTCGTCGGCACAGATGACTCAGGTTCTCGACACTCGTCGCACCTCCCCACGCCGCATCGTGCGTGTGGTCGATGTCGCAACGGGGCGCCGAGCATCGGCAGCCCGGGAACCGGCAGTGCTCGTCCCGCGCGCGCAGCATCCGCCGCAGCGCGGCCGACGGCCGGTACGCGTCGACGGCGAGCACGGCTCCCGAGCGAGGATCGACAGTCACGCGATCCCACGTCGGCATGCGCCCGGCGAGAGTACGCACGAGGTCGGAGCCGACCGGCCCAGAACCGGCGAGGAGCGGCGGCACGACCCCGCCGTCGACGAGCGTCTCGAGCGGTACCGACACCTGGATGTGGGCGACGACCGTGTCGAGCCCTGCGCCGTGCGCCGCCGGTGCCCCGGCGAGGAGAAGATCGCTGAGGATGTCCGCGCGCAGCTGATCGAGGGTTCGAGCGTCCGGCACGGCGTGCGAGGCGTCCTCGAGGAGAGGAGTCCCGCCACACGTCGTGACGTCGGGTGCGGCGTGCGACGCTCCCGGGATCTCAGACTCGACGCCCTCCGTGGGCGGCGACGGCGGCGCGGAGTCATCCGTGCCGTCACGCACGACGCGGGCCTGTTGCGTGAGCCGATCGTGGATGGCATGCGCGAGCACCGCGGGCAGGTCCGCGAGCAGCCGCGACATCCCCTCACCCAGGTCGTACACGCGCACCCCGCGGTCGAGCTGTCGGTCGCGGATGCGTGCGGTCGTGCCGTCCGGGTCGATGCGCGCCGCGATGGCGCGGGCGAGGTCCTGCATCCGTCCGGCGCTCGTCGTCTCGGCCGCCGCGAGTGCGAGCCGTTCGAACCGCTCGCGCGCGTCGGGATCGAGCCCTCCGCCGGCCGAGACGATCGCGCCGACGTGTGCCGCGTCGACGCGACCCCGTTCCCATGCCTCGAGCGTCAGCGCGTAGCCCTTCGTGATCTCGAATGCACCGCTCATGCGGCGCTGCACCGTGCGGTCGCTGACGCGCATCGCGGTGGCGAGTTCGGCGGCGACCTCACGCAGCGCGAGATCGGACTCGTCCGAGCGCCGCAGCCGCCGACGTTCGGAGCGGGCGAGCACCAGCTCGACCGCCGCAGCGAGGACCCGGGTCTCCGCGGCCTGCGCCCGGGCGAGTGCGGCGCGCGCGGCGAGCATGTCGTCGACCAGGGCAGACAGCTCGGCGGCGTCACTCAGGTCATCCGTCGCGGTGTGTCCGATCGTGCCCATGGTCGCTCCTCAGCCGTCCGCCGCGTCGCCGCGGCATCCGATTCGCACGAAGGTAGGCACGTGTGCGTTTCTGACACTGATCACACTACGACGGGGTTCCGACATTGCGCTCTCCGCCGTCGAGGGGCATCACCTCCCGGACCTCGGATCCGGGCTGCGCCGGCTCGCGGACCTCACGGCTCCGGGCGGAGTGCTCGTCGTCATCGGCCTGGCGCGCGATGCCTCCGCCGGAGATCGACTCCGCTCCCTCGGCGGTGTCGTCCAGCACCAGTGGCTGTCCCGGACCCGCCGGGTGTGGGAGCATTCGGCGCCCACGGTCTGGCCGCCGCCGCACACGTTCCGCGAGGCGCGCCGCATCGCCGCCGAGGCGCTGCCCGGTGCACGCTGGCAGCGGTTCGCGCTCTGGCGCTACGCAGTGACGTGGCACCGGCCCGCGGGATGAGCCCGAACGCCTAAGCCTCCGGCTGCGTGAGCTCCCGCAGCGATTCGCGCACCTGGCGACGCAGCACCTTTCCGATGAGGGACTTCGGCAGCTCGTCGACGACGAAGATGCGTCGGGGCACCTTGTACGGAGTGAGAACGCTCCGGGCGAACTCGCGGATCGATTCGGTGTCCACCTCGCCCGAACCGTCGAGGACGACGGCCGCCACGACCTCCTCGCCGGACCGGTCGCTGGGAAGGCCGACGACGGCGGCATCCACGACGTGCGGGTGCTGGCGCAGCGCGTTCTCCACCTCGGTCGGGGCGACGTTGAACCCGCCGGTGATGATGAGCTCCTTGATGCGGTCGACGATCCGGACGAACCCGTCCTCGTCGATCTGCACGATGTCGCCCGTGCGGAACCAGCCGTCGACGAAGACCTCCTCGGTCTCCTCCGGCTTGCCGAAGTAGCCCCGGAACACCTGCGGGCCGCGGACGAGCAGCTCGCCGCGCTCGCCTGCGGGCACATCCGTCGACGGTTCGTCGGGATCGACCACCCGGCACTCGGTACCCGGCAGCGGGAGTCCCACCGTCCCCGGTCTGCGGTTGTCGGCGACCGGGTTCGCCATGAGCACCGGAGAGCACTCCGACAGGCCGTACCCCTCGACGAGGTACCCGCCGGTGGCCTTCTCGAACGGCACGACCAGCTCGTGCGGCAGCGCCATCGCGCCGGAGATCGCGACCTCGGTGCCCGCGAGCGAGACGCCGTCCTCCTGCGCGGCCTTCAGCAGCCGGTCGGCGATCGGGGGGACGAGGGGCAGGAATGTCGCGGGGTGCTTCTTGGTGACCTCGAGCACCATCGCGGGCTCGAAGCGGGGGAACAGGACGAGGCGCGCCCCCATCGACATCGCGAAGGTGAGGCAGAGCGTCAGGCCGTACGCGTGGAACATCGGCAGCACCGCGTACACGACGCAGCCGTGCCCGCGCACGATCGAGGGCACCCACGCCTGCGCTTGGCGGGCATTGGCCAGCAGGTTCCGATGCGTGAGCATCGCGCCCTTGGGTGTGCCGGTCGTGCCGCTCGTGTACTGGATGATCGCGAGATCGTCCGTGCCGGGACCGGGGACGGATGCCGGCAGCGCGGGCGCCTGCAGGAGCTTCTCCCACGCGAGGGCACCCGTGGTCCGCTCGGTCAGCGCCTCGCGCGATGCCTTCGCCTTCGCGACCGGCAGCCGCAGCGCCAGGCGCAGGGAGAGCGGCATCGCACGGGTCACGTCGACGCTGATGAGGTTCGGCACCGCGACGTCCGCGGGGAACTGCTGCACGGTGCCGACGACCTTGCTCCACACGATCGCCGTCTTCGCCCCGTGGTCCTCGAACTGCTTGCGCAGCTCACGAGGCGTGTAGAGCGGATTGTGTTCGATCGCGATCGCGCCCAGCCGCAGGATCGCGTAGAAGGCGACGATGTGCTGCGGGCAGTTCGGCAGGACGATCCCGACGGTGTCCCCCTTCGAGACCCCCAGAGCCTTGAGCCCCGCCGCGGCGTGCTCGATGGCGTCCATGAGCTCGCGGTACGACGTCGTGCGTCCGAAGAACTGCAGCGCGGGAGCGTCGGGGTAGTCCCGGGCGGATGCCTCGACGATGTCGAGGAGCGAGCCGTCGACCGGCGCCAGATCGGCGGGGACGCCGTCTGCGTAGCTGCGGATCCAGGGGCGGGGCGGGTCGTAGCTCGTCACGCGCGCCAGCCTAGCGGCGGTGCGCGCGCGACGGCCCGCCCCGGTCACCGATCGTGGATCTCTATCCGGAAGGCGAAGGGCGCGAGCGCCTCCCGCAGCGCCGCGACATCACCCGACGCGTGCAGGTGTGCGACGTGACCGCGAGCGGGGTCCTGCACGACGTCCACGGAGTGGACCGTCACGGGCAGGCCCGCCGCCGCCGCGCGGCAGACGTCCTCGATCTCGCGCCGCACGAGCGCAGGCTTGAAGATCTTCCCGACCGGCGTGATCGGCAGCTGGTCGACGATCCGCACGGCGCGCGGCTGCGCGGCGCGCTCGCCGATGCGCGGCGCGACGGAGGCGAGCAGCCCCTCCGGTGTCGCCGCCGCCCCGGGGACGAGCTGCACGTACACGACGGGCACCTCTCCCGCGTGCGCATCGGGTCGGCCGACCGCCGCGGCGAGACCGACGGCGGGATGCTCGTGGAACGGCTCCTCGATGACCTTCGGATCGATGTTGTGGCCTCCGCGGATGATGATCTCCTTCTTGCGCCCGGTGAGCCAGAAGTAGCCGTCCGCGTCCTGACGCGCCATGTCGCCGGTGTTCACCCAGCGCGCACCGTCGGCCTCGACCCAGAGGCCGCGCTCGTGGTCGGGATCGACGTATCCGGCGAACACGTTGGGGCCGCTGATGAGCAGGACGCCCGGCTCGTCGGGCGCGGCGAAGCGCAGGAACGTGTCGTCGTCGTCGAAGATGCCGACGCTCATCCGCTGATACGGCAGTCGCAGTCCGATCGAGCCGATGCGCGGTCGCGCGGCGGGGTTCACGCTCGAGGCGCACGTGCCCTCGGTCAGTCCGTACGCTTCGAGCACGCGCACACCGGTCCGCTCTTGGAACGCGCGGAACAGCTCCTCGGGCATCGGTGCCGCCCCGCAGAGGGCGTAGCCGATGCTGCTGACGTCGTGATCGCCCGCGGAGCGGTGGAGGAGCGCCGCGAACACCGTGGGGACGCCGGAGAACACCCGGATGCGGTACTGCTCGACGATCTCCCAGAAGGCGTCGAGCACCCCCTCTCCCCGGTACCCCTGCGCTGTGCCGAGGACGACGTGCGCGCCGCGCGACCACGGGCTGAGGCCCGTCACCAGCTGCGCGTTCACGTGGAAGAGCGGCAGGCCGCAGAAGACGGCCGCGCCGGTGTGGAACGCGTCGGGCACGAACGGCTGCACCGCCCACGCGTCGTACACCTCGGCGCCGTGCGTGCGGCGTGCGATCTTCGGGAGGCCCGTCGTCCCGCCCGTGCAGACATACGAGGAGACGTCGTCCGACGTCGGCGGCGGGAACTCCAGTCGGTCGTGCGGCGCCGTGGCGATGACCTCGGCGAACCCGCGGACCTCGACGTCGCCGATCGTCGGCCCCGTCGTGGCGGCGAGGGCCGCCAGGGCCGCGCGCTGGGCTTCGGGGGCATACCGGACCAGATCGACCGTCAGGATGCCCCGGAGCGAGTCGGTCTGCGCCGCCGCCGCGCTCACACGCTCCCAGACGTCCGTGCCGGGCGTCGGGGCGAGCGTGACGAGCCACGACGCGTTGCCGGCGCGCAGCAGCTGCGCGATCTGGGCGCCGTCGAGGAGAGGATTGACGGCGAAGGCGATGCCGGCGGTCTCCGCCCCCCAGATCACCAGGTGGGTCTCGGGCAGGTTCGGGAGCACGAAGGCGACGACGTCGTCGCGCTGCACGCCGAGCCGGCGCAGGGCGTTCGCCGTGCGGTGGATGTCGGAGAGCAGCTCCTCGTGCGTCCACACGACGGGATCGCGCAAGCCCGCCACGTCGAGGAAGAAGGAGAGCGCGGGCGCCGGCGGATCGATGCGCGCGCCTGCGGCGAGCGCTTCGTAGGTGCTTCCGGGGAGACCGCGTGCGGCCAGCGGGACGGACTCCATCCGTTCGACGTCGGCGATCGCGTCGATGCGGATGCCGGGCGCCGCCGACGCGGGGGAGCCGGGTGCGGTGGAGGGGGGAGTGCGGGGGTGGGCCATGGGGTCTGCCTGTCGATTCATGGTGTGACGCTCCGGCCGATCAGAACCGGAGCACGGCGAGGACCAGCGCGGAGGCGGCGAGGGCGCCGACGACGAGCGCGGGTGCCGTCGCGGCGACGGGCTCGCCCGAGCGGGCGTGCATCACGACCGCTCCGGCCATGAGCGCGACGAGTCCCGCCGCCGCGGCCGCGCCAAGGACGGGAAGCCAGACGCCGGCGACGAGCCCGGCGGCGGCGAGCGCTTCGAGGGTGCCGATCACGACGTAGCCCGACCAGGGCACGCGCAGGTGCGCGGCGCGGGCTCGCATGCCGGCCGTGCCGGCGAGCTTCGCGCCGCCGGTCGCCAGGCACGCGAGGGCGAGCAGCCCCGCCGCGACGGCATAGGCGACGGTCACGAGGCATCCCTCACAGTCAGTTCCTGACGGCCGAGATCCAGGCGCCCGTCCGAGCTGACGATGGTCGACTCGACCACGTCTCCGTCCTGGAGGTACCGGGTGTTGCGCTCTTGGGAGCGGAAGAACGCGCGCCACTTGACCGGCGCGGGAAGGAGGGCCGCGATCTTCTCCACGATCGCGGGCGGCGCCTTCAGAGCGGTCCCACCCGGTGTGCCGGTCAGCAGGACGTCGCCGGGATCCATGCGCTGGAAGCGCTGCAGCACGCCCAGGGCGTCCTGCGGCGGCGTGATCATGTCGGCGACCGTCCGATCCTGGCGGGTCACGCCGTTGACGGACAGCGTCAGGCGCAGGTCCTGCTGGAGGTAGGCGTGCTCGCCGGGTGCGAGGACGACCAGTCGCGGTCCGAGCGGTGTGAAGCCGGGGTAGGACTTGCTCTCGTAGAACTGGGTCTTCGTCAGCTGGACGTCCCGTGCGCTCAGGTCGTCGGCCATGACGAGGGCGCCCACGACGTCCTCGAGTCGCGCGTTCCCGCCGACGTCGAGCGGTGCATGGAAGACGAGGCCGAGCTCGATCTCGTAGTCGAGGAAGCCGACGTGAGGGGGTCGGGTGACGACGGCGCGCGCGGGGGCGATCGATCCGGATGCCTTGCGGAAGAACGTCGTCGGCACCGTGTCGGGGTCGATCCCCGAATCCACGGCGTGCGAGCGGTAGTTGACCATCTGTGCGACGACCCGGCACGGAGCGGTGATGGGGGACAGCAGGTCCAGGTCGGCGATCGGGACGCCGTCGCCGGCGGCGCGCGTCGCTGCGGCGAGGATGTCGTCGCGCTCGAGCATGAGCTCGCCGGTGGTGCGCGCGGACGTCGGATACGGTTCGGCGCGGTCGCCGCGATCGATCCACCACCCCTCGGAGGATCGGAGAAGGGAGACGCTCACGGTGCCATCGCTTTCATCAGGCTGCGCAGGACAGTGGGATCGAGGTCGGTCTCGCCCCGCAGCGCGGACGTGACGTTCTTGATGAGATGAGGGGAGAGCTTCGTGCCCAGGAAGTCCTTGGTCACCGGCGGGCCCCACTGGGACAGCCCGCTCGCGCTCATCGAGGCCCAGCCGGGCTGGACGTCGCAGGCGAAGAGGTCGCCGTCCGCGAAGTGCTCGAACATCAGCTTGTCGGGGTCGCGCCAGTAGTCGAAGATCTGGCTGCCCTGGATGTGTCGCCCGATGCCCCAGACCCGGTCGTATCCCTGACCGCGCAGGTACTCGCCGCCCATCGCGACGGCGTCGAGATCGGTGACCTGATACGCGGAGTGCACGTAGCCGCTGCCCGGCCCCAGATGCATCGCGAGGGTGTGGTGGTCGGTCGGGACGCTGCCACGGTCGCACCGGATGAACGCCATCGTCGGGCCGCGGTCGCGGAGGTCGTCGAGATACAGGAAGTCGCTGACGATCATGCCGAGGTTCTCGAGGTACCAGTCGAGCGTGCGACGGAAGCGCGGGGTCTCCAGGACGACGTGGCCGAGCCGCTGCACGCGGGCCGGCTGCGGCGCAGGGCGCTGCGCGACGTCGATGCGCGCGACCGCGCTGCCCGTGTTCCACACGAGCGGCTGCTGATCGGGCAGGGCCGGCAGCGCCTCAAGGCCCGCGACGATGCGGATCGGGATGCCCGCGGGGTCGGCGATCTCGATCGCCCAGCCGTCGAGGTAGGGGATGACCGGCGTTCCGAGCGCCCGCTCGAGGCGGTCGAGGTCCGCGCGGTCATCGGCGAGGAAGGTGGGACCGACGAAACCGCCGCGTTCGCTCTTTCGGATCACGAGACACGGAACGCGCGACCATGTGCCGCGCAGATAGAGCGCGTCGGCGGTGCGCTGCGCGACCGAGAAGCCGAAGTCGCGCGCGAACAGTTCGGCGCGGTCGAGATTGGGTTTGGCGAACTCGAGCCAGGCGAGGTCTCGCACTTTGATGACGGGATTCTTCGCCCGCCCGGGATGCTCGGCCCGCAGCCCGCCGGCCTCGCTGTGCAGCCCGGAGTGCACGTCGGCCACGGGAGCGCCGGCATCGGCGTTCAGATCGTCCATCCTCAACTCCTTTGTCAAGTGTGATCAATTGTGATGAAAGTATCAGTTATGTCGTCGCGGATTGCAAGCATCGACCGCTCGATAGACTGCGGCGGATGAGTTCCGACGATGCATCGAGGTCCGCACGGCGGCGCGGGCGCACGCGAGAGGCGTTGATCGGCGCCGCCCGCGAGCTGATCGCGGACGGTCGCGCCGCGGCCGCCAGCATCCAGGAGATCACCGAACGCGCGGACGTCGGGTTCGGCTCGTTCTACAACCACTTCGCCTCCAAGCCGGAGCTGTTCGACGTCGCGACGGAGGCTGTCCTCGACGACTGGGCCGACAAGGTCAACACGGCGCTCGCGGACATGCCGGATCCCGCCGCGCGGTTCGTCAGCGGCATCCGTCTGACCGGGCGTCTGGCCACGACCGACCGAGAGTTCGCGCACGAGCTGCTCGAGCTGGGTCTGCGGCCGCTGTCGGCCACCACGGGACTCGCTCCGCAGGGTCGGCGCGATCTCGTCGACGCGGTCGAGCAGGGGCGCTTCGACGTCGCCGACGTCGATGTCGCGCTGGAGCTGGCCGGAGGCGGACTGCTCGCCCTGCTGCACCGGGTCCTGTCCGGCGGCGCCGAGACGCGCGCCGGCTCCCGCGACCCCGACACGGCGTTCAGCATCCTCTCCGAGCAGCTGCTCCGGGCCTGCGGCATGGACCCCGCCGAAGCCCGGGAGATCGCGTACCGTCCGCTCCCGGAGATCAGCTGACCCCGGTGACCCGCGCCGGCTCGAGGTCCGCGGTCGCGGCGGGGGCCAGCGTGGCGGCATAGCGGGCGAGGGAGGCGGCGGCCCGCCGTCGACCCCGATGTCCGGCCGCGACGGTGCCGTCCGGCCGGACGAGCAGGAATCGCCTGCCCCCCGACCAGCGGCGCAGCATCGACGGGGCCGGGCCGCGCCACCCGGAGACCCAGAGCAGGCCGTGCCGGCGCGCCAGGCGCGCCAGGGCGGCATCCGGTCGTCCGGACGTCTCGACGAGGCAGCCGCCGGCGGTCGCCCCGCCCGGGATCTCGTAGGGGAAGAGCATCCCGCGCCGGTCGGCGCGCGCACCCCAGACGAGCCGCGACGGCACCAGCGCGGGCGTGACGGAACTCGTCGCCAGCGTGGAGAGCCCCGGCACCCGCTCGGCGCGCGGCAGCAGCAGCGTGCGCAGAGCGCGCGCCCGGATCGTCGTGCTCGTCATCGCGCGACCGATCATGACGGCGCGGAGGATCAGCGCGCGGGTGTGCGGCGCGCGCTCCGCGGCGTAGGTGTCGAGCACCTCGTCGGGGGCGCCTGCGGCGTGTGCCGCCAGCTTCCAGGAGAGGTTCGCGACATCGCGCAGTCCCGAGCCGAGACCCTGCCCGACGAACGGCGGCGTGACATGCGCGGCATCGCCCGCGAGGAACACGCGACCGCGCCGCCAGCGATCGCTGATCATCGCGCGGAACGCGTACTCGACGCACCGGATGACCGTGAGCTCGGTGTGCTCCGGATCGTCGAGCCACGGCCGGATCACGGCGCGCATCACGTGCGGATCGGCGAAATCGGCGCCGCGCTCGCCGTCTCGCAGCCGGAACTCCCACCGGTGCCGTCGATCGTCGATCTGCATGTAGGTCCCTGCCCGGTACGCGTCGAAGACCTGGTCGATCCCGCCCCACGAGCGGACCCCCGTGGCCACCTCGACGTCCATCACGACCCACCGCTGGTCGAAGCCGAGGTCCTGCATCCGAGCACCGATATGGTCGCGGACGGTGCTGCGCGCACCGTCGCATCCGAGGAGATACCGCGCGTCGACGTCCTCGGCTGTCGCGCCCTTCGTCCGGTGCGCGCGCACGCGGACCCCGCCCGGGATGTCGGTGAACCCGTCGTACTCGTATCCGCAGGCGAGGTGGATCTCGGGCAGGTCGGCGACGCGGGAACGCAGGAGGAGCTCCAGGTCGGGCTGGTGGAACATGCTGGCCGCGGGGAGCGATCGATCCGCCGACTCCGACCGCCGGAACATCGCGAGGGTGCGCAGTCGTGCGTCGACGAGTCGCAGGCCCTTGCCGGGGCGGCTGATCCGGCGGAAGTCCGCACCGACTCCGGCGCGGTCGAGGATCCGCAGGACCTCGTCGTCGAGGTGGACGGCTCGCGGCTGCGGGTACGGCGCGTCGTGCCGCTCGAGGACGATCGAGCGCAGCCCGCGGCCGGCGAGCAGGATTGCCGCGCACAGGCCGACAGGGCCGGCGCCGACGATGACGACGTCCGCGCGGGCGGGGAGGGTGGCAGGGGAGGGCATCGGGTCGACGGTGACCATGGACATCCTTCGGGACGGGCGCCCTCGTCGGCGCTTCCGGATGAGACTGTCTGACAGTTTCATCAGTTCTGATACGCAGGTCAAGTGTGGGAACGCCCGTAGAATGTGCGGGTGTCTGAAATCACCCCTGATCTCGTCCGCCATCTCGGCGTGCTGGCCCGGATCCAGCTCGACGACGCCGAGGTGGAGCGCCTGACCGGCCAGCTCTCCGCGATCGTCGACAACATCGCGAAGGTGTCGGAGGTCGCGACCCCGGACGTGCCCGCGACGAGCCACCCGATCCCGCTCGAGAACGTCTTCCGCCCCGATGTCGTGGGCGAGATGCTGACCACCGCGCAGGTGCTGCAGAACGCGCCCGACGCCACGGGCGACCGCTTCAGGGTGACGGCGATCCTGGGGGAGGAGCAGTGAGCGACCTCACGCGCCTGAGCGCTGCGGACCTGTCCGCGAAGCTGACCGCCGGCGAGGTCTCGAGCGTCGAGGCGACGCGCGCCCACCTCGACCGCATCGCCGCCGTCGACGGCGACGTGCACGCCTTCCTCCACGTGAGCGACCACGCGCTCGAGGTCGCCGAGGGCATCGACCGGCGCCGGGCCGCGGGAGAGCCGCTGGGCGAGCTCGCCGGCGTTCCGCTCGCGATCAAGGACGTCCTCGTCACCACCGACATGCCCTCCACGAGCGGGTCGAAGATCCTCGAGGGGTTCATGTCGCCCTACGACGCCACCGTCGTCGCGCGCTCGCGCGCCGCGGGGCTCGTACCCCTCGGCAAGACCAACATGGACGAGTTCGCGATGGGCTCCTCCACGGAGCACTCCGCGTACGGCCCGACGCACAACCCGTGGGATCTCGACCGGATCCCGGGCGGATCCGGCGGCGGCTCGGCCGCGGCCGTGGCGGCCTTCGAGGCGCCGATCGCGCTCGGCTCCGACACGGGCGGCTCGATCCGCCAGCCCGCGCACGTCACCGGCACGGTGGGCATGAAGCCCACCTACGGCGGCGTCAGCCGCTTCGGCGCGATCGCCCTGGCATCCTCCCTCGACCAGGTCGGCCCCGTCTCCCGCACGGTGCTCGACTCCGCCCTGCTGCACGACGTGATCGCGGGGCACGACCCGCACGACGCGACGTCGCTGACGGATGCCTGGCCGTCGTTCGCCACCGCCGCCCGCGAGGGCGCGACCGGCGAGGTCCTGAAGGGGCTGCGCGTCGGTGTCATCCGCGAACTCCCCGACTCGGGGTTCCAGGCCGGCGTCTCCGCATCGTTCCGCGCGGCCCTCGCGCTGCTCGAGGCGCAGGGGGCGGAGATCGTCGAGGTCAGCGCACCGCACGTCGAGTACGGCGTCGCCGCGTACTACCTGATCCTTCCCGCGGAGGCGTCCAGCAACCTTGCGAAGTTCGACTCCGTGCGCTTCGGCCTGCGGGTCGACGTGCCCGGCGGAACCGTCGAGGACGTCATGGCGCGCTCGCGCGAGGTCGGCTTCGGCGACGAGGTGAAGCGCCGCATCATCCTCGGCACGTATGCGCTGTCGGCCGGGTACTACGACGCCTACTACGGCAGCGCCCAGAAGGTCCGCACGCTCATCCAGCGCGACTTCGACGCGGCCTTCGCGCAGGTCGACGTCATCGCGACGCCGTCGGCTCCGACGACCGCGTTCCGGCTGGGCGAGAAGATCGACGACCCGCTGCAGATGTACCTCAACGACGTCACGACGATCCCCGTGAACCTCGCGGGGATCCCGGGCATCTCGATCCCGTCGGGTCTCGCCGAGGAGGACGGGCTGCCGGTGGGCATCCAGTTCATCGCGCCGGCGCGCGAGGACGCCCGCCTCTACCGCGTGGGAGCGGCCGCCGAAGCGCTGCTCGTCGATTCGTGGGGTGGTCCGCTGCTGGACCGCGCACCGCTCCTGGGAGGGAACCGCTGATGGCCAAGGCCGCACTCATGGACTTCGACGAGGCCCTGAAGCTCTACGAGCCCGTGCTCGGGTTCGAGGTGCACGTCGAGCTCAACACCGAGACGAAGATGTTCTCGCCCGCGGCGAACCCTGCCCACGCGTCGAACCACGACGCGGCGCCGAACACGCTCGTCGCGCCCGTCGACATGGGGCTGCCCGGCTCGCTCCCCGTCGTCAACGAGCAGGCCGTCCGCTTCTCGATCAGCCTGGGCCTCGCGCTCGGCTGTCAGATCGCCCCGTCGAGCCGGTTCGCGCGGAAGAACTACTTCTACCCCGATCTCGGCAAGAACTACCAGATCTCGCAGTACGACGAGCCGATCGCGTTCGAAGGTCAGGTCGAGGTGGAGCTCGAGGGCGGCGACATCGTCACGGTGCCCATCGAGCGCGCCCACATGGAGGAAGATGCGGGCAAGCTCACGCACGTCGGCGGCTCGACCGGACGCATCCAGGGCGCCGAGTACTCTCTCGTGGACTACAACCGCGCCGGGGTGCCGCTCGTCGAGATCGTCACGAAGCCGATCTTCGGGGCCGAGCACCGGGCGCCGGAGCTGGCGGCGGCGTACGTGCGGGCCATCCGCGACATCGTCCTCGCCCTCGGGATCTCCGAGGCGCGGATGGAGCGCGGCAACCTCCGCTGCGACGCGAACGTGTCGCTCCGCCCGCGCGGCCAGGAGAAGCTCGGCACCCGCACCGAGACCAAGAACGTCAACTCGATGCGATCGGTCGAGCGTGCGGTGCGCTACGAGATCCAGCGCCAGGCCGCGATCCTGGCCGGCGGCGGCACCATCACCCAGGAGACCCGGCACTGGCACGAGGACACCGGGACGACCTCGCCCGGGCGCCCGAAGTCGGATGCCGACGACTACCGGTACTTCCCGGAGCCCGATCTGCTGCCCGTCGCGCCCTCGATCGACCTGATCGAGAGCCTGCGTGCGGCGCTCCCCGAGGCGCCGGCGGTGCGCCGTCGCCGCCTCAAGGGGGACTGGGGTTTCGCCGACATCGACTTCCAGGGCATCGTCAACGCGGGACTGCTCACCGAGGTCGAAGCGACGATCGCAGCGGGCGCCGCACCCGCCGCCGCACGCAAGTGGTGGATGAGCGAGATCTCCCGCATCGCGAACGCGCAGGGCGTCGAGCCCGGGTCGCTCGTCGACCCGGCATCCGTCGCCGCGCTGCAGCAGCTGGTCGACGCAGGGACGCTCACGGACAAGCTCGCCCGGCAGGTCCTCGAGGGCGTCATCGCCGGTGAGGGCACGCCGCAGGAGGTCGTCGACGCCCGCGGGCTCGCCGTCGTCTCGGACGACGGTGCGCTCATCGCCGCGATCGACGAGGCCCTCGCCGCGCAGCCCGATGTGCTCGCGAAGATCCGCGACGGCAAGGTGCAGGCCGCCGGCGCCGTGATCGGCGCCGTCATGAAGGCGATGAAGGGCCAGGCGGACGCCGCCCGCGTCCGCGAGCTCGTCCTGGAGCGCGCCGCCGGCTGACCCGCCCGCCGCCCGCGCCTCGCCCCCGTCCCCGCCCGCCGTCCGTCCCTCGCCCCCCCGCCCCTCGCCCCCGTCCGCCGAGTGTCCACGACGCGCGGCGAGAGGGGGGCGCGTCGCCGCGCGTCGTGGACACTCGGGAGGGGATGGGGCGCGTGTCCGGGGCGTCGGCGAGAATGGGTGCGTGGGACGCGGCGATGGGAGTGGGCGACGCGTGTCGCCCGACGACGCGGATGACACGGGGACGCGCATCCTGCACGTCGACATGGATGCCTTCTACGCCTCGGTCGAGGTCCTCCACGACCCGTCGCTCGCAGGCAAGCCCCTGATCGTCGGCGGGATGGAGGGGCGCGGCGTCGTCTCGAGCGCGTCGTACGAGGCCCGACGGTACGGGGTCCGCTCGGCGATGGGCGTGGCCCAGGCGCTGCGGCTGTGCCCGCAGGCGATCGTCGTGGTGCCGCATTTCGAGCGGTACGCGACGCTGTCGCGACAGGTGATGGCGATCTTCCACGAGATGACCCCGCTCGTCGAGCCCCTGTCGATCGATGAGGCGTTCCTCGACGTGTCGGGCGCGCGGCGGCTCTGGGGCTCGCCCGGCGAGATCGCGCGGATGCTGCGCCGCCGGGTGCTCGCGGAGACCGGCCTCGTGTGCAGCGTGGGCGTGGCGTCCACCAAGCACGTCGCCAAGATCGCGTCGACCCTGTCCAAGCCGGACGGTCTGCTGATCGTGAGCGAGGCCGAGACCGCGGGCTTCCTCGCGGCGCTTCCGGTGCGCGCCCTCTGGGGCGTGGGACCGAAGGCGGCCGAAGCCCTCGAGAGTCGAGGCATCCGTCTCGTCTCCGACATCCTCGCCTCGCCGCGCCGGGTCATCGAGCGCACGCTCGGGGCGGCCGGAGGCGAGCGCATCTGGCAGCTCGCGCACGGCCGCGACCCCCGCGAGGTCGAGACAGACCGCGTCGAGAAGAGCATCGGCCACGAGGAGACCTTCCTGCACGACGTCGCCGACCCCGCGACGCTGCGCAGCGAATTGCGCCGTCTCGCCGACCGCGTCGCCGGACGACTGCGGACCGGCGGGTGGGAGGCGCGGACGGTCGCGCTGAAGCTCCGCTACGCCGACTTCACGACGCTGTCCCGGGCGAGCACTCTCCCCGAGCCGACGGACGTCGGGCAGCGGATCGGCGACGTCGCGATCGGCCTCTTCGACGCCCTCGAGCTGTCGCAGCCCGTTCGCCTCATCGGGGTCCGCGCCGAGAAGCTGCAGAGCGGGGGAGCGGCGGCGCTCGCCCTCTGGGACGACGACGAGGACTGGCGCCGCGTGGACGCCGCCCTCGACGACGCGCGCACCAGGTTCGGCGGCGGGGCGGTCACCCGCGCGAGCGTGCTCGGGCCGCGTCGCGACGTCAACGCGCTTCCGACGAATCCACGGCTTCCGCGCGACTGAGGGCCGTCGCGCGGGCGCACGCCAGCGGCTACGGTGGTCGTATGCCCAATCTCGCACTCGAACTCGCCAAGCAGACCGCGTCCCTCGGCGTCACGAGCGTCTACGGCGAACAGCAGGATGTCGACGGCGTGCGCCTCGTCCCCGTCGCGGTCTCGTGGTCGGGGTTCGGCGCGGGCGATGACGGCAACGGCGCTGCCGGCGGCGGTGGCGGGGGTGCGGCGTTCCCGGTCGGGGCCTACATCCGGCGCGGGGACGGCGTGAGCTTCGAGCCCAACATCATCTCGCTGCTCGCCGTGGGCATCCCCTTCGTCTGGGTCGCCGGCCGGGCGCTCAGCCGCGTCATCCGTGCCCTCAAGCGCTGACGGATTCGACGCCGCGATCTCCGACGCGCTCGAGCGCGTGCGGGTTGCCGCGCGGGCGCTCGCGCCGGATCGCGTGGCGATCCTGATCGACGGTCGTTCGGGCGCGGGGAAGACCACGCTGGCCGCTCGCCTCGCCCGGACGTGGCCCGGCCCCGTGCAGGTCGTGGCGCTCGACGAGCTCTACCCCGGGTGGGACGGGCTCGAGTCCGGGGCGGAGACGGCCCGGACGGACATCCTCGTTCCCTGGGATGCCGGGAGACCCGCACGCTGGCGCCGCTGGAACTGGTCGACTTCGGCGCCGGGGGACGAGGCCGTCACGTCACCCGACGCGGCTCTCATCATCGAGGGATCCGGGGTGCTGACGGCTGCGTCCGCGCCTCTCGCGCCGATCCGGGTGTGGCTGGAGTCCCCGGAGGACACGAGGCGGGAGCGTGCGCTGGCCCGTGACGGCGACACCTACCGTCCGCACTGGGAGCGCTGGGCGGACCAGGAGGTCCGCCATCTCGATCGGGACGACCCCCGATCGCTCGCGACCATCGTCGTCGCGGTCCCCTGAGGGCTCAGTCCTCGAGCGCGTGGAGCAGTCCCTCGAGGCGGAACCCGAGCCAGTTGTAGATGCCGAAGCGGGGATCGTCGGGGTCGTCCTGTCCCTCGTCGGTGATCCCGAGACGCGTCGCCATGACCAGGCGCACCGACGTGAGGGTGCGCAGCCACGCCGAGACCCCGGGTCCGTCGAGCTCGACGACGAAGGCCTCCGTCGCGTCGGCATCCGAGATCTCCTCCGGCCGCAGGGCGATTCCCTCGCGCCGCAGCGTCGTGAGGACGGTCGTCGCGTCGTCGCGTCGACGATCGAGCAGGTCTCCCTGGGTCAGGCGGCGGAACTCGTCCGCCGCCACGGCATCGTCGCGGTACGCGTCGGGGACGAGCCGGGCGATCGCCGGATCGTCATCCACGGCGTCGTCGACCGTCTCCGCGATGAGGTCGGCGAACTGCTCGACGAGGTCGGTGAGGTGCGCGGCCTCGAGGATGGACATCTCCAGCAGGACACGGGTCATGCGCCGCCCTCTCGTACCGTGGCCCAGAGGCCGAAGTCGTGCATGGCCTGCACGTGCAGCTCCATGAGTTCCCGCGCGCCCTCGGCGACGACGGCGTGGCCGCGGTGGTGCACCGAGAGCATGAGCTGCTCCGCGCGCTCGCGGGAGAAGCCGAAGTACGTGCGGAACACGTAGGTGACGTAGCTCATGAGGTTCACCGGGTCGTTCCACACCACCGCCTGCCACGGGCCGGACGTGTGATCCCGAACCGCCAGGTCGACGTCGTCGAGGGGGAGCGTGGATGCCATGGCAGAGCTCACGCCCATCCGAGCTCGTGGAGCCGCCGGTCGTCGATGCCGTAGAAATGGGCGATCTCGTGCACGAGCGTCGTGTGGACTTCGTCCCGCAGCTGTTCGACGTCGTCGCAGGCGTCCAGATGCGGCTCGCGGTAGACGATGATCCGGTCGGGCAGCTCGCCCACGCCGTAGCGGTCGCGCTCGGTCAGAGCGAGTCCGTCGTACAGCCCGAGCAGGTCGAGCGATCCGTCCTCGGGCCGGTCCTCGATGACGAACACGACGTTGTCGAGTCCGCCGATCATCTCGTCCGGCAGAGCGTCGAGTTCATCGGAGACGAGGGCGTCGAACGCATCGGCGTCCATCTCGATCATGCGCACCTCCCGGCGGGTCTCCCCAACAAAGATGCACCATTCCGCCGCGTGGCATCCCCGATTCCGACCGTTCGCGCCACGGATGTCGTCCGCGCCCCCGGTACGAGGGCGAAAGTGGGGTGGCTAACGGGGCTTGAACCCGCGACCCCCGCGACCACAACGCGGTGCTCTACCAACTGAGCTATAGCCACCATGTCCCCGTCACCGGGCAACCAGACGATTCTATTACACCTCGGAGGCATACGACGACACGGCGGCGGAAGCGGCCTGTCGAGCTTCGTCACTGGTCGGGCCCGGAGCGGGCACGAACACCGCCTCGCGGTAGTACGCGAGCTCGCGGATCGACTCGCGGATGTCCGCGAGCGCGCGGTGTCCGCCGTCCTTCGCCGGCGCGTTGAAGTAGGCGCGGGGGTACCACCGCCGCGACAGCTCCTTCACGCTGGAGACGTCGACATTGCGATAGTGCAGCCAGCGGTCGATCCTCGGCATGTACTTGGCGAGGAACATCCGATCGGTGCCGATGGTGTTTCCGGCAAGGGGGGCCTTGCCCTCGGCGACGAAACGCTGGATGTACTCGAGCGCCTCGAACTCCGCCTCGGCGAGGCTGACACCGTTCGGGATCTCCGCGAGCAGGCCCGAGCGTTCGTGCATCGACCGCACGAACTCGCCCATGTGGTCGAGCGCCGACGCGTCGGGCTTGATGACGATCTGGAAGCCCTCGTGCACGGGGGTGAGGTCGAAGTCGGTGACGATGATCGCGATCTCGACGAGCTCGTCGTTCTCGAGGTCGAGCCCCGTCATCTCGCAGTCGATCCAGACGAGGCGGTCGTTCTCCGCGGCATTCACCATGCCCATCATCCTAATGAGACGGCCGGACACCGGCCCCGAGCCCGCTACGCTGGATCCGCGCCTCCGTAGCTCAGGGGATAGAGCAGCGGCCTTCTAATCCGCCGGTCGATGGTTCGAATCCATCCGGGGGCACCTCGGTTCGTCCTCTGGCTTTCCGGTCGGCGTCGGCGTAGCGTCGGCGTTGACGAGAGGAGTCATCATGAGCACCATTTCGTCTGGTCTGTGGGTCGCGTACGGGTCCGAAGGCAACGTGGTCGGTACCGTGCGTCGCGGTGACGAGGGATACACCGCGACCGTGGCGGGGGCGGACTCGAGCCTCGGGACCTATCCGACGATGGACATCGCGAAGAACGCGCTGCACGGTCACCTGCCGCCGGGTGCGGACTGGCCGACCTTCCGCGAACACTGAGCCGTCGGCGCTCACGCCGCGGGTGTCGTCACCGCCGTCGCCCGGCGCGCGGAGCGACGGCGTCCGTCGAACAGCGGCAGCGTGCGGTGCACGAGCGGACCGATACCCGCCGCGAAGAGCACAGTGCCGAGCCCGACCGTGCCGCCGAGCAGCCATCCCGCGAGGAGGACGGACGCCTCGACCCCGAGGCGGGCCGCCCAGATCGGCCACCCGAGCCGGGCATGGATCCCGGTCATGAGCCCATCGCGCGGGCCGGGCCCGAAGTCGGCGCCGATGTAGAGCCCGGAGGCGACCGCCACGAGCAGCATGCCGCCGACGAAGACGAGCACCTGCAGGGCGAACCCCTGGACGGCGGGAGTGAACGACAGCGTCAGCTGCATGCTCGTTCCGACCAGGAGGATGTTGGCGACGGTGCCGATCCCCGGCCGCTGCTTCAACGGGATCCACAGCAGGAGGACGAGGAAGCCGACGATGTTGGTCACCCACCCGATGCCGATCCCGGTCTGCACCGACACGCCCTGCCCGAAGACGGTCCACGGGTCCACCCCGATGTCCGCGCGCACCATGATCGCGCAGCCCGCGCCGTAGAACACGAGGCCGACGAGGAGTTGGGTGATCCGGAGTGACATGGGTCCATCTCAGCGCACAATTGGACTCAGAGCACGATGCCAATTGCGCTATGGTGGCCGCATGGATTCTCGGATCACGGCGCGTTCGCTCGCTGTCGCGCTCGGCGGGTGGCGAACGCGCTCCCCGGGGTACGAAGCGCTCGCCGACGGCATCCGGCTGCTCTGCCTCGACAATCGGCTCGCCGCTCGGACGGCGCTCCCGGCGGAGCGCGAACTCGCCGGTGCCCTGAACGTGAGCCGGACGACCGTGGCGGCCGCGTACCGCAGCCTCCGCGACAGCGGCCACATCGAGAGCCTCCGCGGGTCGGGCAGTGTGACGCTCCCGCAGCGGGGCCGTGAGCCCGGCCGGGTCGCCGCGGGCGAGGGCGACATCGACCTCCAGCAGGCGAGCCCCGCCGCGTGGCCGGGGCTCGCCGGTGTCATCAGCGAGACGGCGGAGGATGCCGCGTCGCTGGTGTCGCGTGCGGGGTACGACGTGCGCGGTGCGATCGCGCTGCGCACCGCCATCGCCGACCGGTACACGGGGATGGGGATTCCGACGACCCCCGACGAGGTGATGGTGACCACGGGTGCGCAGTCGGCGATCCACCTCCTCGCCGAGAGCCGGCTGCGGCGCGGGGATCGCACCCTCATCGAGACGCCGACCTATCCCCATGCCGCCGAAGCATTCCGGCTGGCCGGAGGGCGTCTCGTCGGCGTGCCCGTCTCCGCTCAGCACGGCTGGGACCTCGACCGCGCGGTGCAGGCGTTCGCCCGGACCGAGCCCCGCCTCGCCTACCTCATGCCCCGCTTCCAGAACCCGACCGGTCGGTCCATGAGCCTCGAGGAGGAGACGGTCGTCGCGGATGCCGCCGCCCGTGCGGGCACGCTGCTCGTCGTCGACGACACGACCGCGGACCTCGTCATCGACGACGGTGCCCGTCGCGATCCGGCGTTCGCCGTCGGCGGCGACGTCGTCCGGGTCGGATCGCTCGGGAAGACGGTCTGGGGCGGCCTGCGCGTCGGGTGGATCCGCGCCCACGGCGACCGGATCTCCCGCCTGCTCGCCGCGCGCCCGCCGCGCGATCTCGGGACCCCCGAGTTCGAGCAGGCGGTCGCGGTGCGCCTGCTCGCGCGCATGCCGGACGTCCTGGCGCAGCGCGCCGAGCTCTTGCGCGCGGGGCGGGATGCGCTCTCGGATGCTCTGGCGGTTCATCTCCCCGCCTGGCGTGCGCCCCGTGTCGCGGGCGGCGTCGCGATGTGGGTGGAGCTGGACGCGCCCCTGAGTTCGGGACTCGTGCTGGCGGTCCGCCCGCGCGGGGTCTTCCTCTCGGCCGGTTCTCGGTTCGCCGTCGACGGGACGCACGATCGTCATCTGCGCATTCCGTTCACGGCGCCCGTCGAGGACCTCCGACGGGCGGTCGACGTCCTCGCGGAGAGCTGGCCCGAGGTGCGGGCCGCTGCGCCCGTGGAGGCCGTCGACGCGGCCGACGCCCTCGTGTGAGTCGCGTTCGGCTCAGCGCAGGTACCTGAGGCATTCGACGGCCTCGCGGGCTGTCCAGAACGCCCCCAGATGTCGTAGGCGCGCGGCCGCCACGTCGAACCTCTCGGCGTGGAATCGGACGCCCTCGGCGCGGTCCTCGGCGCGCAGGTGCCCCACGACGCGGCCGGTTCGATCGAGTACGCGCCACCGGGTGGCCGAGACGGCGCGCAGCGTCACTCCGCGGACGATCGGATGAGGGGTGGGGGTGATGGTCGTCATGTCTTCCTCCTTCACTCGAACATATGTGCGACCTCCGACATCGCCCCGAAGGCCGAGGGCCGCGCGATGCCGTCCTCCACAGCCGCGGATTGCGGACTGTGGTCCACATTCGTCGGCTCATCGCGGACGCGCGACGACGAGCGGCGGGAAGCTGGGCGTGCTCCGGCACCCGACACGGGCACGCGGGTGCCGGAGCGGCGCCGGAGACCGACTGCGGCGCGCACACGAAAGGGAGCGATCCATGACAGATCTCATCGCCGTGACCGGCAATGTCACCGCCTCACCGGTGCTGCACACGACCGGGGGAGGCATCCCGATGGTCACGTTCGGACTCGCGAGCACCGAGCGCCGCTTCGAGAACGGCGCGTGGCAGGACGGCCACACGAACTTCTACAACGTCTCCGCGTTCCGCGCGCTCGCCGAGCACGCCTTCGCGTCGTTGGCGAAGGGACAGCGCGTCGTGGCGGTCGGGCGTCTGCGCGTGCGCAGGTGGGAGGCCGCCGGCCGCACCGGCACGAGCGTCGACCTCGAGGCCAGCAGCCTCGGGCCCGACCTCAAGTTCGGGGTCGCCTCCTTCCGCAAGCACGGTGCGGCCGCCGCGTACGATGCCGCGGCGGAGGGGGAGGGGCCCGGCGACGCCGTGCCCGCCGACCCGCCCGACTCCCGACTCGCGGCGGAGGACGGATGGGCCGTCGCGCCCGACGAGGAGGAGGGACCGCCCTTCTGACGCTGTCGCCGTGCGGGCTGACGCTGTCGCCGTGCGGGTGGCCGATGCCGTCGCCGTGCGGGCCGCCGGTGCCGTGACGGCGAGTGCCACGACGCCGACGGCCTAGGATCGGTGCGTGCCCGGATCCGACCGCCCCGCCTCGCGGGCCTTCGTCGCCACGGCGATCGTCGTGGCCGGCGCGATCGGGGCCGTCGGCGCGGCGGGATGCGCTCCGACCCCGGCGGATCCGCCGGCGTCGTCAGCCCCGGACCCGTCCCCGACCGCCACGGGCGCGGTGCTTCTCCCCGAGGGATCGGCGGCCGACAACCTGCCGCTGTTCACGCAGGTGATGGACGGCGTCGCCGCGACGGACGCCCGCGTCCAGGGGCGGGCGTACATCGATGCGCTGGTGGCCGCCGGCTTCCCGAAGGCGGACATGGAGGTCACGAACGACCAGACGACCGTCGGCAACCCCGCGGACTCGATCCAGTTCTCCGTCCGATGGGACGGGGAGTGCCTCGTCGGCCAGGTGGGGCCGTCTATCGCCGTGCCGACCGCGATGGTCCTCCCGCTCGTTCCCGGAGATACCTGCCTCATCGGGCAGACGCGCCCGATCGACTGGTGACGACCGGAGGCGCGGGCTCGACGCACCTCTCCCGTCGTCCGCGCGTGCGCGCCGCCCCGTAGACTTGGCGCGTTATGGCCGAATACATCTACTCCATGGTCCGTGCCCGCAAAGCGGTGGGCGAGAAGCTGATCCTCGACGACGTCACGATGTCGTTCCTGCCGGGCGCGAAGATCGGCATGGTCGGCCCGAACGGTGCCGGCAAGTCCACGATCCTGAAGATCATGGCGGGGCTCGACACCCCCTCCAACGGCGAGGCGAAGCTCACCCCGGGCTTCACCGTGGGCATCCTCATGCAGGAGCCGGAGCTCGACGAGACCAAGACGGTCCTCGAGAACATCCAGGAGGGCGTCGCGATCAAGGCGAAGCTCGACCGGTTCAACGAGATCTCGGCCCTGATGGCGGACCCGGACGCGGACTTCGACTCCCTCCTCGCCGAGATGGGCGTCCTCCAGGAGGAGATCGACGCCGCCGACGGGTGGGACCTGGACTCCCAGCTGGAGCAGGCCATGGATGCCCTGCGCACGCCGCCCGGGGACGAGCCGGTCACGAAGCTCTCCGGCGGTGAGCGTCGTCGCGTCGCGCTCGCCAAGCTGCTGCTCCAGAAGCCCGACCTGCTGCTCCTCGATGAGCCGACGAACCACCTCGACGCGGAGAGCGTCCTGTGGCTCGAGCAGCACCTGCAGTCGTACAAGGGCGCGGTCATCGCGATCACCCACGACAGGTACTTCCTCGACAACGTCGCCGAGTGGATCGCCGAGGTCGACCGCGGCCGGCTCATCGGCTACGAGGGCAACTACTCGACCTACCTGGAGAAGAAGGCCGAGCGCCTCGACATCCAGGGCAAGAAGGACGCGAAGCTCGCCAAGCGGCTGAAGGACGAGCTCGAGTGGGTCCGATCGAGCGCCAAGGGACGCCAGACCAAGTCGAAGGCGCGTCTGCAGCGCTACGAGGAGATGGCGGCGGAGGCCGAGCGGACGCGGAAGCTCGACTTCGAGGAGATCCAGATCCCGGCGGGTCCCCGCCTGGGAAGCGTCGTCATCGAAGCGAAGAAGCTGCAGAAGGGCTTCGGCGACCGCTCTCTGATCGACGGCCTCAGCTTCAGCCTGCCGCCCAACGGCATCGTCGGGGTGATCGGCCCGAACGGCGTCGGCAAGACCACGCTGTTCAAGACGATCGTCGGACTGGAGCCGCTCGACGGCGGCGACCTGAAGGTCGGCGAGACGGTCAAGATCAGCTACGTGGACCAGAGCCGCGCGAACATCGATCCGAACAAGACGCTGTGGGAGGTCGTCTCCGACGGCCTCGACATCATCACGGTCGGCAAGACCGAGATCCCCTCCCGCGCCTACGTGTCGAAGTTCGGCTTCAAGGGCCCGGACCAGCAGAAGAAGGCCGGCGTGCTCTCCGGTGGCGAGCGGAACCGTCTGAACCTCGCGCTCACGCTCAAGGAGGGCGGCAACCTGCTCCTCCTCGACGAGCCCACGAACGACCTCGACGTCGAGACGCTGAGCTCGCTGGAGAACGCGCTCCTGGAGTTCCCGGGCTGCGCCGTCGTGATCACCCACGACCGGTGGTTCCTGGACCGTATCGCGACGCACATCCTGGCCTACGAGGGCACGGACGAGAACCCCGACCAGTGGTACTGGTTCGAGGGCAACTTCGAGGCGTACGAGGCGAACAAGATCGAGCGGCTGGGTCCGGACGCGGCGAACCCGCACCGCTCGACCCACCGCAAGCTGACCCGTGACTGAGCGCATCCACGTCCCGATCCCGCTGCGGTGGGGCGATCTGGACGCGTTCAACCACGTCAACAACGCGACGATGCTGAAGCTCCTGGAGGAGGCGCGCGTGCGCGTCTTCTGGGAGCCGATCGTGGGCGAGGAGGCTCCCGACACGGCGGTGATCGACGCGGGGGCGGATGCCGCGGTGCTCACCCTGATCGCGCGGCAGGAGATCGAGTACCTCGCACCGGTGCCCTACCGGCGCGAGCCGCTCGACGTCCAGATGTGGTTCGGCGCGATCGGCGGGTCGAGCGTCGAGGTCTGCTACGAGGTCTACAGCCCCCTCAGCGACGCCGACCAGACCCTCTACGCACGGGCATCCTCCGTCGTCGTGCTCGTCGACGCGCAGACGTTCCGACCGACGCGCCTCAGCGCCAGGATGCGTGAGGCCTGGGGCCCCTACCTCGGGGAGCCGGTCGCGTTCACGCGGCGCTGAGGTCGCCCTCCGGCACGCGGACCGTGATCTCCTGCGCGACGGTGGCGACGAGGGCTCCCTCGCGGGTGTACATCCGTCCCGTGGAGAGCCCGCGTCCGCCGCGGGCGCTCGGCGAGTCCTGGGTGTAGAGCAGCCACTCGTCGGCTCGCGCCGGACGGTGCCACCACATCGCGTGGTCGAGGCTCGCGACCTTCAGCCCCGGGAACGCCCAGGCCACCCCGTGGGCGCGTAGCACCGGCTCCTGAATCGTCAGATCGCTCATGTAGGCGAGGACCGCCCGGTGCATCGCCGGGTCGTCCCCGATCGGGCGACGCACGCGCATCCAGACGTCCTGGCGCGGCTCGTGCGCGCCGGTCACGGTGTCGTAGATCGCCCCGTCGGCGTGCACGACCTCGATCGGACTGTCGCGGAGCAGGCGCCGGGAGATCGGATGGAGCGTCGCGCCGGCCCGACGGTCGAGCGCGTCCTCGGGCGAGAGGACGTCGGTGGGCGCCTCGGCCTGGTGGTCCAGGCCGCCGTCCTCGCGCTGGAACGAGGCGATCATGGAGAAGATCGGCAGCCCGTCCTGGTAGACCTGGGTGCGCCGCGTCGCGAACGAGCGGCCGTCGTGGATCCGATCGACGGAGAGCGTCACACCCTGGGTCGCATCGCCCGGTCGGAGGAAGTAGCCGTGCATCGAATGCGGCACGCGGTCCTCGTCGGTCGTCCGTTCCGCGGCGACGATCGCCTGAGCGAGCACCTGCCCGCCGAAGATCCTGCCGGCGGGCATCGGATGGGACGAGCCGGTGAAGATGTCCTCCGTCGTGCGTGCCGCGCCCGAGTCGAGATCGAGCACGTCGAGCATCGTGGCGACCGGGTCATCCGCCTCGGGCGCGTGCCCCGGCTCCGGCGATCGGCCTGACACTCCCACGCTGTTCCTTCCCGGCGCGCCGGTCCCGACGAGCCGCTTGGTAGTTTAGGGCGGATGTCCCACCGTCTCCTCTTCGCCGACGCCCCCTCCGCCGCCGACGCCCTCACGTTCGCCCGCCGCGCCGCCCGCCTCGGGGACGGAGCGGTGCGGCTGAAGGCCGAGGGCGGTCTGCTGCTCATGAGCGCCGCACCGCTGGCGCCGCGCAGTCTGATGGAATCCACGCCCACGATCATCGGCATGCGCGCGGTGCGCGTAGACCCCGAACTGGTCTGCGACCTCGTCGTGCCGGGGTCCGGTCTCGCCGTCGCCGACGATCCGTCCGCGCTGGAGCTGCCCGAGACGGCGGTCACGGCGACGTGGGCGGGGGTCTCCGCTCCCCGCAGCGGGTGGAGCGCGGTCGGAACGCTCTCCGCGGCCACGCTCGCCGAGCGCGCGCAGTGGGGGATCGCCGCCGTGGCGGAGACGGCACCCACCGACGCCGGCGAGGAGGCCCTCCACGCCGTGCGGGCGTCGATCTGGGGCGCCGCGGACGGACCGCTGGACGATCTGCCGCTGGGCACGGCGTTCGCCGCGTTCGCGCTCGGGTTCATCGGGGGCGAGGAGTCCGCCGAGGTGCGCACGAACGGGCCGTGGACGCGCGTCAGCCTCGCGCGCGGCCACGTGCTGACCCGGGGAACCGTGCGCGTGGGGCTCACACCGGTCCGGGCGACCGGCGTCTGACCCGGGACGCGCTCAGACGGCTTCCGCGGCCGCACGCCCCGCGATGCGGCCGGAGAAGAGGCAGCCGCCGACGAACGTGCCCTCCAGTGCGCGATACCCGTGCACGCCGCCGCCGCCGAATCCGGCCGCCTCGCCGGCCGCGTACAGCCCGGGGACGGGAGATCCGTCCGCGCCGAGCGCGCGTGAGGACAGATCCGTCTCGATGCCGCCGAGCGATTTGCGGGTGAGCACGTGGAGCTTGACGGCGATCAGGGGGCCGGCCGCCGGGTCGAGGATCCGGTGCGGCGCCGCCGTCCGCACGAGGCGGTCGCCGCGGTACGCGCGCGCGGAGCGGAGCATGGCGATCTGCGCGTCCTTCGTGAAGTCGTTGTCCATCTCGCGATCCCGTGCCTCCACCTCGCGCCGCACGAGGTCGCCGTCGAGGGCCTCGCCTCCCGGCAGGGCGCGCATCCCCTGCACCAGTTCGCCGAGCGTCGGACGCACCACGAAGTCGGCGCCGTGCTCGAGGAACGCCTGCACGGGTCCCGCCGCGCCGGATCCGAGCCGAGATCGCACGAGCAGCGGCACGTCCTTCCCGGTCAGGTCGGGATTCTGCTCGCTGCCCGACAGGGTGAACTCCTTCTCGACGATGCGCTGGGACAGCACGAACCACGAGTGGTCGTGCCCCGTCGCGCGCAGATGCGCGAGCGTCCCGAGCGTGTCGAACCCGGGGAAGAGGGGGACGGGCAGCCGACGCCCGGTCGCGTCCAGCCAGATCGAGGAGGGCCCGGGGAGGATCCGGATGCCGTGCTGCGGCCACACCGGGTTCCAGTTCCGGATGCCCTCCACGTAATGCCACATCCGGTCGCCGTTGATCAGCCGCGCGCCCGCCGCCGCCGCCACGGGCTGCATCGACCCGTCGACGTAGGCGGGGACGCCGGTGATCATGTGCGTCGGCGGCGTGCCCAGGCGCTCGGGCCACTGGCGACGCACGAGGTCGTGGTTGCCGCCGATGCCGCCGGCGGCGACGACGGTCGCACCCGCCCGAACCTCGAACCCGCCCACCACGTCGTGCGGGCTCGCCACGCCTCGCGCGGCATCCGACGGGGCGAGCACCTCGCCGGTCGCGCCGGTGACGGTACCCTCCTCGACGGTGAGCGCGGTGACGCGGTGGCGGGGCAGGATCGTGATCCGTCCCTCGGCCTCGCCGCGCTCGACGGCCTGCTGGAAGGGCGCGACGAGCCCCGGTCCCGTGCCCCAGGTGATGTGGAAGCGGGGCACCGAGTTGCCGGGGCCGGTGGCGGTGTATCCGCCGCGCTCCGCCCATCCGACCACGGGGAAGAAGCCGACCCCCTTCCGGCGCAGCCAGGCCCGCTTCTCGCCGTGGGCGAAGTCCAGGTAGGCGTCCGCCCAGCGCCGCGGCCAGCCGTCGTCGTCGCGGTCGAAGCCGGCGGTGGCGAACCAGTCCTGACGGGCGAGGTCGAGCGAGTCGCGGATGCCCATGCGACGCTGTTCCGGCGAGTCGACGAAGAAGAGTCCGCCGAAGGACCAGAACGCCTGCCCGCCCAGGTCGGAGCGCGGCTGCTGGTCCACGATGACGACGCGCCGACCGGCCGCGGCGGCCTCGGCGGCGGCGACGAGGCCGGCCAGCCCCCAGCCGATGACGAGGACGTCCGCTGCGTGTGCGGGGGTGGTGGCCATGGACGACTCCTTCGTCGTACGGGGATGCTGCCGGTCGGGCGGAGGCTGGACGCGGTCGATCAGGCGGTGCCCGGGTGGATGGGCAGGTGCGGGGCGCCCGGGGCGGCCGCGCGCCCGATCCCGCTCGGCTCGAACGTGTTCACCATCGCATGGGCCGCGCGCTGGAGGTAGTCCCACAGCGTCGCCTCGTGCAGGGGCGGCAGGGCGAGCTCGTCGACGGCGGTGCGCATGTGCCGCAGCCAGCGGTCGCGCGCGTCGGGGTCGACGTGGAACGGCGCGTGACGCATCCGCAGGCGCGGATGCCCGCGGCGTTCGCTGTAGGTGGCCGGTCCGCCCCAGTACTGCTCCAGGAACATCGTGAGGCGGTCGGCGGCGGGCCCGAGGTCCTCTTCGGGGTACATGGGCTTGAGCACCTCGTCGGTCGCGACGCCGCGGTAGAAGATGTCGACGAGCCTCACGAAGGTGTCGTGGCCGCCGATCTCGTCGTAGAAGCTGCGCGGATCGCTGTCGGTCACGGTGTGGGCTCCTCGTTGGCTCCGGAAGGGGTGGAATCGGGGGACGGGCCGGAGGTCTCGGTCTCGGTCGCGCCGCGCGGCTTCTTCGTCGTCCCGCGCTTGGGGCGCCACACCGGCTTGTCGTCGACGACCGTGACGAGGGTCGGCTTGGTCTTCGGCGGGTTCGCGCCGCGCACCCGCTGGGCGCCCTCGAGGCCGCTGAGGGTGATCGAGTTCAGGGCGGGGAGGGTGATCCCGAGGTCGTCCATCGCGCGCTTGAGGCGCATGCGCAGCTCGCGTGCGACGTCGTCCTTGGCGTTGGCGCGCGTCTTCATCACGAGCCGGATGACGAGCGCGTCGCCCGTGATGGATTCGAGGCCCCACACCTCGGGCGCCTCGATGACGCGCGAGCGCCACTTCGGGTCCTTCTGGATGCTCTTCGCGGCATCCATCATCGCCTTCTCGACATCGGCGATGTCGACGTCGGTGGGCACGGCGAGGTCGACGATGACGCGCGACCACCCCTGGGACATGTTGCCGATGCGGAGGATCTCGCCGTTGCGGACGTACCAGAGCGTGCCGTTGACGTCGCGCACGTGGGTGATGCGGACGCTCACGTACTCGACGACGCCCGTCGCGAGCCCCAGATCGACGACGTCGCCGATGCCGACCTGGTCCTCCGCGACGATGAAGATGCCGTTGAGGACGTCCTTGACGATGTTCTGCGCGCCGAAACCCAGGCCCGCGCCGATCGCGGCCGAGAGGAGGGCGAACGATCCGAGGGCGTCGGAGTTGATGACGTTGACGATGAGGAGCGTCGCGATGATCACGAGGGTCACGTTGACGATGTTCTGCAGGATCGAGCCGAGCGTGCGCGTGCGCTGGACGAGGCGCATCGCGGCCAGAGGCGAGCGCTCGAGGGCCTGGGTGTCGTCGACGTTGGCCTTGTTCTTGGCTCCCGACACGATGCGGTTCACCACCCGGCGGATGACCAGTCGCAGCACCCACGAGGCGGCGAACGCGCCGATGACGATGCACAGGACCGCGAGCAGATTGAGGCCGACCTCGGTGAGCCAGGTGAGGATGGTCCGCCAGGGTTCGGTGTCGAGAAGGGAGGGGGCGGGGTCGCCGCCCGTGTCGGAGAAGTACCGCATCGCTCCGATCCTAACGAGCGCTCCTGTGACCCGGCTCCGACGGAGGCGGCCGTCCGTCCGTCCAGCCGCAGCGGTGCGCGATGATCACCGCGTGGATGCGATCCCGCGCGCCGAGTTTGGCCAGCACCCGGCCGACGTGGGTCTTGACCGTCGTCTCGCCGAGGAACAGCTCGGTCGCGATCTCCGCGTTGGTGAGGCCGCGGGCGATCGCGCCGAAGACGTCCCGTTCGCGCGGGGTGAGGTCGGCGATCCGACGCCGCTCGTCCTCGGACGCCTCGGCGGTCGGCGCGGAACCGCCCGCCGTCGGACCGCTCGTTCCGGGTCCGCTCGGGGCCCCGCCGGGGTCGCCCGTCATCCGGGCGAGGACCTCGCGGGTGACCCGCGGCGACAGGACGGCGTCTCCGCGGGCGACGGCACGCACCGCGCCGACGAGGGCGGTGCGGTCGACGTCCTTCAGCAGGAACCCGCCGGCGCCGGCGTCGAGGGCTCCGAAGGCGTAGTCGTCCAGGTCGAACGTCGTCAGCACGAGCACGCGCGTGTCCGGGAGCGCGGACACGATTCTGCCGGTCGCGGCGACGCCGTCCACGCGCGGCATCCGCACATCCATGAGCACGACGTCGGGGCGCAGCCGGATGCTCTGGGCGAACCCTTCTTCGCCGTCGCCGGCTTCACCGACGACCTCGATGTCGGACTCCGCGTCGAGCACCATGGCGAATCCGAGCCGGATCAGCGGCTGGTCGTCGACGATCAGCACCCGGATCGCGTCGCTCACGGCGCACCTCCGTCGCGGACCGCGTCGGCGACGACCGGGGAGGGCACGCGGAGCAGCACGCGCCACCGGCCCCCGGGCACAGGGCCCGCCTCGGCGGTCCCGCCGAGCCGAGCCGCCCGTTCGTGCAGCCCGCGAAGGCCGAAGCCGCCCGTGGAGACGGGCTTCGTCGCCGCGTCGTTGACGATCTCGACCGTCACCGCCTCGGGCGTGCTCGCGATGTCGACGGTGACCTCGCGGGCGTCGGGGGCGTGGCGGATGACATTGGTGAGGCCTTCCTGCACGACGCGGGCGACGGCGAGCCGCACGTGCAGCTGCGTCGGCTCCGGGCCCGAGGTGTGCAGCACCACCGGGACGCCGGCGCTCCGTGCGGCGGCGACGGCGGTGCGCACGGCCTCGCCGTCCAGGGGGACCAGCGGCGCGTGCTCCCCGCTGTCGTCGCGGAGCACCCCCAGCATGTCGCGCATCTCGTCCAGCGCTCCGCGTGCCGTCGTGGCGATGCGGGCCGTGGCGGCGCGTCCGCGCTCGGCGTCGGGCGTGGCGGTGGCGCCCTCGGCGAGGGCGACGATCACGGTGAGGGAGTGGGAGACGACGTCGTGCATCTCGCGGGCGATGCGCGTGCGTTCTGCCGATGCGGCCAGGCGGGCGTGCTGCTCGCGCTCCTCCCACAGCTGGCGGGAGGTGTCGAGGATCGCGCTCACGTACCTCTTCCGGTTGCCCACATTCGCGCCGACGAGGGCGGCGACCACCAGGGTGAGGAGCACGGAGGCGCAGCCGTTGGCCGCGGACTGCCATGAGAGGCCTGCTGCGGCGACGCCGACGACGCTCGCGAGGAGAGCGGCCGCCATGGTCACGCCCGAGGCCGTGACGGCGGCGGAGGTGCTGCGGTAGACCGCCACCGTGTAGGTGAAGACCGCGAGGACGGCGAGACCGACCCCGCCGCCGGACGGGATCGTCAGGAGGGAACCGGTCGCCGCGAGCGCGAAACCGAGGATCGGCCATCTGCGGCGCACCACCAGGGCGACACAGGCGAGGATCAGGACGATGGACGCCGCCGGCCGCACGACGTCCCAGAGCGGCGCATCGCCGCTGCGGGCTCCGGACATCCCCGTGAACGCAATCGCCACGAGCGCGATCAGCACGTCCGCGACGCGCGGATGCCGCGCCCAGAACCTCCGGATGACGCCGGGAGGACGCGGCAGACGCAGCTCGCCCGACGCGGTGTCGGGCGAGCTGCGGGAATCTGCCGAGGCGGTCACCTACGCGTCGCGTCGGCGCAGCGTCAGCCAGGCGCAGGACAGGAGCACCGCGGGCCACGCGGCGAGGGTCAGCAGGCCGCGCACGACGTTCTCTCCGTCGGGTGCGGTGGCGGCCTGTGCGGCGGACACGGGCAGGTAGTCGCCGAGATCGACGAGCCACGCCCAGCCCTCGCCGGCGATCGAGAACATGCTCAGGACGATCGTGAGCACGAACAGCACGCCCACCGTGGCGGCGATCGCGCCTGCGCCGTTGCGCAGGAGGAAGCCGAAGCCGACACCGATGAGGGCGAACGTGGCCATGGCGAAGACGCCGTTCACGAGCGGGATGACCGACTCGGCGGGCTGCGACCAGTCGATCGCCGTGGCGAGGATCGGTGCGGTCGCCACGATCGCGATCGCATACGTCACGGCGGTCGTCAGGGCGATCACGACGGCGATCACGAGCGACTTGGCGGCGAGGACGACGCCGCGGCGCGGCTCGGCGGTGAAGGTCGAGCGGATCATGCCCGTCGAGTACTCGCCGGTGACCGCGATCGCGCCGAGGATGCCGGCGACGAGCATCGTGAACTGCATCGGCATCACGATGGTGACGACGGGGGAGAAGCCGGGGGCGAAGTCACGGCTGGCGGCGGCCATCATGAGGGAGATGCCCACCGACAGGACGACGGCGATCGCGAGGGACCACCACGTCGAGCGCAGCGAGACGAGCTTCAGCCACTCGCTGCGGACGACCCGCGCGAAGCTCAGACGGTAGGGCGACGCCGCCGGGACGGCGACCGTGCCCGTGCGGGGGGAGGGGGCGGTCACGGTGCTCATCGGATCTCCTTGGTCTTGTACTCGACGGCGCCTTCGGTCAGTGCCATGTACGCCTCTTCGAGCGAACCCGTGCGCGGGGTCAACTCGTGCAGGGGGATGCCGCGGTCGGCCGCCAGGTCTCCGATCGCGCGGGCCGGGACGCCCGAGACCACCAGGCTTCCGCCGCCCGCGTCGCTCACCGTCACATCGGGTGCGGCCAGCGCCGAGGCGAGGTCGGCGGCTCGCGGCGTGCGCACGAGCACCTCCGCGCGGGTCCAGGCGCTCACGAGGTCGGCGAGAGGAGCATCGGCGAGGACGCGCCCGCGGCCGAGGACGATGACGTGATCGGCCGTCTGCGACATCTCGCTCATCAGGTGGCTGGAGAGCAGGACCGTGCGGCCTTCGGCGGCGAGGTGCCGAACGAGCTCGCGCACCCAGCGGACGCCCTCGGGATCGAGGCCGTTCACGGGTTCGTCGAGGATGAGCGTGCGCGGATCGCCGAGCAGGGCGGCGGCGATGCCGAGGCGCTGGCCCATGCCGAGCGAGAACTTCCCCGCGCGCTTGCCCGCGACGGATTCGAGGCCCGTGAGGCCGATGACCTCGTCGACGCGCGACGACGGGATGCCGTGGGTGGCGGCCATGGCGCGCAGGTGTGCGCGCGCGGAGCGCCCCGTGTGCACCGCCTTGGCGTCCAGGAGCACACCCACCTCGGTGAGGGGGCTGCGGCTCTGGGCGTAGCGGTGGCCGCCGACGGTGACGTCGCCGGCGGTCGGAGCATCCAGTCCCACGATCATGCGCATCGTCGTGGACTTGCCGGCGCCGTTGGGGCCCAGGAACCCGGTCACGTGACCCGGGCGCACCGTGAACGAGACGTCATCGACGGCCGTGGTGCTGCCGTACTTCTTGGTGAGGTTCTCTGCGACGATCATGCTTCGACGCTACGCGCCGCCGTACGCGCGGGCATCCTGCGAGGGGATGAGATCGGCCGCGCATCCGTCCGTCGGAGGGAGGACGCGCGGCCGATCATGCACTCACTCGGCGGCGTCGCGCTCCTGCACCGACAGGGCGCGCTCGACACCGGCCAGGTTCTCGCGGACGAGGCGGCGCAGCGCCGCGGGCGCGTCCGCGTGCGCGTCGAGCCACTGGCGGGTCGCATCGCGCAGCGCGGCGCTCGCCAGCGGGGCCGGGTAGAGGCCGATGATGAGGTACTCCGCGATGTGGTACGTCCGGCTCTCCCAGATCGGCACGAGCATGTCGAAGTACGGGCCGACGAACTCCGCGAGGGCGTCGACTCCCGCGGGGTGGACGAAGCCGAGCGACGCCGCGCGGACGACCGTGTTGGGCAGGTCGGCGGTGTCGATCAGCGAGGACCAGGCGGCGCGCTTGGCGGCGACGTCCGGGAGCGCGGCCTTGGCCTGCGCCGCGAACTCCCCGCCCTTCGCGGTGTTGTCGGCGGCCAAGGCGGCGTCGATGTCGGACGCCGCGACGAGTCCGCCCGCGGCGAGCGAGATGAGCAGCGCCCACGACAGGTCGGCGTCGATCTCGAGACCCGCGAGGGTGGTCTCGCCGGCTCGCAGTGCCCGCACCTGCTCCCACTGCTCCGGAGTCGACGCCGCGTTCGCGAAACCCGTGACGAACTGCAGCTGGCTGTCACTGCCCGCCTCGGCGCCCTGAGCGAGGGCCCAGAGGCCCTCGGCGACCTTCCGACGCGTCTCGGCGCGTCGCGCGGGGGCCACGTACGAGTTGGCGGCGAGCTGCAGCTGGCCGAGCGTGGTGCGCACGGTGGTCGACTCGGTCTCGGAGCCGATGTTGCGCAGGACGAGGTCGACGTAGTCCGACGCCGACGCCTCGGCGTCCCGCGTCTGGTCCCACGCCGCGCCCCATACGAGCGACCGGGCGAGCGGGTCGCTGATCGCCGCGAGGTGTGCGATCGCGGTCTGCAGCGAGCGCTCGTCGAGACGGATCTTCGCGTAGGCGAGGTCGTCGTCGTTGAGCAGGACGAGGTCGGGCTGCGCGAGACCGACGAGCTCGGGCACCTCGGTGAGGTCGCCGTCCACGTCGAGCTCGATGTGGTGCGTGCGGACGAGCGCATCGCCGTCGAGCGAGTAGAAGCCGACGCCCAGGCGGTGCGGGCGGATCGTCGGGTAGTCGGCGGGAGCCGTCTGCACGATCGCGAAGCGCGTGATCGTGCCCGAGGCATCCGTCTTCAGCTCGGGCGAGAGCGTGTTCACGCCGGCCGTCTCGAGCCACTTCTTCGACCACGAGCCCAGTTCGCGTCCGCTCGTGACCTCGAGCTCGGCGAGGAGGTCGGCGAGCTCGGTGTTGCCGAAGGCGTGCTTCTGGAAGTACGCGCCCACGCCCGCGAAGAAGGCGTCGATGCCGACCCACGAGGTCAGCTGCTTGAGCACCGATCCGCCCTTGGCGTAGGTGATGCCGTCGAAGTTGACCTCGACGTCGTGCAGATCGTTGATCTCGGCGACGACGGGGTGCGTCGAGGGGAGCTGGTCCTGGCGGTACGCCCAGGTCTTCTCCATCGCGTTGAAGGTCGTCCACGCCTCGGTCCACTCGGTGGCCTCGGCGGTCGCGATCGTGGAGGCCCACTCGGCGAACGACTCGTTGAGCCAGAGGTCGTTCCACCACTTCATCGTCACGAGGTCGCCGAACCACATGTGGGCGAGCTCGTGCAGGATCGTGACGACGCGCCGCTCCTTGACGGCGTCGGTGACCTTGCTGCGGAAGACGTAGGTCTCGGTGAAGGTGACCGCTCCCGCGTTCTCCATCGCCCCGGCGTTGAACTCGGGCACGAAGAGCTGGTCGTACTTGGCGAACGGATACGGGTAGCCGAACTTCTCCTCGTAGTACGCGAAGCCCTCCCGCGTCTTGTCGAAGATGTAGTCCGCGTCGAGGTGCTGCCACAGGCTCTTGCGGCCGTACACGCCGAGGGGGATCACACGGCCGGACGCGCTCGTGAGCTCCGAGAACGTCGACTCGTACGGGCCGGCGACGATCGCCGTGATGTAGGACGAGATCCGCGGCGTCGCCTCGAACGCCCAGATCGCCGTGCCCGCGTCGGCCGGCACCGGGTCGGGGGTCGGGGAGTTGGAGACGACCTTCCACGCCGCGGGGGCCGTGACCGTGAAGGTGAACGTCGCCTTCAGATCGGGCTGCTCGAACACGGCGAAGACGCGACGGGAATCGGGCACCTCGAACTGCGAGTAGAGGTAGACCTCGCCGTCGACCGGGTCCACGAAGCGGTGGAGTCCTTCACCGGTGTTCGTGTAGAGGCAGTCGGCGTCGACGATCAGCTCGTTGTCGGCGGCGATCCCGTGCAACGCGATGCGCGAGTCCGCGAAGACCTCTGCGGGGTCGAGGGCGACGCCGTTGAGCGTGATCTCGCGCACGTCGCGCGCGATCAGGTCGATGAAGGTCGAGGCGCCGTCGACCCCGGTGAAGCGGACGACGGTGCGGGACCGGAAGACGTCCGGGCCGGTCGTGAGGTCGAGGGCGATGTCGTAGCTCTGCGTGTCGACGATCGCACGGCGCTCCTGCGCCTCGATGCGGGTGAGGTTCTGTCCAGGCACTGCGATGACTCCCGAGGGTGAGGGTGGGATGCCGCGGACGGGCGCTGCTGGCGCCGACGGCAACCGGTCCAGCCTACGCGCTCGCCGATTCGCGCCGCACGTGGCTGCGCGCGTGCGCGATCGCCGACGGCAGGTCGGTGAAGAGGTGGTTGTGGTGACGCAGGGATCCGAGCACTCCGACGGTGCGGAACAGGCTCTCGTGGCGGGGTTGGACGCCCTTGATCAGGACGGTGACGCCGCGCCGTTCGAGAGCCTGCACGATGTCTCCCAGGGCTCGCGCCCCCGTCGCGTCGACGAGCTCGAGTCGGCTCATCCGCAGGATCACGACCGAGACACCCCGGACGCCGTCGATCTCGGCGGACACGCGGTCGGCGGCTGCGAAGAACAGGGGCCCGCCGAGGCGGAGGATCGCGATGCGGTCGTCGCCGGGCTCGGCGTCGCCGACGATCTCCTCGCGGCGCACCGACGATGCGCGCGACATGTTGCGCAGGGCGACGACTCCGGCGAGGACGACACCTATCAGGACGGCGACGATGAGATCGAACGAGACCGTGATGACGGCCGTGACGATGAACGCGAGCGCATCGGCCCGCGTCGAGCGGAGGATCGTCCGGACCGTGTCGCGGTGCACCATCCGCACCGCCGTGACCATCAGCACGCCGGAGAGCGCGGCGAGGGGGATCTGCCCGATCGGGCCCGCGATCGCGAGCACGACGAGGAGCAGCACGATCGCGTGGGTGATCGCGGCGAGTCGCGTACGTCCGCCGGAGCGCACGTTCACGGCGGTCCGCGCGATCGCGCCGGTGGCGGGCATCCCTCCGAACAGCGACGAGGCGATCGATGCGAGTCCTTGACCGACGAGCTCGCGATCGGGATCGACGTCGCCGGTGTCGGCGAGCGTCGCCGCGACACGGGCGGACAGCAGGGACTCGATGGCCGCCAGGGCGGCGACGGTCGCCGCCGGGGCGACCAGGGCGCCGAGGGTCGCCGGGTCGAGCACCGGGAGCGTCGGGGAGGGGAACGAGGACGGCAGTGCGCCGATGCGGGCGAGGGGCGCGGGCAGCACCGCGGCGAGGATCGTGACGACGACGATGCCGATGAGCGACCCCGGCAGAGCGCGATGCAGTCGCGGGGCGCCGAGCATGCATCCCGCGACGATGGCGACCGCGCCGAGCGCCCACGCGGCGTACCCCGGATCGAGGTGAGCGAACGACTGCACGGCGGCGACGACGGCGTTCGAGGAGTGCTCGGCGGCGGGGGCGACGTGCGCCGACACGAGCGCGGGGACCTGCTGGGCGAAGATGATGGCCGCGATGCCGAGGGTGAACCCCTCGATGACGGGCCACGGGATGAACGAGACCGCGCGGCCGAGGCGAAGGACTCCGGCGACGAGGACGATGAGGCCGGCCAGGAGGCTGACGGTGACGACCGCACCCGGTCCGTGCGAGGCGACGATCGGCACCAGCACGACGACCATCGCGCCGGTGGGGCCCGACACCTGCACGTTCGAGCCGCCGAAGACGGCCGCGACCAGACCCGCGACGATCGCGGTCACCAGGCCCGCCTCCGCGCTCAGCCCCGAGCTGACGCCGAACCCCAGGGCGAGGGGGAGTGCGACGATCCCGACGGTCAGACCCGCCAGCAGATCCCCCCGCCAGGTCCGGGGCAGCGCCGCGTAGTCCGCACGGGTGGGCAGCAGTGACCGGGCCCAGGCGAACGCCCGTCCGGCGCGGGCCGGCGCGCTCATCGCCGCTCCGCGATCGCCGGCAGCGAGCGTGCGTCGCGCAGGAGCGCGTCGGCGGCGGCGAGCACGTTCAGCAGCAGCGCCCGCGCCGCCGCGAGGAGCTCCGCCACGGCGGGGTCGGAGAGGCGGTAGTAGACATGGCTCGCGCGGCGCTCGGAGGCCACGAGCCGATGCCGGCGGAGCACGGACAGGTGCTGCGACAGGTGGGATGCCTCGAGGCCCGTCTGCGTCTGCAGATCCGCGACGGATCGCTCGGGGGCCTCGGCGAGCAGCTCGAGGATGCGGATGCGGAAGGGATGGGCGAGTCCCTTGAACAGATTCGCCTTCACCTCGTACAGGGGGCGCTGCCCGTGACTGAATGGCATGATGGAATCATCATATCGCTCGGCGACAGAGGGGGTCCCGCTCGTAGGATGGGGGCCATGCGCATCCACATCGCGACCGATCACGCCGGCCTCGAGTTCTCCACCCAGCTCCAGCACCACCTCGCCGAGGCGGGGCACGAGGTCGTCGACCACGGTCCGCTCGAGTACGACCCGCTCGACGACTATCCCGCGTTCTGCATCCGCGCCGCCCAGGCCGTGGTGCGCGATCAGGCGGCGGGCATCGAGACGCTCGGCGTCGTGTTCGGCGGATCGGGCAACGGCGAGCAGATCGCCGCGAACAAGGTCGAGGGCGCCCGCGCCGCACTCGTGTGGAGCATCGCGACCGCCGAGCTCGCGCGCGAGCACAACGACGCGAACGTCATCTCGATCGGCGCACGTCAGCACACCGTCGGCGAGGCGATCGCCTTCATCGACCGCTTCATCGCCACGCCCTTCTCCGGGGAGGAGCGCCACGCGCGCCGCATCGCGCAGCTCGCGGACTTCGAGCGCGACGGCACCCTCCTCCCCGACCCGCGCGCGATCGCCGCGCCCGGGGCGCAGGGCGGCGAGTCCGCCGACGCGTTCGACCCCGAAGCCGGCTGATGCCCGAGGGCCACTCCGTCCACCGCATCGCCCGGCAGTTCGACCGGAACGTCGTCGGACGCCGCGTCGCCGCGTCGAGCCCGCAGGGGCGCTTCGCGGAGGGAGCTGCCATGCTCGACGGGCGCGAGGCCGTGGGCGTCCGCGCCGTCGGCAAGCAGATGTTCCTCGAGTTCGAGGACGAGCTCTGGCTGCGGGTGCACCTCGGGATGTACGGGGCGTGGGACTTCGCCGGCGAGATCATCGTCGACCCCACGATCGCCTCCGCGAACGGCCGGATGGGGCAGACCAACCAGCGCGGCACCGATCTGACGTCCGATCCGGCACGCGTGCTCGACGACGCGGGGGAGAACTCGCTGAGCTCGATCGGCGCGCCGCGCAAGACCCGCGGGCGCGTGCGGATGAGCGAGCAGACCCGAGGACTGGGCGACGACGAGGCGGATGAGTGGCCTCCGCCGGTCGTCGGCCAGGTGCGCCTGCGCCTTCTCACCGACAGCACGTGCGCGGATCTGCGCGGACCCACGGCGTGCGAGCTGCAGTCGCCCGATCAGGTGCAGGCGACGATCGCGAAGCTCGGCCCCGACCCGCTCGTGGACGACCTCGCCGAGGGCGAGGACCGGTTCACCGCGGTCGTGCGCCGCAAGCCCACGCCCATCGGGCTGCTGCTGATGGACCAGAACGTCGTCAGCGGGATCGGCAACGTGTACCGGGCCGAGCTGCTGTATCGGGCCCTCGTCGACCCGCATACGCCGGGCAAGGTCGTTCCCGAGGACGTCGTCCGGCAGATCTGGCGGGATTGGGCCCGGCTGCTGGTCATCGGCGTGGAGACGGGCCAGATGATGACGATGGACGATCTCGATCCGGAGGCGTACCGGCGCGCGATGGCGCATCGCGACGACCGGCACTGGGTGTACCACCGCGCCGGTCTGCCGTGCCGCGTCTGCGGCACCGAGATCGTCCTCGAAGAGATGGGGGCGCGCAAGCTCTACTGGTGCCCCTCGTGTCAGAAGTGATCGGGCGGCACGCCGCTCGGTCGTCGAGGAGGGCCCGATGAGACAGAACCCGAGCTTCGCGATGACCGACGTGGCGGAGCTGCGCCGCGTGATCGACGCCCACCCGTGGATGACCCTCGTGGGCGCCGGCCCCGACGGGATGGTCGCGTCGCACTATGCGGTGCTGCTCGACGAGGAGCGCGACGACCTCACCATCGTCGGCCACGTCGGCAAGCCTGACGACGCCCTCCTCGGACTCGGCGAGCGGGAGCTGCTGGTGGTCGTCCAGGGTCCGCACGGCTATATCTCGCCGGGCTGGTACGGCGACGTCGCCGCCGTGCCCACCTGGAATTTCGTCTCCGTGCACCTCAGCGGTGTGCCGGAGCTGTTGGACACCGACGAGAACCTCCGCGTCCTCGATCGGCTCGTCGACAGGTTCGAACGGGACCTTCCGCACCCGCGTCCGATGTGGGCGCCGCCGAACGACGAGGACTTCGTCCGGCGCCTGGAGCGCGGCACGGTCGGCTTCCGGCTCACCCCCACGAAGGTCGTCGCCAAGCGCAAGCTGAGCCAGAACCGGCCGGACGACGTGGTCGACACGATCATCGGCGAACTCGATCGGGGCGCGAGTCCCTACGCCGACCCGCGGCTCGCCGACGAGATGCGCCGGGCCCACGCGGCCCTGCGTGCGGCGCGCGGCCGCGCCGCGGAAGGAGATCGGTCATGACGGGTTCACTCGGTCTCGGCGACCGTCCGACCGTCATCGCCGGGGCCCGTCTCACGGGCGCCGGCCGCCTGGATCCGTTCGGCGACGATCCGGTCGATCTGCACCTGGCCGACGGCAGGATCGTCGACATCGCCCCCGCGGGGGCCCTGCCGCGACGCGGCCCGATCGTGGCGGCCGACGGCTGCTGGGTCGTGCCCGGGCTCTGGGACCACCACGTGCACACGGTCCAGTGGGCCCTGGTCGCGCAGCGGGAGCCGCTCGGCCACGTCGTGTCCGCCGCGGAGGGCGCCGCGATCATGGGACGCGCGCCGATCCTGGCCGACGGCCGCCGCATCGGGACCGGATTCCGCGACGCGCTCTGGCCGGACGCGCCGACCCTGGACCTGCTCGATGCCACGACCGGCGACGTGCCGACCTACCTCATCAACGCCGACGTGCACAGCGTCTGGATGAACTCCGCCGCGTTCCGCCGCGAAGGGATGCCGTCCGATCCGGCGGGCCTCGTCCGTGAGGAGCCGGCGTTCGAGATCTCCCGGCGGCTGAACGCGGCCGATCCGGTCGTCGGAGACCGGCTCGTGGTGCAGACGCTCGCCGAGGCCGCGGTGCGGGGGATCGTCGGGGTCGTCGACCTCGACATGGCGTGGAACGCCGAGGCGTGGGCGCGGCGTCTGGATCGGGGCTTCGACACGACCCGGATCCGCTTCGGCGTGTACCCGGCCCAACTGGACCGGGCGATCTCGGAGGGTCTGGCATCCGGCGATGCGCTCGACCCCGCCGCGCTGGTGCAGGTCGGCTCCCTGAAGGTGATCACCGACGGCTCGCTGGGCACCCGCACCGCGGCGTGCTCGCACGCCTACCCCGGCGACCCGCACAACCACGGGGTGCTGACCGTGGCGCCCGAGGACCTCGTCGACATGATGACGCGCGCGACGGCGGGAGGTCTCTCATGCGCGGTGCACGCCATCGGCGACCTCGCCAACTCCCACGCCCTCGACGCGTTCGCCGCGACCGGGGCGACGGGAACGATCGAGCACGCCCAGCTCGTCGCGCACGCCGACATCCCGCGGTTCGCCCGCCTCGGCGTCGGCGCGAGCGTGCAGCCCGAGCATGCCCTGGACGACCGCGACCTCACCGACACGATCTGGGCCGACCAGACGGCGATCGCCTACCCTCTGCGCGCGCTGGCGGACGCCGGCACGAACCTGCTGTTCGGCTCCGACGCTCCCGTCGCGCCCCTCGACCCGTGGGCGGCGATGGCGGCGGCGGTGCACCGGACCCGCGACGGCCGCCCCGCGTGGCGTCCCGAGCAGGCGGTGGACCCCGCGACGGCCCTCGCCGCCTCCACCGGAGGCGGATCGATCGGCGGGTCCGCGCTCGCTCCGGGAGACATCGCCGATCTCGTCGTGATCGACCGCGACCCGCTCGGCGCGGACGAGGCGTCGCTGCGCGGCACGCGGGCCGTGGCGACGCTCCTCGAGGGGCGGCTGACCCACCTCGCGTGACGGCCGCGACGCGTTCCCCCTCGGACGACGGATGCCCCGGACCGTGCGGCCCGGGGCATCCGTGATCTCAGCGTCGTGCGCTCACTCGGCGAGGTGCGCCGAGAGGAACCAGCGGTCCTTCTCGAGACCCGCCTTGATGGCGATCGCGACGTCCTGGCTCGTGAGGTCGGTCTCGTCGAGCCCGTCGATCGCGGCCTGGACGTCGGCGATGACGACATCCATGTCGGTGACGATCGCGCGCACGATGTCCTGCCACTGCGCGAACCCGGCGGGGACCGCCGTGGCCCCGGACTTCTCGGCGACCGTCGACAGGCGGGCGTCGATCGGCAGCCCGAGGGCGACGATGCGCTCCGCGGCGAGGTCGGCGAAGCCCTGGGCGTTGGCGACCACCTGGTCGAGCAGCTCGTGGATCGCGATGAAGTTCGCTCCGCGCACGTTCCAGTGCGCCTGCTTGCCGTTCACCGCGAGGGCCTGCAGGCCCACGGCGACGGGGGTGAGGAACTGGGCGGTTCCGGCGGATGCCTCGGGGCCCGCCGCGGTCATCGAGATCGTCTTGGTGTCGGTCATGGTCTCTTCCTCCTCATGTTCCTGCCGGGCATCGTGTGCCCACATCGAGGACAACGCTACTCAGCGCCCGGCATTCCGCAAGCAAGAGAAGGCTGGGCTTACAGCGTCCGATCCGGGGGCTTTCCCCGGCTCGCGGGGTGGGTCACCGGCGCGGTTCGTGCGGCGGCTCGCCGGGGCGGGGGTCCGGCCTGCGTCCCCGGATGCGCCGGGGCTAGGGTCGAGGCATGACGATCGCCGCCGACGCCTCCCTCCTCGCGCTCGGGGACCGCGCACCCCGCCTGCACGAGACCGCCTTCGTCGCCTCGGGGGCGCGCCTCGTCGGAGACGTGAGCCTCGCGGAGGGTGCGAGCGTCTGGTACAACGCCGTCGTCCGCGGGGACAGCGCATCGATCTCCCTGGGCGCCGGCAGCAACCTGCAGGACAACGTCTCCGTGCACGTCGACTCCGGGCATCCCGTGGTCATCGGCCGGAACGTGTCGGTCGGTCACAACGCGGTCGTCCACGGCTGCACGATCGGCGACGGGACCCTGATCGGCATGGGCAGCGTCGTCCTGTCCGGTGCGTCCGTCGGCGCGGGATGCCTCGTCGCGGGCGGCGCGGTCGTGCTCGAGGGGGCCGTCATCCCGGACGGTTCGCTCGTGGCGGGCGTGCCTGCCCGGGTCCGTCGGGAGCTCACCGACGAGGAGAAGGCCGGCATCCTCCGCAACGCCGACGTGTACCGCGCCCACTCCGCCGCGCACGCCGCCGCATCCGACGCGCGCTGAGCCCTCGCGCCCGCGCGCTCCCGCGGAGATCCGCACATCTGCGGATGCCTGTGCCCCAGCTCTCCGCAGATGTGCAGATCTCCGAGGCTGGCGCGAGTGCGACGGTCGGTGTCAGGACCGGGATCGACGCCGGGTGCGCAGGGATGCGGCGAGGAAGAGCAGCCCGACGAGGCCGGCGCCGATCGCGATGACGACGGTCACCGTCACGGGGAAGAAGGTGCCGTCGCGGCCGTCGGAGGTCAGCTGGCCCACCACCGCCGTCGCGCTCAGTGCCAGCAGGGGAATCGCCTGCCCGAAACTCCGCGGGAGCCGGGCGAGCAACGCGCACGCGCCGATGACGCAGCCCGCGCCGAGCCACGGCAGCACGGAGCGGAGATCGTCGGTGCCGCACGTGCTGATCACGCACTCCCACTCGATCGACGAGGCGATCTGCGCGTGCCAGAAGACGAGCGCACAGCCGATGACCGCCAGCAGGATCCCCGTACCGATGCGCACCGCGTCACGGTGGGGCGACGAGGAACTCACGCATCGATCCTAGGCGCGCTGCTCTCGAGCCGCGGATGCCGTGCGAGGCCGATCCGCACGCGGCGGGCACACAGTGGAGGGGATGACGGGAATCGAACCCGCGCCGTCAGTTTGGAAGACTGAAGCTCTACCATTGAGCTACATCCCCGAAGCCGCCTCACGACGGCATCCAGAAGAGTCTACAAGGTCGAGTCGGCTAGACTGACCAACGGCCGTGATTCGGCGCTCGCTTGCGTGCGCGCCCGGGGCGTAGCTCAGCTTGGTAGAGCGCCCGCTTTGGGAGCGGGAGGCCGCAGGTTCAAATCCTGTCGCCCCGACCACCGGCCCCACAGACCCAGACCCACACCCCGGACGCGCCCCTGCGCGACCGAATCAGAGGAGAACGAACAGGCATGGTCACCAGCACCGTCGAGAAGCTCAGCCCCACCCGGGTCAAGCTCCACATCTCGGTCACCCCCGACGAGCTCAAGCCCGCCGTCGCGCACGCGTACGAGCACATCGCTCAGGACATCCAGATCCCCGGCTTCCGCAAGGGCAAGGTGCCCGCGCCGATCATCGACCAGCGCGTCGGCCGGGGAGCGGTCATCGAGCACGCGGTCAGCGAGGGCCTGGACGGATTCTTCCGCGAGGCCGTCACGGCGAACGAGGTGCGCACCGTCGGTCGCCCCTCCGCCGAGGTCGTCGAGTGGCCGAGCGACAAGGACTTCTCCGGTGACCTCAAGGTCGAGGTCGAGGTGGACGTCCGTCCCGAGTTCGAGCTGCCCGAGCTGTCCGGCGTGACCGTCGAGATCGAGCCCGTCGCGACCGACGAGGCCGCGATCGACGCCGAGCTGGACCGTCTGCGCGGCCGCTTCGGCACGCTGGTCACCGTCGACCGCCCCGCGGCGACCGGTGACTTCGTCGAGCTGAACCTCGTCGCCACCATCGACGGCGCCGAGATCGACCGCGCCGAGGGCGTGTCCTACGAGGTCGGCTCCGGCGAGCTGCTCGAGGGCATCGACGAGGCGATCGACTCCCTCACCGCCGGTGAGGACACCACGTTCCGCTCGAAGCTGGTCGGCGGCGACCACGCCGGCGACGAGGCCGAGGTCTCCGTCACGGTGACCGCGGTCAAGGAGCGCGAGCTGCCCGAGGCCGACGACGACTTCGCCCAGATGGCGAGCGAGTTCGACACGATCGCGGAGCTGCGCGAGAGCCTCGCCGAGCGGGTCTCCGAGCAGTCGGTGTACGTGCAGGGCGCCGCCGCGCGCGACAAGCTCGTCGAGGCGCTGATCGAGGCCACCGACATCCCCGTGCCGGCGCAGCTCGTCGAGGATGAGGTGCACGCGCACCTCGAGGGCGAGGGGCGCTTGGAGGACGACGAGCACCGTGCCGAGGTCACCGCGGCTAGCGAGAAGCAGTTCCGCACGCAGATGATCCTCGACAAGCTCGCCGAGGCGCACGACGTGCAGGTCTCGCAGGAGGAGCTCACCCAGTACCTCATCCAGTCGGCGGCCCAGTACGGCATGGCTCCGCAGGAGTTCGTCGAGGCGCTGCAGCAGGGCAACCAGCTCCCGCTCATGGTCGGTGAGGTCGCCCGCAACAAGGCGCTCGCGATCGCGCTCGGCAAGGTCACGGTCGTCGACACCGACGGCAAGGCGGTCGACCTGACCGGCTTCGCCGCCCCGGACGAGGACGAGTCCGCCGAGGACGCCGCCTCCGAGGAGGCACCGGCCGAGGACGCCGCCGCTGAGGCGCCGGCGAAGAAGGCCCCGGCGAAGCGGGCCGCCGCGAAGAAGGCTCCCGCCGCCACGGCCGCGGACGTCGAGGACGCACCGGCCGAGGCCGCGGCGGAGAAGAAGCCCGCACGCAAGCCGGCCGCCAAGAAGGCGCCCGCGAAGAAGGCCGACGCCGAGTAAGACCGTCACGACGAAGGGCCGGATGCCAGCGCATCCGGCCCTTCGTCGTCCTCGTCGTCCGCGCGCCGACACGCGCTCCGCCGACGGCGAACACGGGCGGGGGCGCCCCGCCCGCTCGGTAGATTCATTGGCGTACGGAAACCCGGAATCAGGAGCATCCATGGCTGAACCACTTCTCGCCACGAGCGTCTTCGACAGACTGCTGAAAGACCGCATCATCTGGCTCGGGTCGGAGGTGCGCGACGAGAACGCCAACGAGATCTGCGCGAAGATCCTCCTGCTCGCCGCCGAAGACTCCGAGCGCGACATCTACCTCTACGTGAACTCGCCCGGCGGATCGATCACCGCGGGCATGGCGATCTACGACACGATGCAGTTCGTCCCGAACGACATCGTCACCGTCGGCATCGGCATGGCCGCCTCGATGGGGCAGCTGCTGCTGACCGCGGGCACGAAGGGAAAGCGCTACATCACGCCCAACGCGCGCGTGCTGCTGCACCAGCCGCACGGCGGCTTCGGCGGCACCGCGAGCGACATCCAGACGCAGGCGCAGCTCATCCTCGACATGAAGCGCCGCCTCGCCGAGATCACCGCCGCGCAGACCGGCAAGTCGGTCGAGCAGATCAATGCCGACGGTGACCGCGACCGCTGGTTCACCGCGCAGGAAGCCCTCGAGTACGGCTTCGTCGACCACATCCGCGAGTCGGCCTCCGACGTCGTGGGCGGCGGCGGCACCGAGACCAGCGCGAACTGACCCCGAAGGAGATCGACGAATGAACACCCCCGCCTTCGGCACCCCGCAGGGACTCGCGCTGCCGGGTCTCATGCCGCAGAGCCGCTACATCCTCCCTCAGTTCGAGGAGCGCACGGCGTACGGCTACAAGCGCCAGGACCCGTACAACAAGCTGTTCGAAGATCGCGTGATCTTCCTCGGCGTGCAGGTCGACGACGCGTCGGCCGACGACGTCATGGCGCAGCTGCTCGTCCTGGAGTCGCAGGACCCGGATCGCGACATCATCATGTACATCAACTCGCCCGGCGGCTCGTTCACGGCCATGACGGCGATCTACGACACGATGCAGTACGTCTCGCCGCAGATCCAGACGGTCGTGCTCGGGCAGGCCGCGTCGGCCGCCTCCGTGCTGCTGGCCGCCGGCGCCCCGGGCAAGCGTCTCGCGCTGCCCAACGCCCGGATCCTCATCCACCAGCCCGCGGTCGGCGAGGCCGGCCACGGACAGGCCTCCGACATCGAGATCCAGGCGGCGGAGATCCTCCGCATGCGCACCTGGCTCGAGGAGACGATGGCGCGTCACACCAACCGGACGCAGGAGCAGGTCAACAAGGACATCGACCGCGACAAGATCCTGTCGGCGAACGAGGCGCTCGAGTACGGCATCGTCGACCAGGTGCTGACCTCGCGCAAGCGTCAGCCGGCCGCGATCACGTCCTGACCCGACACATCGCACGACGGGGCCCCGCCGCCCGGAGCACGCTCCGGATGACGGGTCCCCGTCGCGTCTCGACCGGTCACGCGTCCACAACGAACGACTCAATCCGCCGAAGTGTCGGCGGTTGCGGTTAGGCTCGAAGAGCATCCTGAGAGGTCCCTGGAGGAGGAGCGTCATGGCTCGCATCGGTGAGAGCGCCGACCTGTTCAAATGCTCCTTCTGCGGCAAGAGCCAGAAGCAGGTGCAGCAGCTGATCGCCGGTCCCGGCGTGTACATCTGCGACGAGTGCGTCGAACTGTGCAACGAGATCATCGAAGAGCGCATGGCCGAGGCCGGAGACGGCGCCGTCGCCGACTTCGACCTGCCGAAGCCGCGCGAGATCTTCGCGTTCCTCGAGGAGTACGTCGTCGGGCAGGACTCCGCGAAGAAGGCGCTGTCCGTCGCCGTCTACAACCACTACAAGCGCGTGCGCGCGCACGGCACTCTGCAGCCGGCCGAACAGCGCGCCGACGAGGTCGAGATCGCCAAGAGCAACATCCTGCTCCTCGGTCCGACCGGCTGCGGTAAGACGTACCTCGCGCAGACTCTCGCGAAGCGTCTGAACGTGCCGTTCGCCGTCGCGGACGCGACCGCGCTCACCGAGGCGGGCTACGTCGGCGAGGACGTCGAGAACATCCTCCTGAAGCTCCTGCAGGCCGCCGACTTCGACGTCAAGCGTGCGGAGACCGGCATCATCTACATCGACGAGGTCGACAAGATCGCCCGCAAGGCCGAGAACCCCTCCATCACGCGCGACGTGTCGGGTGAGGGCGTGCAGCAGGCGCTCCTGAAGATCCTCGAGGGCACGGTCGCCTCCGTCCCGCCGCAGGGCGGTCGCAAGCACCCGCACCAGGAGTTCATCCAGATCGACACGACGAACGTGCTGTTCATCGTCGCCGGCGCGTTCGCCGGTCTCGAGGACATCATCTCGTCGCGCGTCGGCAAGCACGGCGTGGGGTTCGGCGCTCCGCTGCAGGACAAGGGCAACGAGCTCGACCTCTTCAGCGAGGTCGAGCCCGAAGACTTGCACAAGTTCGGCCTGATCCCGGAGTTCATCGGCCGGCTGCCGGTCGTCACCTCGGTCGCGCCGCTCGACCAGACAGCCCTGATCGAGATCCTCACCGGTCCGAAGAACGCGTTCGTGAAGCAGTACCAGCGCATGTTCGAGCTCGACGGTGCGCAACTGGAGTTCGAGGACGACGCCCTGCGCGCCGTCGCCGACCTCGCCGTGGCGCGCAAGACGGGCGCCCGGGGCCTCCGTGCCATCCTCGAGGACGTGCTCGGTCCGATCATGTTCGAGATCCCCTCGATGGAGGACGTCGCGAAGGTGATCGTCACCCGCGCCGCCGTCACCGACGGTGCCGAGCCCACCCTCGTCCTGGAGCGCAAGCGCAAGAGCGCCTGACCTGCACCCCACCGGTGCTCTGTCGGAGGCCCGGCGTAGCGTGTGGGGTATGCCACGCATCGTCTTCGACACCGCCGTCTCGCTCAACGGGTGGATCGCCGATGAGCACAACTCCCTCGATTGGCTGCTCGCCCTCGACGTGCCGGAGGACCCGGACGTCGCCCTGCTGCCGGATGCCGGGGTGATGGTCGAGGGCTCGACCACCTACGAGTGGGTGCTCGAGCACGAGGATCTTCTCGCCCAGCCGGAGAAGTGGCGCGAGTTCTACGGCGATCGGCCCACGTTCGTCTTCACGACGCGCGACCTGCCGGTGCCCGACGGCGCCGACGTCCGCTTCGTGTCGGGCCCGGTCCGCGAGGCGCTCCCCGCCATCCGCGATGCCGCTGGCGACCGCGACATCTGGATCGTGGGCGGGGGAGACCTCGCGGGTCAGTTCCTGGACGCCGGAGTCCTCGACGAGATCGCCGTGTCCATCGCGCCGGTGCTGCTCGCCGGCGGCGCACCGCTCCTGCCCCGACGCCGCGAGGCGGAGGGGCTCCGGCTCGTGTCGGCGAGGGCCGTCGGACCGTTCGCGCGGCTCGTCTACGAGGTCGTTCGCCCTCGCGACGCCTGACCGGTCGCCGATCGCGTCGGGTGCGTCAGTCGTCGCCGAGACCTCGTCGCTTCAGGAGCGGGGCGATGTCGGCGTCGCGGCCGCGGAAGTCGCGGTAGGCGGCGAGCGGATCGGTCGATCCGCCGACACCCAGCAGGCGCTCGCGGAAGCGCTGTCCGTTCGCGCGGTCGAGGCCGCCGTTCTCGCGGAACCACTCCACGGTGTCGGCGTCGAGGACCTCGCTCCAGATGTACGAGTAGTACCCCGCGCTGTAGCCGCCGGAGAACACGTGGGCGAAGTACGTCGAGGAGTACCGCGGCGGAACGACGGGGTTGTCGAGTCCGATGTCGGCGAGAGCGGATGCCTCGAACGACTCGACGTCGATCTCGCCGGCGGCCGCCGCGGCATCCAGGGTGTGCCATGCCTGGTCGATCCACGCCGCCGCGAGGTACTCGCTGGTGGCGTACCCCTGGTTGAAGGCTTCGGAGGCGAGGAGCTTGTCGACCACGTCGGCGGGAAGCGGCTCGTCGGTGTCGATGTGCCGTGCGTAGGCGGCGAGCACCTCCGGCCAGAGGATCCACATCTCGTTCACCTGACTGGGGAACTCGACGAAGTCCCGGAAGACCGCCGTGCCGGCGAAATGCGGATACGTCACGTGGGCGAACAGCCCGTGCAGCGCGTGGCCGAACTCGTGGAAGAGCGTGGTCACCTCGTCGAGCGTCAGCAGGGTCGGCTCGCCCGGCGCAGGCTGGGGCACATTCAGGTTGTTCACCACGATCGGCGCCGTCCCGCGCAGCTCCGACTGGGCGACGATCGAGTTCATCCACGCGCCGCCGCGCTTGGTGTCACGGGTGTAGAGGTCGAGGACGAACAGTCCGAGCGGGGCGCCGTCCTCCTCGCGCACCTCGAAGACGCGCGCGTCCGCGTGGTAGGCGCGCAGGTCGTCGCGCTCGACGAAGGTGATGCCGTACAGCTCCGTCGCCGCCCGGAAGACGCCGTCGCGGAGGACCCGTTCCGCTTCGAACCACGGGCGCAGCGCCGTCCGGTCGAGGTCGTAGGCGGCCGCGCGCACCCGCTCGGTCGAGAACGCCCAGTCGTGCGCCTCGAGGGGGAACGGCTCCGGCGACTCGTCGACGATCGCCTGCAGCGCAGCCTGCTCGCGGCGCGCGTTCGCGGCGGCCGGAGCGGCGAGCCGGCGCAACAGCGCCTCGACCGCCTCGGCGGAACCGGCGGTCTCGTCGCTCGTCACATACGCGGCGTGGCTCGTGTGCCCGAGGAGCGCGGCGCGCTCGGCACGCAGCCGCACGATCTCGCGCAGGACGCCGCGGTTGTCATGCGCACCGCCGCGGATGCCGCGTGCGCGGGAGGCGTCCATCAGCCGCTTCCGGCTGTCGCGGCTCGTGAGGCTGGAGAGGTACGGATGCCCCGTGAACAGCGTCAGAGTGATCACGTAGCGGCCGGGGAGACCCCGGTCATCCGCGGCCCGTGCCGCCGCCGAGAGCTCTCCCGTCGTGAGGCCGTCGAGCTCGGCGGCATCCTCGAAGACGACGGCGAGGTCGTTGGTGTCCGCCAGGAGGTTCTTCTCGAACGTCGTCGTGAGCACCGACAGGCGCTGGTTCAGGTCGGACAGACGTGCCTTCTGCGCGTCGTCGAGTGCCGCTCCCGCGTGGGTCATCTCGCGGTGGCGCCGCTCGACGAGGTAGCGCTCCTCCGGCGAGAGGTCGAGGTCGTCGAGACTCTCGTGCAGGTGCGTGATGCGGGCGTAGAGCGCGCCGTCGAGCTGGATGGCGTCGTGGTGGGCCGACATGAGCGGGGCGAGGCGCTCGTCGATCTCCTGGATCTCCTCGGTGGCGTCGGCCGATGACACCGTGTAGAAGGTGCGGGCGACGCGGTCGAGCAGCTCGCCCGAACGCTCGAGAGCGACCATGGTGTTGGCGAAGGTCGGCATCGAGCGCACGCGGGTGATCGCGTCGATCTCGCCGCGGTGCGAGGCGAACGCCGCCTCGAAGGCGGGCAGGTAGTGCTCCGGTCGGATCGCCGCGTAGTCCGGGAGGCCGAACGGCAGGGGTGAGGGGGAGAGCAGCGGGTTCTCGTCGACCATGAGACCAGCCTAGGCGCCGAGGACGGACGCCCTGGGGCAGGGGCTACGGGACCGGCGGGATGCAGCGAGCGGTGAGCACCGGATCGGATGCAAAGAATTGCTTGCAAAGAATACTTTGCATTGCTAGAGTCGAGCCATGACCGAGTCACCGCGAACCTCCGACACCCGCGATGCGGGCGCGGAGCAGGATCGCTCTCTCGATGCCGGTGCGCTCAAGGCGCTCGCGCATCCGTTGCGCGTGCGCATCTACGACCTGCTCAGTCAGTACGGCCCTCAGACGGCCAGCTCGCTCGCCGAGCAGCTGGGGGAGTCGAGCGGTGCGACGAGCTATCACCTCCGGGCCCTCGCGAAGCACGACCTCATCCGCGAGGTCGCCGGTCGAGGCACCGCGCGGGAGCGCTGGTGGGAGCGCCCCCGAGGTGCGGTGACGATCTCCACGCCGGACGCCTTGCGGACTCCGTCGGGGCGTGCCGCCTCGCAGATCGTCGTCACCGAGACCTATCGCCAGCGCCACGAACAGCTCATGCGGTTCATCGAGCGGTCCATGCGCGAGGACCGCATCGAGGATGCCGCGGAACTCGCCACGGCCAACGCGCGGCTGACCCGCGAGCAGTTCGAGAAGCTGTCCTCGGACATCATGGCGCTCGTCGGCGACGCCGTGCGGGCCTACCGCGATCAGGAGGGCGAGGACGTGCGTCCCTACCTCATCCGGCTCGACATGTTCCCGATCGACGGCACCGCTCCCGGCGCCCAGCTCGCCACCGACACGAACGAGGGAGACCGATGATGGCCCTCGTCCACGCCCCTCGGATCACTCCGACCCGCGCCGAACGGATCGCCCTCGCCGTCTCGACGGCGATCGCCGGGTGGGCGGTGCGACGGATGGATGCCCGCTCGGAGCGACTCACGGCCCTCGCGCGGCGTCTCGAGAACGACGAGAGCCTGCGTGCGGAACGGGACGCGCAGCGCGCCCGCGCGTATCTGCTCGGGCTGCGCTGACGGCACGTCGCGGCCGCTGCGGTCGGTCCCGGCTCTCAGGAGAGCGAGCCGGCGATGACCGCAAGGGAGAAGTCGTAGAGCGCGTGGGCGACGATGAGCGACAGCAGCGAGCATCCGGGCAGCCAGATCCGCCCGGCGGCCAAGACGGCGCCGATGCCCGTCGTCACCGCGACCTGCGCCCAACTGCCCGACAGCGGCAGGTGCGACAGCCCGAAGAGCGCAGAGGAGATCGCGAGTGCCGCGACCGGGGAGCGCAGGGCGACCGTCAGGCGACCCAGCAGATAGCCGCGGAAGAGGAGCTCCTCACCGGTGCCCACGACGACCGCGGACAGCGCCGCGAAGATGAGGGTGTTGCCCGATCCGACGATGTCCGCGGGGTCGACGCCGACGGCCACCGGGATACCCACGACCAGGATGAGCAGCGCTGCGGCGAGCGCTGCGCCGATGGCGACCTGGCGCCCGCTCCGGGCGCGCGAGAATCCGAGACCGAGCTTGGAGAGGCCGTCCAGGCGATGCGCGCCGAGGGTGAGCGCGGCCATCGCGGCGTAGAGCCCGAGGAAGACGGCGATCCTCGCCGGGGGCGAGGCGGCCATCCCGAAGAGCAGCGGCGCGAGGCTCATGACGACCGCGACGGCGACAGCGACGAGCACGGTCCCGACGACCGCGCGCCGGCGCGCCGCCCTCGATGTCAGAAGCATCGGGCTCATGTCCCCACGCTAGACACACGCGCGGCCGAGCCTCCCACCGAACAGCCGTCGATAAGGCGCGGGCGTCGCACCGGCACGCCGGCCCGCGGCACGGAGCGCCGCCCCGCTCGGGTCAGGCGAACTCGTCCTCGTCGTCGTGGCGCACCGTGACGACGCCGTCGGCACCTTGCTCGACGATGACACCGGTGTCAAGCTCGGCGATCGGCCGCCCCTCGAGGAAGGTCAGCGTCCAGCGCGGGCGCGGCTGACCGAGGTCGTCGTCGGGGAGTGCCCGATCGACGGCCGCGATCTGCGGGCGAAGAGCGTCGGGAACGGCCTGGGGCGGCTCGTCGCCGCTGGCCCACCGGGTTCCGAGTCTCATGTCACGCCTCCGGTGCCAGCTCGACGGTCTGCACGGCGAGGGCGTCGGCTCCGCCGTTCATCTCGAGCTGCGCGATCCGTCCCACCGCCTTGAGGTCGCCCTCGGCGAGTGTGAGCCTCGCCACCGCGGCATCCGGCGCCGCCAGCACGAGACGCGCGACGGGCGTCTTCTGCGAGGCCTTCGCCTCGGTCTTCGCTCGGCGGATGCCGATGAGCGCGGCGCTCACCGCCGTCAGGACCTCGGGGTCACCGTCGAAGCCGAGCGGCTCCGGCCACGCGGCGGTGTGGATCGAGCCGTCCTCGAACCACGACCACGCCTCCTCCGTCGCGAAGGCGAGGACGGGAGCGAGGAGGCGCAGGAGCGTCGAGAGCGCGAGGCGCAGCGCGAGCGCCGCCGAGGCCTGGCCCGCGTCGGTCTGGTTGTAGGCGCGCTCCTTGACGAGTTCGAGGTAGTCGTCGCAGAACGTCCAGAAGAACGCCTCCGTGATCTCCAGCGCTCGCGCGTGGTCGTACGCCTCGAACGCCGCCGTCGCGTCGCGGACGACCCGGTCGAGCGTCGCGAGCATCGCGGCGTCGAGGGCATGGGTGACCTCGGCGCCCTCAGGCACGGGGAAGGAGAGCACGAACTTGGCCGCGTTCAGCACCTTGATCGCGAGGCGCCGGCCGATCTTCACCTGGGTCGGGTTCTGCGGGTCGAAGGCGGCGTCGGCGCCGAGTCGACTGGATGCCGACCAGTAGCGCACCGCGTCGGTGCCGTGCTGGTCGAGGATGTCGGCCGGAGTGACGACGTTGCCCTTCGACTTCGACATCTTCTTGCGGTCGGGGTCGACGATGAAGCCGCTGACGGCGGCGTCGGTCCACGGCGCGCGATCGTCTTCGAGGGCGGAGCGCACCATGGTCGAGAAGAGCCACGTGCGGATGATGTCCTGGCCCTGCGGGCGCAGGTCGAACGGGGCGACGAGGTTCCACAGCTCATCGTCGCGCTGCCAGCCGCCGGCCAGCTGGGGGGTGAGCGAAGAGGTCGCCCAGGTGTCGAAGATGTCCTTCTCGCCCTCGAAGCCGCCCGGCACGCCGCGCTGCGCCTCGTCGAAGCCGGGGGCGGGGTCGGTCGTGGGGTCGACCGGCAGCGAGGCGGTGTCGGCCGTGATCACGCCGCCCTCGATCCGGTCGCCGTTCTCGTCGAGGGGATACCAGACCGGGATCGGCACGCCGAAGAAACGCTGGCGGCTGATCAGCCAGTCGCCCGTGAGGCCGTTCGTCCAGTTCTCGTAGCGCACCCGCATGAAGTCGGGATGCCAGTCCATGGCCTGGCCGAGCTCGATGAGCTTGTCGCGGAAGGCGGCGTCGCGGGCGCCGTTGCGCAGATACCACTGGCGCGTGGACACGATCTCGAGGGCCCGATCGCCCTTCTCGTAGAACTTCACCGGGTGGCTGAACGGCTTCGACACCTCGAGCAGCTCGCCCGAGGCCTGCAGCAGCTCGACCATCTTCTTCTTGGCGCTGAACACGGTGAGCCCGGCGATCTCCGCGTAGGCGGCGGTCGCGGCATCCGTCTCGAGCGCCTCCGGTGCGTCGGGAAGCACGCGACCGTCCTGGCCCAGGATCGTGCGGTTGGGGAGGTCCAGCTCGCGCCACCAGATGATGTCGGTCACGTCGCCGAAGGTGCAGACCATGGCGATGCCGGATCCCTTGTCCTGTTGCGCGAGGTGATGGGCGAGCACCGGCACCTCGACGTCGAAGATCGGGGTGCGCACGGTCTGCCCGAAGTACGACTGGTAGCGCTCGTCGTCGGGGTTCGCGACGAGGGCGACGCAGGCGGCGAGGAGCTCGGGCCGGGTCGTCTCGATGTGGATGTCGCCCGAACCGTCGGTCTTGTGGAATGCGAGGCGGTGGTAACTCGCCTGCTGCTCGCGGTCCTCGAGCTCGGCCTGCGCGATCGCGGAGCGGAAGTCGATGTCCCACAGGGTCGGCGCCATGGCCTGGTACGCCTCGCCGCGCTCGAGGTTGCGCAGGAACGCGAGCTGGCTCGTCCGGATCGTGTCGTCGGAGATGGTGCGGTAGGTCTGGGTCCAGTCGACGGAGAGGCCGAGCTGGCGGAAGACGTCCTCGAACGCCTTCTCGTCCTCGAGGGTCAGTTCCTCGCAGAGCTCGATGAAGTTGCGGCGGCTGATCGGCACCTGGTCGGCCGGCTTGAGGCTCTTCGCGTCGCCGTGGAACGGGGGCGTGAAGTCGGGGTCGTACGGGAGCGAGGTGTCGCAGCGCACGCCGTAGTAGTTCTGCACGCGGCGCTCGGTCGGCAGGCCGTTGTCGTCCCAGCCCATCGGGTAGAACACCGTCTTGCCGCGCATGCGCTCGAAGCGCGCCTTCACGTCGGTGTGCGTGTAGCTGAAGACGTGGCCGATGTGCAGACTGCCGGAGGCGGTCGGCGGGGGAGTGTCGATGGAGAAGACGCCGGCTCGGCCGGTGGCCTTCGCCGCGTCACGGTCGAACAGATACGTTCCGGCCGCGCTCCACGCGGCATCCCACTTCTGCTCGAGGCCTTCCAGGGCGGGCTTGTCGGGAATCTGCGCGTTCGACATCGGTATCTCCTCGAGCGATATGTGCGGCACTGTGTGAGCGTGCCTGAGTGTGGGTGCCGCCCAGTCTACCGTCGCCCCGCCCCCGCCCGCCTCTCCGCGCCTCCCCGCGCCCCCGCCCGCCCCTCCCCGCCCCGCGGGCCCGCGCCCACACCCCGCCGAGTGTCCAGAACACGCGGCGCGGGATGCCGGCGGGGCCGCGCGTCGTGGACACTCGGCAGTCAGGACGGGGGTGAGGCGGACGGGGGCGAGGCGGACGAGGGCGAGGCGGTCGGGGAGGGGGAGGGCGGGCGGGGGATCGCGAACGCGAGGTGCGGCATGTCCACGCCGCGATAGTGCGTCGTGAAGGCACGGCGGACCGTCATCCCGAGACGGATCGCGACGTTCATGGATGCCACGTTGGTGGAGCGCACCTTCGCGTAGACCACGTCGGTCTGCAGGGTGCGAAACGCCCAGTCCCGGCACGCGGCAGCGGCTTCGACCGCGTATCCCCGATGCCAATGGTCGCGCTGGAACAGATACCCGACCTCGATGACCTCGTCCTCGTCGATGCGCTGCCGGGTGATGCCGCACTGCCCGATCATCTCGCCGGTCTCGCGGAGGACGGCGGCCCAGAGACCGAAGCCGTCTCGGCGATAGCTCTCCTGCATCCGGCGCAGCCACGCGAGCGACTCGGCGTCGGAGAAGGCCCCATCGTACGCGGCCATCGCGACCGGATCGTGGAGGATCCGCCGCAGCGCGGGGAGGTCGGCATCGGTCATCTCGCGCAGATCCAGGCGCGCGGTCGTGACGATCACGACGCCAGCCGGATGCCGAGCGCCTGGGCGAACGTCGCGGCATGCATCTCGGCCTGGCGCTCGTCGATCCACGCACCCGCGAGAGAGCGGGCGTCGGTGAACGCGCCGGCCTCCAGCCCGCGCAGATCCAGGTCCCCCGCGCGTAGACCACGGGTGTCGACCTCGTCGGCCCGGCACTGCTCGAACGACACCCGCGACAGGCGCGCCTCGGGGATGTCGACGGTTCCGAACCGGCAGTCGACGAAGAGGACGTCGGCGAGCTCGGCGGAGGCGAGGTTCAGGTAGTCCACGTGCACGCCGCGCACCGCGACGCTGTCCCATCGGGCGCGGGATGCGTCGATCGTCGCGATCCGTCCGCCGCTGATCTCGACGTTGCGCCACGTGCCGTCGCGAGCGATCATCTCGACCGCGCGGAGCTCGACCACCGCGACGTCGACGAGGCTCGCGCCGGTCAGGTCCAGGCGCCCGACGGATGCCGGGGCCACCCGGGCCTCGGCGATGTGGGAATGCGGCGCGTCGACCTCGCCGGAGAGGTCGAGGATCTCGACGCCCAGGAGGTCAGCGCGGGCTTCCACACGGGAGACCCGCTCCAGCGACGTGGGCAGATCGGGTGCGCCGATCCGGGGAGCCACGGGGCGCGTGGGGCGAGCGACCATGTGTCGAGCCTAGGCGGCGCTCCCGCTCCCCGCACGGCGCCTGCGCGCACGCCCACCGGCCCCGTCGCAGCCGGTATGATGGGCCGATCGGCATCGATCCGGCCATCACCGGGGAGCTCGTGGAAGAACGGCGGGAGACCGCCCGGTAGAACCGCGCGGGGCAGGCCCGTCACAGCCGCAGCACGAGAGGTCGGCCGGGACGCCCGCGGTCGACAAGCGGGGTGGTACCGCGGTCGCACGATCGTCCTCGCAGGAGCACGACACAACGCACCTGCTGGAGTGACATGACCTACCCCCGACCTTCCGCCTCGGCCTTCGGACCGGCGGCCGATGCCGTCGCGCCGAGCCCGCGCTTCCCCGAGATCGAACGCGATGTGCTCGCCTTCTGGGCGAGCGACGACACGTTCCGGGCGTCCATCTCCCGGCGCGACGGCGCAGACGAATGGGTGTTCTACGACGGCCCCCCGTTCGCGAACGGCCTCCCGCACTACGGTCACCTCCTGACCGGATATGCCAAGGACCTCTTCCCGCGCTTCCAGACGATGCGCGGCAAGAAGGTCGACCGTGTCTTCGGGTGGGACACGCACGGCCTCCCCGCCGAGCTCGAGGCGATGAAACAGCTCGGGATCACCGAGAAGAGCGAGATCGAGGACATGGGGATCGCCGCCTTCAACGCGAAGGCGCGCGAGTCCGTGCTCGAGTACACGCAGCAGTGGGAGGACTACGTCACCCGCCAGGCCCGGTGGGTCGACTTCGAGCGCGGATACAAGACGCTCGACACCGGGTACATGGAGTCGGTGTTGTGGGCGTTCTCGACCCTGTGGGACAAGGGTCTCGCCTACGAGGGCCATCGCGTGCTGCCGTACTGCTGGCGCGACGAGACGCCCCTGTCCAACCACGAGCTGCGCATGGACGACGACGTCTACAAGATGCGCCAGGATCCCTCGGTCACCGTCACGTTCCCGCTCGTCGGCGTGAAGGCGGAGACGCTGGGTCTCACCGGCGTCCGCGCCCTCGCCTGGACGACGACCCCGTGGACCCTGCCGACCAACCTCGCGCTCGCCGTCGGTCCCGAGATCGAGTACGTCGTCGTGCCCGGCGGCCCCCGCGGAGCCGCCGACGTCCACGAGGACGCCGCGGAGGGCGAGGCGCACCGCTACCTGCTGGCGTCCGACCTGCTCGCCGGCTACGCGAAGGACCTCGGCTACGAGAGCGCCGCCGAGGCGGCCGAGGCCGTCGAGCGCACCCTGCGCGGCGCAGAGCTCCAAGACGTGCACTACGACCGTCTCTTCGACTACTACGCGGACGCCGAGGTGTGGGGGACAGGCACCGCGTGGCGCATCCTCGTCGACGACTACGTCACGACCACCGACGGCACCGGCATCGTGCACCAGGCACCCGCCTACGGTGAGGACGACCAGCGGGTCACGGCGGCCGCGGGCATCCCGCTCATCATGAGCCTCGACGACGGCGGAAAGTTCCTCCCGCAGGTCACGGATGTCGCGGGCGAGCTCTGGATGAACGCGAACCGTCCCCTCATCCGGCTGCTGAAAGCCGAGGGTCGGCTGCTCCGCGAGGCGAGCTACGAGCACTCCTACCCGCACTGCTGGCGGTGCCGGAACCCCCTCATCTACAAGGCGGTCTCGAGCTGGTTCGTGCGCGTCACGGATATCAAGGACGACCTCCTCGCGGCGAACGAGCAGATCACCTGGGCTCCGGAGAACGTCAAGCACGGCCAGTTCGGCAAGTGGCTCGACGGCGCCCGCGACTGGTCGATCAGCCGGAACCGGTTCTGGGGGTCGCCCATCCCGGTGTGGAAGAGCGACGACCCCGAGTTCCCGCGCGTCGACGTGTACGGCTCCCTCGCCGACCTCGAGCGCGACTTCGGCCGACTCCCGCGCAACGAGGCGGGCGAGGTCGACCTGCACCGCCCGTACATCGACGACCTCACGCGGCCGAACCCCGACGATCCCTCCGGACGCGCCACGATGCGCCGCATCGAGGACGTCTTCGACGTCTGGTTCGACTCGGGATCCATGCCGTACGCGCAGGTGCACTACCCGTTCGAGAACCAGGAGTGGTTCGACGCCCATGCCCCGGCGGACTTCATCGTCGAGTACATCGGCCAGACGCGCGGCTGGTTCTACGTCATGCACGTGCTCTCGGTCGCCCTGTTCGGCCGCCCGGCGTTCTCCGGAGTCGCGTGCCACGGCATCGTGCTCGGCAGCGACGGGCAGAAGATGTCGAAGTCGCTGCGCAACTACCCGGATGTCAGCGAGGTCTTCGACCGCGACGGGTCGGATGCCATGCGCTGGTTCCTCATGGCATCCTCGGTGCTGCGAGGCGGCAACCTCGTCGTCACCGAGGAGGGGATCCGCGCGGGCGTCCGCGAGTTCCTCCTGCCGCTGTGGAACACGTGGTACTTCTTCGCGACCTACGCCAACGCCGCGGGCGGACCCGACGGTGCGGGCTACCAGGCTCGCCGGCGCACGGATTCGACGGACGTGCTCGACCGCTACATCCTGGCGCTCACCGGCGACCTCGTGCGCGACGTCGCCGCCGACCTCGAGGCGCTGGATTCCACGACCGCCGCCGCGCGTCTGCGCGACTTCGCCGAGGCGCTGACCAACTGGTACATCCGCCGGTCGCGCGACCGGTTCTGGGTGGGGGTGTCGGACGATCCGACGTCCACCGAGGCATTCGACACGCTCTACACGGTGCTCGAGACCCTCACGCGCGTCGCGGCGCCGCTCCTTCCCCTCGTCTCCGAGCGGGTCTGGCAGGGGCTCACCGGCGGACGCAGCGTGCACCTCGAGGACTGGCCCGACGCGAGCGAGTTCCCGGCGTCCCCCGAGATCCGCACGGCGATGGACGCCGTCCGCGAGGTGTCGTCCGTCGCCAACGCGCTGCGCAAGAAGGAGGGCAAGCGCGTGCGCCTGCCGCTGCCCGCCCTCACCGTCGCCGTCGCGGATGCCGCCTCGCTCGAGCAGTTCGAGGACATCGTGCGCGACGAGCTGAACGTCAAGGAGGTGCGCCTGATCGAGCTGGGCGAGGGCCTCGCCGAGCAGTACGGCATCAGTCAGCGGCTCGCGGTCAACGCCCGCGCCGCCGGACCGCGCCTGGGCAAGCAGGTGCAGCACGTGATCGCGGGTGCGCGCGCAGGCCTCTGGGAAGTGGTGGACGGCACGGTCGTCGTCGACGGCGTCGCACTGGAGGAGGGGGAGTACGACCTCACCCTCGAGGCCGGCGGCGTCGCGGACGGGACGGCGATCGCTCTGCTGAGCGACGGAGGATTCCTGCTGCTCGACACGACGACGACCCCCGAGCTCGAAGCCGAGGGCCTGGCGCGCGATGTCATCCGCGCCGTGCAGGACACGCGGAAGGCGGCGGGCTTCGAGGTCAGCGACCGCATCCGGCTGCAGCTGCTGTTCGCCGCGTCCGAGGACGCGCAGGCCGTCGCATCAGCGTTCGCCGCCGCGGACATCGCGGGCGAGACGCTCGCCCTCGACTACGCCGTCGTCGGCCCGGGTGGCGAGACGCTGCTGGGCGAAGGGTCGGTGCTCGCCTCCGCCCAGACCATCGACGCCGATCACACGGCCGTCGTCGCGGCGGGGACGTACGCGAACACCGGCGACGTCACGGTCGCGGTCAGCCGGATCGAGGTGGGGTCATGAGCGCGCGCGACCGCGCAGACGCCGTCTACGCCGCCCTGCTGACCCGCCAGGGAGAGCAGTGGGTGCAGCCGCGCGTCGAGCGGACGCGGCGCGTGCTGGAGCTTCTCGACGACCCGCAGCGCACCTATCGCGTCATCCACGTCACCGGCACCAATGGCAAGACCTCGACCGCGCGCCTCGCGGAGTCGATCGTGCGCGCGCACGGGCTGCGGACGGGACTGTTCACGAGCCCGCACCTGGAGCGGTTCACCGAGCGCATCATGATCGACGGCGAGCCGATCGAGGACGCCCTCATCGCGGATGCCTGGGACGAGATCGAACCGTTCGTCGACCTGGTCGACGCGGAGCTGGACGCATCCGGCGACGCGCCGCTGACCTTCTTCGAGCTGCTGACGGTGCTGGCGTTCGTCGCCTTCGCCGACGCCCCCGTCGACGTCGCCGTGATCGAGGTCGGCATGGGCGGGGCGTGGGACTCCACCAACACCGCCGACGGCGACGTCGCCGTCTTCGCCCCGATCGACCTAGACCACGCGGACAAGCTCGGGGCGACCGTGCGGGAGATCGCGACCGTCAAGTCGGGCATCATCAAGTCGGGCGCCGCCGTCGTGTCGGCAGAGCAGGATCCGGCAGCGCTGACGGTGCTGCAGGATACCGCGGCGTCGCAGGACGCCTCGTTCGCCGTCGAGGGCGCGCAGTTCGGCCTCACCGAACAGAAGCTCGCCGTCGGAGGGCAGCAGATCAGCGTGCGCGGGCTCGCGGGCACGTACGACGACCTGTATCTCCCCCTGTACGGTGCGCACCAGGGTCACAACGCGGCGCTCGCGATCGTCGCCGTCGAATCGTTGATCGGGGGAGCTGACAAGGCTCTCGCGCCCGACGTGCTCGCCGACGGGCTCGCCCAGGTGACCTCTCCGGGACGCCTGCAGCTCGTGGGAGTAGCCCCGACGGTGCTGGTGGACAGCGCCCACAACCCGCACGGAGCTCGTGCTCTGGTGTCGGCGCTGAGCGACTCGTTCGATTTCGACGAGTGGGGAGTGGTGCTGGGCGCCTTCGGCGACAAGGACATCGCCGGCATCGTCTCGACGATCGCCCCTGCGGCGACGCACGTGTTCGCGACGTCCCCCGCCTCCGAGCGAGCCGCCGACGCGGACGCCCTCGCCGACCTGGTCGAAGCCGCGGGGGGAGCCGTGACGGTGCATCCCGATCTGGCCGACGCCGCCGAGGCCGCCCGCGCGTGGGCATCCTCGTCGGACCGTCGGGCGGTCGTGATCGCCGGGAGCGTCGTGCTCGCCGGTGAGGCCCTGCAGCTCGCTGCGGAGGAGGACTGGAAGGACGGGTGGCGAGGATGACCGGACCCACCAGCCCCGGGGGGACCGAGGGGGCCGGGGGGTCGGGCGCCCTCGGCGGATCCGTGGCTTCCGGCCGGGCCAGGCGTGCCCGTCGCCCGCGTCGTCCGCGGGGCGCGGCGGAGTCGCTCGCGTCTGTCGTGCTCGGGTTCGAGTCGATCATCGTGTTCCTGGGCGGACTCGTCGTCTACGGGCTCGGAGCTCTCCCGGAGGGCATCCCGGACGTCTGGGGGATCGTGGCGGGCAGCGTGCTCGCGGTCGCGATGATCGCCACGACCGGCGTGCTCCGGCACCGCTGGGGGATCGCGCTCGGATGGGTGTGGCAGGTGCTCGTCGCGCTCGGCGCGTTCCTCGTGCCCGCTCTCGTCCTCGTCGCGCTCATTTTCGGTGCGATGTACGCGTATGCGACGATCAAGGGCGGAGCGCTCGACCGCCGCAACGCGGCGCGCGCCGCAACGAACGGAGACTGACATGCCCACGGAAGAGACCCTCGTCCTCGTCAAGCCCGACGGGGTCGCCCGAGGCCTCACCGGCGCGATCCTCGCCCGGATCGAGGCGAAGGGGTACGCCCTCGTCGACATCAAGCTCGTGGAGCCGGAGCGCGAGCTGCTCGAGCAGCACTACGCTGAGCACGCAGGCAAGCCGTTCTACGAGCCGCTGCTCGAGTTCATGCTGTCCGGCCCGTCGGTGGCGATCCGCCTCGCCGGCAACCGCGTCATCGAGGGGTTCCGATCCCTCGCCGGCACCACGGACCCCACCACGGCCGCGCCCGGGACCATCCGAGGCGACTTCGGTCGCGACTGGGGTGCGAAGGTGCAGCAGAACCTCGTGCACGGCAGCGACAGCCCGGAGTCGGCCGCCCGCGAACTCGCGATCTGGTTCTGACGCCCGCCCCGCGCGGGGTCGCGGGGCGTGGCTTGCGGGGCGTGTGGCTTGCGGGGCGTGTGGCTTGCGGGGCGTGTGGTTTTCGGGGCGTGTGGCCCGCGTGTTCGGGGTCGCGTGTGGTCGGCGGCCCGCGTGTTCGGGGTCGCGTGTGGTCGGTGCGGATGCCTGGAGGCAGCCTTTGGCGACCCCGAACCTGCTGAGGCTGTCACCGCGTAAGTGAGGGCGCCGTGGGGCGAGGGGCAGTCGCCGGCTCGGGGGTCGACGTCGAGGCGGGTGGGTTGCGGCATCCAGCCCCTGTTCGTCACGTTCGGGGTCGCATGTGGCGTGCGGGGCGTGTGGCTTTCATGTTTGGGGTCGCGTGTGGTCGGTGGCCTGCGTGTTCGGGGTCGCGTGTGGTCGGTGCGGATCCCTGGAGGCGGCCTTTGGCGACCCGAACGTGCGGGGCTTCTCGATCGTGAGCGGGTTGCGCCGTGGACTGAGAGGAGTGGTGGCGCTCGGACCGTCCGGCCTCGAGACGGGTGATGCGCGGCATCCTGCCCCTGCTGACCGAGTTCAGGGTCGCTTGTTGTCGGTGGAGAACAGGTTCGGGGTCGCGGGTGGTCGGTGCGGATGCCCGGAGGCGGCTAGTGGCGACCCCGAACCTGCGGGGCGCGGCCACTCGTGACCAGTGGCGACCCCGAACCTGCGCGGCGCGGCCCCGCGCGACGACACGCGACCCCGAACTTCCCTGGGGGTGGCCAGTGGCGACCCCGAACCTGCGGGGCGCGGCCCCGCGCGACGACACCCGACCCCGAACCTGGACCACACGCGACCCCGAACCTGCGGGGGGGCGAGCGGCAACCCGGGTCAGAAGATGACGTCGAGCAGCTGGGGGATGGCGTCCAGACGCAGCTGCGCCAGCAGCAGCACGATCGCGTAGGTCACGAACGCCATGAGGGGGACCCAGGCCGCGAGCCGGGCGCCCACAGCGCGCACGCGCGGTGCGTCGGAGATCACGCCCGAGCGGAACAGATGGACCCAGAGCGCGTAGAACGTCGGGATCGTCACGAGCCAGGTCACCATGCACCACGGGCACAGCGTGCCGAGGGAGTAGATGCTCTGGCCGATCAGCCAGAGCACGAATCCGAACGCGAAGGTCACCCCCGCCGCGAAGAGCAGCCAGAACCAGCGGGCGAAGCGCGCCCCCGCGAGGACAGCCATGCCGACGACGATCGGTGCCACCCACCCGGTGAGCCCGAGGATGGGGTTCGGGAACCCGAACACGCTGCCCTGCCACGAATCGAGGTTCGCGGTGCACTGCACGATGATGCTGAAGTCGCACGATGCCGGGCCGGAGTCCGGGGTCGCCAGCGCGTGGAACTTCTCGGTGGTGAGCGCGAAGGCAGCGATCCAGCCGATCACGCCGGCAATCACCAGCCAGACGGCGAGGGCGATCGGTCGGCTGTCGATGGTGCGCTGCGGCATGCCGAGATTATGTCATCGGATGCATATGACTACGCCGGGAGGCCTTGTCGGGCGCCGCTCCTGGCAATCGCCGTCGAAAGTGCGATAATGAAGGCCGGTGTCCGCGCGGCCGCGCCGCGCACCGGGACATCACCGAAGACTTCGGGGCGACGAATGCCCTTCGCAGCACGAGTCCCGCCGCCGAGCGGGTGAGGCTGCAGACCGTATGAGTACGCGGCACCTCCGGACCGGAGTGTCACCGCCAGATTCGCCCGGGACGGCCCGCGGAGCCGCCCCGCAAGGAGTAAGCCAGAGATGGCCGATGAGCACAACGACCAGACCCACACCTCGCCCTTCGATGCGGATCAGCCGCTGACGCCCGAGCCCGGAACGCCCGAGCCGGAGACTCCCGCAGCGGAGGCCGCTGCGGAGGCCGAGGTCGTCAGCGAGGCGGAGGCCCTCGTCGCCGCCGAAGAGCGCGCGGACGCCGACGTCGTCGCGGACGCTGCGAGCATCGTCGACGATGCGGAAGCGGCCGAGGAAGTCGCCGAGGAGGCGGTCGTCGCCGACGCCGAGACCATCGTCGACGAGGCCTCCGCCGCGGATGCGACGGAGACGGATGTCCCGAACGCGGATGTCTCGGAAACGAGCCCCGCCGACGCCTCCGCTCCGGCGGAGCTCGCCCCCGAGGCGGAGCCGACCCCCGAGACCGAGTCCGCCCCCGAGCCCGCGACGGCCGTGTCGCTGGGACTGCTCCCCGCGGAGTTCGTGTCGCAGGTCTCGACGCAGCTCTTCTTCTACGCACCCGAGATCGCACCGCTTCCCGCCCGCCCCGGCCGGGCGTTCGAGGACCGTGACGAGCAGGCTCCCGAAGCCGGATCCAGCGCGCGCCGGCGCAACCGCCGTCGCGGCGGTGCGGCATCCGACGCCGACGACACCGCCGCTCCCACCGAGCGCGGAGGACGCGCGCCGCGTCAGCGCGCGGTCGAGCTGATCACCGAGCCGCAGCGCATCAAGGGCTCGACGCGCCTCGAAGCCAAGAAGCAGCGTCGTCGCGACGGCCGCGAGGCCGGTCGCCGCCGCACCGTGGTGACCGAGGCGGAGTTCCTCGCCCGCCGCGAGGCCGTCGACCGCGACATGATTGTGCGCTCGAAGAACGGGCGCATCCAGATCGCGGTGCTCGAGGACAGCGTCCTCGTCGAGCACTACGTCGCCCGCAGCCAGGAGTCCTCGCTCATCGGCAACGTGTACCTCGGTCGGGTCCAGAACGTCCTGCCGTCGATGGAGGCAGCGTTCGTCGACATCGGCCGGGGCCGCAACGCCGTCCTGTACTCGGGCGAGGTCGACTGGGATGCCGTCGAGACCGGCAACCAGCCGCGCCGTATCGAGCTGGCGCTCAAGTCGGGCGACCGCGTCCTCGTCCAGGTGACGAAGGACCCGGTGGGCCACAAGGGCGCGCGCCTCACGAGCCAGATCTCCCTCCCCGGCCGCTACCTCGTCTACGTCCCGGGCGGCGCCATGAACGGCATCTCGCGCAAGCTCCCCGACACGGAGCGCGCGCGCCTCAAGCGCATCCTCAAGGAGGTGCTCCCCGAGTCGAGCGGAGTGATCGTCCGCACCGCCGCCGAGGGCGCCACGGAGGACCAGCTCACCCGCGACGTGCAGCGTCTCACCTCGCAGTGGGAGCACATCTCCACGCAGGTCGAGTCCCAGCAGGCCCCGGCGCTGCTGCACTCCGAGCCGGACCTCCTCGTCAAGATCGTCCGCGACGTCTTCAACGAGGACTTCTCGAAGATGCTCATCCAGGGCGAGGACGCCTACCAGACGATCACGGCCTACCTCACGGGTGTCGCCCCCGACCTCCTGGAGCGGATCGAGAAGTACGAGGACGACCAGGATCCGTTCGATCGGTTCCGCGTGACGGAGCAGATCGAGAAGGCCCTCGACCGCAAGGTGTGGCTGCCCTCCGGAGGCTCCCTCGTCATCGACCGCACCGAGGCGATGACCGTCGTCGACGTCAACACCGGCAAGTTCGTGGGCTCGGGGGGAAACCTCGAGGAGACCGTCACGAAGAACAACCTCGAGGCTGCCGAGGAGATCGTGCGCCAGCTCCGGCTGCGCGACATCGGCGGGATCATCGTCGTCGACTTCATCGACATGGTGCTCGAGTCCAACCGGGACCTCGTGCTGCGCCGTCTCATCGAATGCCTGAGCCGCGACCGGACGAAGCACCAGGTCGCCGAGGTCACCTCGCTCGGCCTCGTCCAGATGACCCGCAAGAAGCTGGGTCTCGGGCTCCTCGAGACCTTCAGCGAGCCGTGCGAGGTCTGCGCGGGTCGTGGCGTCATCGTCCACCACGACCCCGTGGTGAAGCACCGCGGGGCTCCCGCCTCGAACGGCTCCTCGGGCGGACGCCGCCCTCGCTCGTCGGGCTCGACGCCGGCGAACGGGAACGGTGGAACGCACGTCATCACCGAGGGTGCCAAGTCCGCGCTCGCGGCGATCGCCGCCTCGACGATCCACCCCGCGACCGAGGCGGCCCCCGCCGTGGTCCCCGCCGACGCCGAGGCTCCGGCGGAGCGCCCGAAGAAGCCCCGCCGCAAGCGCGGCGAGTCCTCGCGCACCGGAGCCGCAGCCGATCGGACCGGCCGTGGCGAGCCCGACGCGCCGCGCACGCAGAAGGACCTGCTGCTCGACTCCGTCCTGAGCGCGCTGCCCGAGCCCAAGGCGCCCGGTCAGGGGCGGGCGCGCCGTCGCGTGACGACCGCGGCGCTCACCGGCACTCCCGTGACGGCCGCTCCCGCGGGTGAGGGCGCCGACGGCGGCGAGTGAGCCTCAGCGGTCCCGGCGCTCGCGGGCGGTGATGCGCAGCCCGGAGGCGATCAGGCGCGTCACCAGCTCGCGCCCGCTCACCGGGTGCGCACCGGCGGCGACGAGACGGTCGACGGCGTCGTCCGGCACGTCGTAGTGGTCACGGTCGAAGGCGCGCGGGGGGATGCCGGTGCGGGCGGCGAACGCGTGCAGCTCCTCGAGGTCGCTGTCGCTCACGAGGTGAGCCCACATGCGGCCATGCGCGGGCCAGCGCGCGCCGTCGATGAGGATCGCCATCCGCCCATGCTACGACGCAGGACACGCGGCGCTCCGGAGGGCCCCGTCCATGTGCTACCGTCGGATTGTCGCATCTGTGATGATGCGGGCACCGGTATGTAACTCGTCTCGAGCGAGGCAAGGCCTGGGCCGAATCGAAGAGAATCCTCTTCGTGCGGCTCGGGCCTTTTTTGTTGCCTCGAGATCCACGAGTTCGATGACGAACGAAGGAGAGCCGCGATGGCTTCGATCGACTATGCGGCGCTGGCGGGCGATGTGCTCGACAGCGTCGGCGGCGAACAGAACGTGACGAGCGTCGTGCACTGCGCGACGCGCCTCAGGTTCACGCTGAAGGACCGCGGCCGCGCGGACAAGAAGCGCACGCAGGCGCTCCCCGGCGTCATCGCCGTCGTCGAGAACGGAGGCCAGTACCAGGTCGTGATCGGCAACAACGTTCCCCGTGTGTACGCGGCGCTGCCGACATCGCTCTCCGAAGGCGTCGCCTCGGCGTCCGGCGGCGAGAAGGCGGCCAAGGTCGGCATCCTGTCGCGGGCCATCGACATCGTCTCGTCGATCTTCGCCCCGATCCTGGGGGTCATGGCGGCCACGGGCATCCTCAAGGGCCTGCTGATCATCCTCTCGACCTCGAAGGTGATGACGGCCTCCTCGCCCACCTACCAGCTGCTGTACGCGGCCGCGGATGCCTTCTTCGCCTTCCTGCCGATGATGCTCGCCGTCACCGCGGCGCGGAAGTTCGGGGCGAGCGTCTTCACGTCGATGACGATCGCCGGGGCGCTGCTTTACACGAACCTCGTCAACGTCAACTGGCTCATCGACGGCCAGGTGACCCCGATGACCATGCTCGAGTTCCTGCGGGCCGGCAACGTCGTCGACTTCCTCGGCATCCCGGTGCTGCTGCAGACCTATACCTCCTCGGTGATCCCGATCATCGTGGCCGTGTGGCTCCAGAGCCACCTCGAGCGGCTCGCCAACCGCGTCATCCACGAGGCGGTCCGCAACTTCATCACCCCGCTCATCGTGCTCGTCGTGATGGTGCCGCTTACGGTCCTCACGGTGGGCCCCGCCGGCACGTGGCTCAGCGCGGTCATGGCCGACATGATGACCGGTGCGTACGGATTCTCCCCGATCCTCCTCGGCGTCCTGATGGGCGGCCTGTGGCAGGTCCTGGTGATCTTCGGCATCCACTGGGGCATCGTGCCGCTGTTCATCAACAACATCGCCACCAACGGCTTCGACTACATGAAGTCGGCGGCCTTCGCCGCGGTGTTCGCCCAGGCCGGGGCCGCCCTCGCGATCACGCTGCGCGTGCGCGACAAGAAGACCAAGGCGCTCGGCGCTTCGGCGACCCTCGCCGCGATCTTCGGCATCACCGAACCGGCCATCTACGGCATCACCCTGCCGCGCAAGCGCGCGTTCATCGTCGCCTGCATCTCGGGCGCCATCGGCGGCGCAGTCGTCGGCGCGGGCGGAGTCAAGGTGTTCTCGACGGGCGCGCCGGGTCTGCTGACCCTGCCCATCGGCATCGATCCCTCCGGATCGCCGGTCAACTTCCTGTGGCTCGTCGCGGGCTCGGTCGTCGCCTTCATCGTCTCGACGATCGGCACCTACTTCTTCGGCCTGTCCAAGGCCGACATCGCCGCGGACCGCGAGCAGGCCGAGAACACCGCTCCGGCATCGGACGACGAGCAGCCCGTCGCGGGCGAGCTGCGCATCGTCTCTCCGGTCACCGGCACGGCCATCGACCTCGCCGAGGTCGACGACAAGGCCTTCTCGTCGGGGGCGATGGGCGAGGGATTCGCCGTGCGCCCCGCCTCGGGGCAGTTCGTCTCGCCCGTCGACGGGGAGATCATGGTCGCGATGGGTCACGCCTACGGCATCCGCACCGCATCGGGCGTCGAGCTGCTCGTGCACATCGGCATCGATACGGTCACCCTCGGCGGAGCCCCCTTCACCGCCCTGGTCGCCGTGGGCGACCGGGTGCGCGCCGGCGACCCGCTCGCCACGGCGGACCTCGACGCCATCCGCGCCGCGGGGATCGACACCACCACCATCGTCGTGATCGTCAACGGCGCCGACCTGGACGTCTCACCGTCGTTCTCCGCGGGCACGGACGGTCTCCTCGAGGCCGGCGAGCCCGTCCTCGAGGCGGGGACGGTGCGCTGATGCAGTACCGCGACCTCGCCCCGTTCCCCTCGACCTTCCTCTGGGGCGGCTCGACCTCGGCCTACCAGGTCGAGGGCGCCGCCGCCGAGGACGGGAAGGGCCTGTCCGTCATCGACGCGAACCACGTGCCGCATGAGGGCCGCACCGACTTCGCTGTGGCCAGCGACCACTACCACCGGTTCCGCGAGGACATCGCGCTGATGGCCGAGATCGGGTTCCGGGCGTACCGCTTCTCCATCGCCTGGACGCGCATCGTCCCGGACGGGCACGGGGAGATCAACCCGCTCGGCATCGCGCACTACCACGCGGTCATCGACGAGCTGATCGCGCACGGGATCGAGCCGATCGTCACGATGTACCACTTCGATCTGCCCCAGGCACTCGAAGAGAAGGGCGGCTGGAGCAGCCGGGCGACGGTCGACGCCTTCGTCCGCTACGCCGGCATCCTCTTCGCGGAGTACGGCGGCAAGGTCTCGCGCTGGCTCACCATCAACGAGCAGAACATGATGATCCTGCACGGGACGGCGCTCGGGGTGACCTCCGTGGACGCGGGCGACGCACAGCGCGCGCTCTACCAGCAGAACCACCACATGTTCCTCGCGCAGGCCCGCGCCATGGCGCTGTGCCACGAGACGGTCCCGGGCGCCAAGATCGGTCCGGCGCCGAACATCGCGTTCGTGTACCCGGCCACCGGGACGCCGGAGGACGTGGTCGCCGCGGACGACTGGAACGCGATCCGCAACTGGCTCTACACCGACCTGGCGGTCCACGGACGATACAACTCGCTCGCGTGGGCGTACCTGGTCGAGCGCGGCTGGGAGCCCGAGATCGAGCCCGGCGACCTCGAGATCCTGGCGGCCGCGAAGCCAGACTTCCTCGCCTTCAATTACTACGCCACGCAGACGGTGGCGGCCCCGACCGGGACCTCGGAGGACCTGCTCGCCCGCAAGGGCGATCAGCAGATGGTCCGGGGCGAGGTCGGGCTCTACCGTGCGACGACGAACCCGAACCTGCCGACGAACGCGTTCGGGTGGGAGATCGACCCGGTCGGCTTCCGCACGACGTTCCGCGCACTGTGGGACCGCTATCGGCTGCCGCTCCTGGTGACCGAGAACGGACTCGGCGCTTTCGACGAGCCCGATGCCGACGGCGTGGTCCACGACGGCTACCGCATCGAGTACCTGCGCGCCCACATCGCGCAGATGCAGCTCGCCCTCGCCGACGGGGTCGACGTCATGGGGTACTGCCCGTGGTCGGCGATCGACCTCATCTCCACCCACCAGGGATCGTCCAAGCGATACGGTTTCATCTACGTGGACCGGGGAGAGAAGGATCTCCGCACCCTCGGGCGACGACGCAAGACGTCGTCCTACTGGTACGAGCGCGTCATCGCGACCGACGGCGCCTCACTCACTGGGGAGTGACCGACGGACCCCGGGCGCGCCGTGGCGGCGCGCTCGGGAGTCCGCTCCGCAAGCGAAGGAATCGACATGAAGGTCATCCGCGTCCTCAACAACAACGCCGTGATCGTGGACGACGAGGAGCACGCCCAGGCGGTCGTGCTCGGCAAGGGCATCGGGCACGGCCGGAGGCCGGGGGACGAGCTCGGCGACGAGCTGGTCGACCAGAGGTTCGTCCCGGGTCCCGCGCACAGCCTCGAACGGCTCGCGGCGGTCGCCTCGGACATCCCCCTGGACACGATCGAGTGCTCCGCGGCGATCGCCCGGATGGTGCACGATCGGCTGGACACGCGCATCACCCAGGGCCTCGTGCTGTCGATCGCCGACCACCTCGCGTTCGCGGTGCGCCGCGCGCAGGAGGGCGTGGAGGTCGACTATCCGCTGCGCTGGGAGATCGCCCAGCTGTATCCGCGCGAACTCGCGGTCGGACGCGAGGCCGTCGCCCTCGCCAATGCGGAGCTCGGCGTGCGCCTCCCGCCCGATGAGGCGACCTCGCTCGCGCTGCACATCGTCAACGCGCAGTTCGCCTCGGACGGGCTGCAGGCGACGATCGCGATGACCAATCGCATCCGGCAGGTGCTCGACATCGTCTCCGCAGAACTGGACACGCCGCTCGGCGAAGGCGAGCTCAACGTCAGCCGCTTCGTGACGCACCTACGGTACCTGTTCGTGCGCATCGACTCGGGCACCCAGTTCACGGACGACAACACGCCGCTGCTGCAGGGGATCCGGGAGGCGCATCCTCGCGCCTACGCGTGCGCTCAGCGGGTGAGGTACGTGCTCGAGCTCGGGGGATCGCGCCTGAGCGCCGATGAGACGATGTACCTCAGTCTCCATATCTCGCGCCTCGTCTCGGCGACGGGGTGAGAGCTCCGACACGCCCGACGGCGTCTTTTGCCTCATGCTCCGGCATCCGGTAAAGTAGTCCCTTGGTGCGTCGCGTCGCAGACTCGTTTCTGTGACTGCCGTCCAGCCGCGGGTCCCGCCGGCGGTCGTCCGCACCGCGACTTTCCCCTCGAGGTGTTCACGTCTCGCAGGGACAACTCGGAGCCCCGCGCTCCACAGAAGAAACAGGTGTGAAGTGGTTTACGCAGTTGTGCGCGCCGGTGGCCGGCAGGAAAAGGTCGAGGTCGGCACGATCGTCGTTCTCGACCGCCAGAAGGCGAAGATCGGTGAGAAGCTCGAGCTTCCCGCCGTGCTGTTCGTCGACGGCGACACCGTCACGACCGACGCCGACAAGCTGGCGAAGGTGACCGTCACCGCCGAGGTCCTCGGCGAGGAGCGCGGCCCGAAGATCGTGATCCAGAAGTTCAAGAACAAGACCGGCTACAAGAAGCGCCAGGGGCACCGTCAGGACCTCACGCGCGTCAAGATCACCGGCATCAAGTAAGACTCGGGAGACGCAGAGATGGCACACAAAAAGGGCGCAAGCTCCACCCGCAACGGTCGTGACTCCAACGCCCAGCGACTGGGTGTGAAGCGCTTCGGCGGCCAGCAGGTCCTCGCCGGCGAGATCATCGTCCGCCAGCGCGGCACGCACTTCCACCCGGGCGCGAACGTCGGTCGCGGCGGCGACGACACCCTGTTCGCCCTCGAGGCCGGTGCGGTCGAGTTCGGCACGAAGGGCGGCCGCAAGGTCGTCAACATCGTGGCGGCCGCGGAGTAATCCGCACGACGCGATCCACGCTTTCGGCGAGGGGTGAGCATCAGCTCGCCCCTCGCCTTCTTTCGATAAGGAGACCGACATGGTGACGTTCGTCGACCGCGTCACGCTGCACCTGCGTGCCGGCAAGGGCGGCAACGGCTGCGTGTCGGTGCGCCGCGAGAAGTTCAAGCCCCTCGCCGGGCCCGACGGCGGTAACGGCGGACACGGCGGCGACGTCGTGCTCGTCGCCGATCCGCAGGTGACGACCCTCCTGTCGTACCACCACTCGCCGCACCGCAGCGCCGGCAACGGCGGCTTCGGAATGGGCGACAACCGCTCCGGCGCCCAGGGCGAGGGCCTCGAGCTCGCTGTCCCGGTCGGGACCGTGGTCAAGGACGCGGACGGCGAGGTGCTGGCCGACCTGATCGTCCCCGGCACCCGCTTCATCGCGGCGCCCGGCGGCCAGGGCGGCCTGGGCAACGCCGCGCTGGCGAACCCCAAGCGCAAGGCGCCCGGATTCGCCCTGCTCGGCACCCCCGGCTGGGAGGGCGATGTCTTCCTCGAGCTGAAGACCGTCGCCGACGTCGCTCTCGTCGGATTCCCCTCTGCCGGCAAGTCCAGCCTCATCGCTGCCGTGTCGGCCGCTCGGCCGAAGATCGCCGACTACCCGTTCACCACGCTGCACCCGAACCTCGGTGTGGTGCAGGCGGGGGAGGTGCGCTTCACCGTGGCCGACGTCCCGGGCCTGATCGAAGGCGCGAGCGAGGGCAAGGGGCTCGGACTCGAGTTCCTGCGGCACGTCGAGCGCTGCACGGCGCTCGTGCACGTGCTCGACTGCGCGACCCTCGAACCGGGGCGCGATCCGCTGACCGACCTCGACGTCATCCTCGAGGAGCTCGGAGCCTACCCGGTGCCCGAGGGACAGACGCCGCTGCTCGAGCGCCCGCAGCTCGTCGCCCTGAACAAGGTCGACGTCCCCGAGGCGAAGGATCTCGCGGACCTCGTCCGTCCCGAGCTCGAGGCCCGCGGCTACCGCGTGTTCGAGATCTCCACCGTCAGCCACGAAGGCCTGCGTCCGCTGACCTTCGCCCTTGCGGACATCGTCGCCCGCCACCGCGCGGAGCTCGCCGCCGCACCCGTCCCCGAGCGTGTCGTGATCCGCCCGAAGGGTGCCGAGCGCGAGTTCGAGATCCGTGTCGAAGGCGGCACCTACGGCAACCTCTACCGCATCCTGGGCTCCAAGCCCGTGCGGTGGGTGCAGCAGACCGACTTCCAGAACGAGGAGGCGGTGGGCTTCCTCGCCGACCGCCTGGAGAAGCTGGGCGTCGAGGACGAGCTGTTCCGCGTCGGCGCCGTCGCGGGGTCCACCGTCGTGATCGGCGAGGGCGACGGTGTCGTCTTCGACTGGCATCCGTCGCTCTCCTCCGCCGCCGAGCTCATGACGGCGCCGCGCGGTACGGACCCGCGCCTCGACCTCAACCCGCGGCGCACGACGTCGCAGCGTCGCGAGCGCTACCACGAGCGCATGGACGCCAAGGCGGAGGCCCGCGCCGAGCTCGAGAGCGAGCGCATCGCCGGCGACACCGCCTGGGAGGGCGACGGGGTGGAGGACGACGAGTCGTGAGCATCCGGGATCGTTCGGGCATCGACGGTGCCCGCCGCGTCGTCGTGAAGGTCGGGTCGTCGTCGATCAGCGGCGAGAACGCCGACAAGATCGGGCTCATCGTCCAGGCTCTCGCTGATGCCCACGCCCGCGGCACCGAGGTCGTACTGGTCTCGTCGGGCGCGATCGCCACGGGAATGCCCTATCTGTCACTCGACGAGCGTCCCGTCGACCTCGCGACGCAGCAGGCCGCCGCCGCCGTGGGGCAGAACGTGTTGATCTACCGCTACCAGGATGCGCTGCGGCCCTTCGAGATCGTCGCCGGGCAGGTGCTCCTGACCGCGGGTGACCTGGAGAACGTCACGCACCGCTCCAACGCGCGCCGTGCCATGGAGCGGCTGCTCGGCCTGCGCATCCTGCCGATCGTCAACGAGAACGACACGGTCGCCACGCACGAGATCCGCTTCGGCGACAACGACCGGCTGGCCGCCCTGGTCGCCGAGCTCATCGGTGCGGACGCCCTCGTGCTGTTGAGCGACATCGAGTGCCTGTACACCCGGCCGCCGAGCGAGCCGGGCGCACGCCCGATCGACACGGTCGCGTTCGGTGACGATCTGGCGGGCTTCGAGTTCGGATCCGTCGTCGTCAACAGCGTCGGCACCGGGGGAGCGGCGACCAAGGTCAGTGCCGCCCGCCTCGCGGCCGCCGCCGGGATCGGCGTGCTCGTCACGAGTGCCGACCTGGTCGCCGAGGCGCTGTCGGGTGCGCCGATCGGGACGTGGTTCGCGCCCGACCCCGACGTCGTGCCCACCTCGCACACGGGCACGCTGCGCGCGCCGGCGACGGCGTCCTGACCGGCGGGTCGACCCTCGGCCGCCTCGATAGACTGACGCCATGACGATCACCGCGACGACCGCTCAGGAGCGCATGCAGCGCGCGAAGGACGCGGCCCGGACGGTCGGCCTGCTCGGCGACGCCGAGAAGGCCGACGCATTGCGCGCGATCGCCGACGCCCTCGAGGCATCCGTGCCCTCGATCGTCGCAGCGAATGCCGAGGACCTCGCGCGCGGCCGCGAGTCGGGCCTGTCGGACGGACTGCTCGACCGCCTGCGCCTCGACGACGCGCGGGTCGGCGCACTGGCATCGGCGGTGCGGGCCGTCGCCGAGCTGCCCGACCCCGTCGGGCGGGTGCTCGACGAGCGCACGCTCGCGAACGGCGTGGCCCTGCAGAAGGTCGCCGTGCCGTTCGGGGTGGTGGGCTCGATCTACGAGGCCCGGCCGAACGTGACCGTCGACATCGCGGCGCTGGCGCTGCGCGCGGGGAACACCGTCGTGCTCCGCGGCGGTACGGCCGCCCAGTCGAGCAACGCGGAGCTCGTCCGTGTGATGCGCGGCGCGCTCGCGGCGCGCGGGATCGATCCCGAGGCGATCCAGACCGTCGACGACTTCGGACGCGACGGGGCGAACGCGCTCATGCAGGCGCGCGGCCTGGTCGACGTGCTCGTGCCGCGCGGGAGCGCACAGCTCATCGAGACCGTGGTGACCCAGTCATCCGTCCCCGTCATCGAGACCGGGGCGGGGGTCGTGCACATCGTCCTCGACAGCTCGGCCCCGCTCGAGTGGGCGGAGCAGATCGTCGTCAACGCGAAGGCTCAGCGCCCGAGCGTCTGCAACGCCGTCGAGACGGTGCTCGTGCTGCGCGACGCCGCCGAGCGGCTGATCCCGCCGGTCGCGGCCGCGCTGGAGGAGGCCGGCGTCACGATCCACGGCGACGACGACGTCCGCTCCCTCGTCGCGGGGGCAGTGCCCGTCACCGACGAAGACTGGGCCACCGAGCACATGAGCCTCGACCTGTCCATGCGCGTCGTCGACGACCTGGATGCCGCACTCGCCCACATCCGCCGCTACTCGACGCACCACACCGAGTCGATCATCACCGCGGACGATGCCCGGGCGGAGCGCTTCCTCGCGGAGGTGGACTCGGCCGTCGTGATGGCCAACGCCTCGACCCGGTTCACCGACGGCGGCGAATTCGGCTTCGGCGCGGAGGTCGGCATCTCCACCCAGAAGCTGCACGCGCGCGGCCCGATGGGCCTGCCGGAACTGACCAGCACGAAGTGGCTCGCCCGCGGATCCGGTCAGATCCGGGCGTGAACCGCGTAAACTCGACTCAGCTGACCCGAACGGAGCCCGAATGACCCTCGCCACGATCCTCGTCCTCGCCGCCGAGGGAGCCGAGCACCACGGCAACGTGCAGGCGGAGACGTTCATCTACGGCGCGATCGCCTTCGTCGTGTTCCTCGCGCTCGGTCTGGTGACCGTCTCGTACCGGAACGTGGCGAACCGTCACGCGCACAAGGCCGAGGCCTACGCCAAGGCGCACCCCGTCGACCAGGCTCAGGTGGGCCACGGCCATCACTGAGGCCGGTCCCGTGGTTCCTGCGCGCGCGCCCCGCATCGGGGTCATGGGCGGGACGTTCGACCCCATCCACCACGGGCACCTCGTCGCGGCCAGTGAGGTCGCGCAGTCCTTCGACCTCGACGAGGTCGTGTTCGTGCCGACGGGCGTCCCCTGGCAGAAGACCAAGGTCACCGAGGGCGAGCACCGCTACCTCATGACGGTGATCGCCACCGCCTCGAACCCCCGATTCACGGTCAGCCGGGTCGACATCGATCGGGACGGCCCCACCTATACGATCGACACGCTGCGCGATTTGAAGGCGGCGCGACCCGACGCCGAACTGTTCTTCATCACCGGCGCCGACGCCATCGCCCAGATCCTCGGCTGGCGGCAGCACGACGAGTTGTGGAACCTCGCGCACTTCGTCGCGGTGTCGCGTCCTGGCCACGTCCTGACGACCGAGGGGCTGCCCAGCGAGGTCGTCAGCCAGCTCGAGGTCCCCGCGCTCGCGATCTCGTCGACGGACTGCCGTGCACGGGTTCGTGAGGGAAACCCGGTGTGGTACCTCGTCCCCGACGGCGTCGTCCAATACATTGCGAAGCACCACCTGTATCGGAGCGAGCCATGAGCACACCCGACGAACCCGGCGCGCCGCAGCTGACCAGACGTCAGCTGCGCGAGTTGCGCAACACCGCCTCGACCCCGGTGATCACACCGGACGACGTCCCCGCCGCGGCGGAGCCGAAGCCCGCGGCTCCGTTGCCGCGCGCCGCCGAACCCGCCGTCGTCGCGGACGAGCCGCCCGCCGCGGCCGACGTCGACCTGGATGCGCCCGCGCTCACCCGTCGTGAAGCGCGTCGCCAGGAGCGGCTGCGGACGGCGTCCGTTCCGGTCATCGATGCGGACGGGAATCCGCAGGGCGAGCACGCGGACGCCTCCGATGCGTCGCACGACGACGCGGCGCCAGAGGTCGTCGCTCCCGCCGAGGCCGAGGCCGAGTCCGAGGTCGCTCACGCGGAGGGCGAGTCGGAGGGTGAGCGATCCGAGGAGCACGCGCCGACGGCGGCGGACGCCGAGGTCTCGGAACCCGAGCCGGCCGAGGAGGACGCCGAGGTCTCGGAGCCGGAGTCGGAGCCGGCGGAGCCGGAAGACGCGGTCGAGCCCGTCGTGGCGGCGGAGGTCGCTGCGGACGCGCTGGCCGAGGCGCAGAGCGAGGCGCCCGACGTCGAGATCCCCGTCGAGGACGAGCATGCGGCGGACGAGCCGGTGGCGGACGAGCCGGCCGCACCTGCCGACGAGGCGCCGTCGGGTGTCGAGGCGGCGGCTGCTGCCGCGACGGATGCCGGCGACGACGAGGAGGAGCGCCCGGTCGTGGCGCCGACGTTCGGGTCGGAGCTGCTCGCCGGCGACGGCGTCGAGATCGAGCTGCCGGCATCCTTCGACCAGCTGCTCAGCCGGGGGAGTGCCGCGACGGGGTCGATCTCTGCGTCCAACGCGCTGATCCTCTCGCAGACGCCGGACACCGGATCGTTCGCCTCGCCCGTGACGGCGACCGGAGAGGTCCTCATCACCGGCACGTTCGCCCTGCCCGAGTCGCTCGGCTCGGCCGGGACGACCCAGGGCTCGTCGGACGGCAAGGACATCGACGCGATCCTCGTGGACGGCGAGCTGCCCGCGTCGTCGTCGCCGACCCCCATCGCGGCGAGTTCCGCGATCAGCACCATCAAGAGCGCCGAGGACATCATCAAGCCCCCGGCGCCCGAGAAGGGCAGTCGATTGATGCTCGCTCTGGTGATCACGGCGGGAGCGCTCGCTCTCGCCCTCACCGGCGCCCTCATCGTCGCCCTTGTGACAGGAGTATTCCGATGACCACGAGTGCGCGCACGCGCGAACTGATCGAGATCGCTGCGGCCGTGGCCGAGAGCAAGGGCGCGGAAGACCTCGTCGCCTTCGACGTCTCCGAGCCGCTGCCCCTGGTCGACGCCTTCCTGCTCGCCACGGGCAACAGCGAGCGCAACGTCGCGGCGATCGCGGATGCGGTCGAGGAGGCGATGCTCGAGCAGGGTGTCAAGCGGCTCCGCCGGGAGGGCAAGCACGAGGCGCGCTGGATCCTCATCGACTTCGGCGACATGGTCGTCCACGTCTTCCACGAGCAGGAGCGGGTGTTCTACGGTCTGGAGCGGCTCTGGAAGGACTGCCCGGTGATCCCGACCGGTCTGCCCGCAGCCGTGGGTGCCGACGCGCCCGAGTGAGCGCACGGATTCGTCGCACCCCGTGAGATGTAGTAGCATCGAAGGGTTGCCGCGGGAGCGGTGACAACCCAGAGATTGGGCCTGTGGCGCAGCTGGTAGCGCACCTGCATGGCATGCAGGGGGTCAGGGGTTCGAGTCCCCTCAGGTCCACCAAAGTCAGTCGCGACAGCGAATCAGCGCGAGAAAGCCCGGCCTTCGGCCGGGCTTTCTCGCGCTAGAGGGCGATTCCGTACTGGCCGATCTTGCGGTACAGCGTCGCGCGGCTGATGCCGAGCTGCGACGCCGCGCGCAGCCGGTTGCCCTCGGTGTCGCGCAGCGCGGCGACGATCAGGTCGCGTTCGGACGACTCCATCGTGCTGAGCCGGCGCGGTGCGCGGGCGGAGAGCGACTCGGGGAGGTCGTGGAGTTCGATCGCACCGGCGGGTCGTCGCGACGCGGCGCACCGGAGCACCTCATGCAGCTCCACGAGGTTGCCGGGCCAATCGTGGTTCGCGAGCGCCCGCAGTGCGCGGGGCGACAGTCCGCGCGGACGGCTCATGCCGCTCAGCGCGGCGTCTACGAGCTGCGGAAGGTCGTGGGTGCGATGCCGTAGCGGGGGCACGACCACGGATGCGACGAAGACCTGCAGCAGCGCGGCATGGCGGCCGTCGCCGTCGGATCCGGTGAACGTGGCCGCCAGCATGTGCGGGGGGCCGGCGGCTTCCGCCAGCCGCGCGATCGACGCTGCGGACGCAGCGTCCCAGCCGTCCAACCGCCTGATGAGCACCAGGGTGGCGGACTCCCGGTGCGGCAGCTCATCGGCGAGCGCCTCCGCGCGCGCGGGGGAGTCGACGACCTCGACCGTGCCGGTGGGATGCGCGCCGCGGAACGCGTCCGCGACGAGCGTGGCCTTTCCCGTGGCAGCTTCGCCTGCCACGACGACGGGCGACGACGACCGGATCGCCGTCGTGACGTCCGCCTCGGCGCGTCGCCAACCCGGGCTCGCCGTGGTCGGAGCCGTCAGAGCCGCCGCGTCCGCCGCGGACGCGTCGGACAGACGGAAGACGTCGAAGACGACTCCCACGGCCCGTTCCCGGGCGGTCACTCGCTGCGCGCGCAGGTGCACCCGTGTCCCGCTGCTGAGCTGGATGTCGTCCTCGGCGCGTTCGCTGCGATCCGCGAGGTAGCGCGCATGAGTGCGCAGTTCCTCGTACTCGGCGGGGCTGAACTGATCGTGCATCGTGTGGTCGGCGAGGAGCACCGTGAGACCGACGGCGCCGACGGCGCCCTTGGAACGCGTCGCGATGCGGGTGTACGCGTCGAAGACCGCCTGCTGCTCGAAGCCCCGGTCCACCAGGAGGAGCCGTTCGATCTCGCTGGTCGTGGCCCGGACCAGGGAGCGCAGGACGGGCGACGAGTCCTCGAAGAGACAGGTGATGTCCAGAACACCCGCGACGCGGCCGGAGAGCGGGTCCCGGATGGGTGCTCCGGTGCAGGAGAACGCCTGCAGCCGTTCGGCGAAGTGCTCGGGGCCGCTGATCGTCACCGGCTGACGCGACTCGAAAGCCGTCCCCACGCCGTTCGTCCCCACGGCGGACTCGCCGTAGTCGAACCCCGGCGCGAAGTGCACCGAGTCCAGCAGTCGTCCGATGCGCTGTTCGGTATCGACGCGCAGGAGCAGACGTGAGCTCGCGTCGGTGAGCGCGATGCTGAGCGCGAGCTCCGCGACCTCGTCGGCGAGCCGGTCCAGCACGGGGCGCGCTGCCGACACCAGTCGCCCGTCGGTGTCGAGGTCGGTGTGGTAGCCGGGCGCCGACGTCAGCGCGTCGACTCCGAGAGACCGGCTGCGCTGCCAGGATGCGGCCACGACCGGGCGTACCTCGTCCGCCGGTGTGCCCTGTTCCAGGAACACCGCGCGCGCAGCGGCGATCTCGAGTCGCCGATTGTGCGTCTGTTCCACGATCACACCCGTTCGCACTTCGTCGTGCTCGATCAGTCGGTGACTGTCGATTCTGCCATCCGATCACCATTGTCGCGTTCGCCTGCGTGCTCGGACTGTATCGAATTGAGACAGTCGACGCCCGTGAGACGCGGGTGATGATCGCTCTCACCCGGCGACAGGGCCGGGCCCGACGACGGAGTCACCATGAACATGCTGATCAACATCGACAACGGCGGAACGCTCACCGACGTGTGCGTGTGGGACGGGGCCCAGTTCACCTTCACGAAGACGCTCACCACGCCGTTCGACCTCTCGCAGTGCCTGTTCGACGGCATCACGAAGGCGTCGCGCGAGCTCTACGGCGAACCCGACCTTCAGCGCGCCCTGCACGACACCCGCCACATCCGCTATTCGACGACGCAGGGGACGAACGCCCTCGTCGAACGCAAGGGACCCGAGCTCGGCCTGCTCGTCGACGACGCCGCGATCGTGGACGAGCTGCGCGGTGCGGCGGACGAGGAGGGGCTGTTCGACGACCTGCTGGGCGGCCGGATCGCGGTCATCGATACCGCTGTGGCGGATGACGCACTCGAACAGGCCGCGATCGCCGAGGTCAACAGGCTCATCAACGCCGGCGCGGCGCGCATCGTCGTGGCGGTCGGCGAGGACCGCGGCGAGACCGAGCGCCGTCTCCGCGCCATCCTGCTGCGAACGTTCCCCCGGCATCTGCTGGGGAGCGTGCCGCTCCTGTACTCGTGGGACTTCGTGGACGACTCCCGTCGCGACCGTCGCGTATGGTCAGCGCTGCTGAACTCGTTCCTGCACCCGGTCATCGAACGCTTCCTCTACAGCACGGAGGAGCGTCTGCGCGCCCACAAGGTGCAGAACCCCCTGCTGGTGTACCGCAACGACGGCGCCTCGTCGCGCGTCGCCAAATCGGTGGCGCTGAAGACCTACTCGTCCGGTCCGCGCGGCGGACTCGAGGGGACGAGGGCAATCGCCGACGCCTACGGTTTCGCGCGGGTGCTGATGGTCGATGTCGGCGGAACGACGACCGACGTGGGGGTCGTCGACGCCGCGGGCATCGCCACCGCCCGACGTGGGCGAGTGGAGGGGGCGCCGGTGTCGTATCCGCTGAGCGAGGTGCACTCCAGCGGCGTCGGCGGCTCGAGCATCATCGAGGTCGTGGACGGCCGCATCCAGGTCGGACCGGAGAGCGTGGGGGCCGCTCCCGGACCCGCATGCTTCGGGTTCGGCGGCACTCGGGCCACGATCACCGACGTGAACCTTCTGCTCGGGATCCTGGATGCCGGCACCTACCTCGACGGCGGATTCGCCCTCGACGCGGCTCGCGCCGAGGCGGTCGTCCGGGCACGCGTCGCCGACCCGCTCGGGATCAGTCTGGAGGAGGCGCTCGTGCAGATGGAGCAGGCGTACGTCGCCCGCATGGCCGAGGCGTTCGTCGACCTCGCCGACGGTGACACGACGCTCGCCGCATTCGGCGGCGCCGGCCCGATGAGCGCGTGCGGTTCGGCGCAGCTCGTCGGCATCCGCCGCATCATCGTCCCCCGCCTGGCCGCGGTCTTCTCGGCGTTCGGCATCGGGTTCAGCGACATCGGCCGCACCTACGAGACGGCGGTGGAGCGTCCGGATGCCGCGGCCTTCGAAGCTCAGCGACGCGTCCTGACCGCTCGTGCCGAGCGCGACATGTTCCAGGAGGGGTACCCGCTCGACCAGTGCCGCCTCGTGTGGAGTGTCGAGCGCGAGAACGAGCTCGGGGATCACGAGGAGGCCGTGCCGTACGACCCGGACGACCTTCCCACTCCCGTTCCCGGTCACGCGCTCCTTCTCCGGCTGGATGTCGCAGCGGCGCTGCCTCAGGCGACGATCGCGCGCGACGTCGCGGTCGCGCGCAGCGTCGCTCTGCCCGTGCACACCCGCCGGGTCCGATCGGGCGCGGACCGGGTCGACGACGTGCCGGTTTTCCGGCTCGACGACCTGCAGCCGGGGGCGACCGCCGCGGGCCCCGCGATCGTCGAGGGGCCGTTCTTCACCGCCCGTGTGCTCGAGAGCTGGACGCTGAGCGTCACTGCCGGCGGCGACCTCCTGCTGGAGCGCGACCACTGACATCGACCCACACCCCCACCACGACCTGTTCCGTTTCAACGAGGAAATGAGGAATGACATGAAGATCCCGATGACGGAGTACCTGTACATCGACTTCGACGACGAGAGCTGGCGCTGCCGGCGCTGCGACCACGACTTCGGGAGTGCGCGCGGCAACTACAAGGAGGGCACGCTCGTCTACGACCGCGACCCCCGGGAGATCCATCAGCCGATCATCGACCCGGAGCGCTACGAGTACACGTTCTCACCCGACCCCGACTACTGCCGCATCCTGGAGTACTACTGTCCGACCTGCGCGACGCAGCTCGAGACGGAGTACGTGCCGCCCGGGCATCCGCCCGTCGTCGACATGGAGTGGGACATCGATGCGATCCGCGCCCAGTGGGATGAGCGCGGTGTCGACCCCGAAACCGTCATCGCCTACGGTCCGGGCGAGGACGTACAGGAGCACACCGGGGGTGCGCCGCTGCGCGCCCGTCTCATCGAGGGGGGTGTGCGCTGATGCGCCGCATCTCCGTCGACATCGGCGGCACGTTCACCGACTGCTTCTTCGTGTGGGACGACTCGTACATCGAGGCCAAAGCGCTCACCACGCATCACAACCTGGCACTCGGCTTCAACGAGGCGCTCGAACTCGCGTGCTCGCGGGCCGGCCTCGATCGTGAGACCGTGCTCTCGGGGGTCGACTCGGTGCGCTACGCCACCACCCTCGGGACGAACGCGCTCATCGAGCGGAAGGGGCCGCGTGTCGCCGCCCTGGTGACCCACGGCTTCGAGGACACCATTCCGCTCTCGCGCGGCCGCGGCTACGGCGAGGGACTGGACCCCTCGATGCAGCAGAACCTTCCCGCCGCCGAGCGGCCGGAGCCGCTCGTGCCGCGTCACCTGATCCGTTCGGTGCGTGAGCGCGTGAACTCGGCGGGGGGTGTCGTCGCACCCCTCGACGAACACGACGTGCGGGCGCGCGTTCGTGAGCTGGTGGATGCCGGAGCCGAAGCGCTCGTCGTCTCTCTGACCAACGCCACTGAGAACCCGGAGCACGAACTACGGATCCAGGAGATCATCCACGAGGAGTATCCGCCTCACGAGCTGGGTGCGATCCCGGTTCTGCTCGGGCACCAGGTCTCCGGGCGCAAGGGAGAGTATGTCCGGGCGACCTCGACGATCGTCGACGCGTTCCTCCACGAGACGATGTTCCACGCCCTGGGCCAGCTCGCACACAACCTCCGCGGGTCGGGGTACGACAAGCCGATGCTCGTCGTGCACAACTCCGGCGGCATGGCGCAGATGAACTCCACCGACGCGCTGCAGACGATCCATTCGGGTCCGATCGCCGGCGTCAGCGCGGCCGAGCATCTGTCGGCGAAGACCGACATCGGCGGGGTCATCGCCACCGACATGGGCGGCACGTCGTTCGACATCGGCCTGGTTCCGCAGAGCGGGGTCAAGCACTATGACTTCCAGCCGACCATCGATCGCTGGCTCGTGTCGGTGCCCATGGTGCACCTGCTGACCCTCGGGGCGGGCGGCGGTTCGATCGCGAGCTACGACCGCATCCACAAGGGTGTCAAGCTCGGACCGGAATCTGCGGGATCCGACCCGGGGCCGGCGTGCTACGACCGCGGCGGCCTCAGGCCGACCGTCACCGACGCCGATCTGCTGCTGGGCTACCTCGACCCGGAGAACTACGCCAACGGCTTCATCACGCTGAACGTGAAGCGGGCGAGGTTCGCCATCGAAGAAGAGCTGTGCGATGCGCTCGACCTCGACGTGATCGATGCGGCGAAGGAGATCAAGAAGGGCGTCGACGAGCAGATGGCGATCGGCATCGCCAAGGAGCTGCGCGTGCGCGGCTACCTGCCCGAGGACTTCACGATGCTCGCCTACGGGGGCAACGGCCCCTTGCACGCGTGCGGGATCGCCGACAAGGCGGGCATCCGGCGCGTGCTCGCGCCGCCGTTCTCGTCGGTGTTCAGCGCCTGCGGCGCCGGCAACCTCAGCCAGATGCACTTCCACGAGCGCGGCGCGCACATCACGCTTTACAACGCGACGAACCGCACGCTCTTCGACAGGTACGCGGAGTTCAACGCGCTCGTGGAAGAGCTGGAGGCCAAGGGGCGCGAGGATCTCGTGCGGCAGGGCTTCGACCCGGCCGACGTGGAGCACCGTCTCGAACTGGACATGCGGTACGGCAACCAGCTGCTGACCCAGGCGGTGACACTCGACATCACCCGTCTCCACGGCGTCGGCGATGTGCTCCACGTCACCAAGGTGTTCGGCGACGTGTACAGCCACCGGTTCGGCTCGAACTGCGCCGCGCCCGAGGCCGGCATTCGCATCGGCACCGTGCGGGTCGCCTCCTTCGTCTCCGGAGACACGGTCGAGTTCGCTTCGCTTGAGTACGACGGGCCGCGCATCCTCCCGGACGCGGTCGGGGTGCGCCGCATCCACCTGACCGGGCACGACGAACCGGTCGACGCACCCATCTACGACGCGTCGGCGATCCACCACGACCACGTGATCCCCGGGCCGGCGATCGTCACCACGGAGAACACGACCTACCTCGTGGAACCGGGGTGGCGCCTGGAGCCCACATCGCAGGGCGCGGTCTGGTTCCTGCGCGATTGAGCTCGGAGGCCGCGGCGGCCTCCGAATCCCATCAGTGAACAATCAGAGCAAGGAGAGATCGATGACGATCATCGACGAGCCCACCACCGGCACCACGGGGCTGAGCCCCCTCGAGCAGGAGTGGGTCGACAAATTCATGGACGACACGACGCTGTTCCTGGGGCCCGACCCCGAGATCATGCGGTCGCACCACATCGCCCCGCGGTCCGAGATGGAGGACGACTTCATCGCGCGGGGGGTGGATCCGTTGGAGGTCGACCGCATCCGCAAGCGCCTCGCCGGCGCCCTCGACGAGGGCTACGAGATGTGCGAGGCCCAGGGGGCCGCGCCGGGCGCGAAGTGGGGCGATCTGACCACCGCCGTCTACACCGCGGCAGGGGATGTGACCTATCTTTCGTGCCACGGGGTGATCGCCTTCAGCGCGATTCTGCACCACCCTATCCGGTACATCATGAAGTACTGGAAGGACGAGCCGACCGTCGGCATCCACGACGGCGACGGGTTCATCCACAACGACGCGCGGTACGGGAACGTGCACAACACCGATCAGTCGATGATCATGCCGGTGGTGCGCGACGGGCGGATCATCGCGTGGGTCGCCGCGACCATCCACGAGGGGGAGAACGGCGCGTGTGAGCCGGGCGGCATGCCGTCGGGGTCGGAGACGCCGTTCGACGACGGCTTGCGGATGAGTCCGTTCAAGATCGTCGAGCGTGGCGAGCTGCGTCGCGACCTGCTCACCTTCCTGCAGCACTCGGTGCGCGATCCGAAGCTGCAGCTAGCCGACCTGAAAGTGAAGATCGCCTCGGTCAACCGGATCAAGCAGCGCATCGATGCGATCATCGACGAGGTCGGCGTCGAGACCTTCGTCGCGGCGCTGCGCATCACCGTCGAGGATGTCGAGACGGAGGTGCGGCGTCGGATCTCGGAGCTGCCCGACGGCACCGTGCGGTTCAACCAGTTCATGGACTCGACGCTGAAGGAGAACATCCTCATCAAGTTCGCCTGTGCGATCACCGTCGCGGGCGACCAGATGACGATCGACCTGCGCGGCACCGGGCCCGAGATCCTGAACCGGGCGATCAACTCGCCGCTGTGCTCCGTGAAATCGATGATGATGCAGGCGATCCTCGCATTCTGGTGGCCGGACCTGCCCCGCTGCACTTCGGCGATGAGTCCGATCGAGATCATCTCCGACGAGGGGACGTGGGCGGACGCGTCGTACGACGCGCCGATGGGCCAGTCGCTGCAGGCGTCCTTCCGCGGGTTCTCGGCGCTGCAGGCGCCGTGGGCGAAGCTGCAGTTCTCCAATCCGGAGAAGTTCTCCAACGTCATCGCCCCGTGGTTCAACCAGATCAACACGTTCCTCTGGGGGGGCGTCAACCAGCACGGCGACCAGCTCGGCAACCTCTGCGCCGACCTCAACGGCATGCCCGGCGGCGCCAAGGCCTTCCGAGACGGGGAGGATGCCGTCTCGCCGCTGTTCTGCGCCATGGCGGACACCGCCGAGCAGGAGGTGATGGAAGAGGAGGTGCCGTTCATGCAGCTGGTCGCGAAGCGACTCGTGCGCGACAACATGGGGTTCGGCAAACACACCGGCGGCATGGGGTACGAGATGATCGTCGCGTCGGAGGGAACGCCCCTGTGGGGCTTCATGACCGTGACCAGCGGTGCGAAGTTCTCGTCGATCTACGGCCAGTTCGGCGGCTACGGTTCGGGTACCTACCCGCTCGCGATGGTCAAGGGGATCAACGCGTACGAGGAGTTCCGCACCCGGCCCGGATCGTTCGACCTCTCGATGGAGAAGGTCATGAACGAGCGTCCGTTCGAGGGCGGCACGTACCAGACCGCCCACATGGGGCTGCAGTTCGACGTCGCGAAGGACGGCGAGCTGTACATGATCTCGCAGGGCGCCGGCGGCGGCTACGGCGACCCGCTCGACCGGGACCCCGCTGCCGTCGCGAAGGATCTCGAGCTCGGCCGCATCTCGACCACGGTCGCCACCGACATCTTCGCTGTGGCGTGGGACCCGCAGACGCGTCGTCTCGATGTCGACGGCACCGAGGAGCTGCGTCGCCAGGCCCGTGCCGCCCGCTTGCGCCGAGGGAAGCCCTACGCCGAGTTCGTCGAGGAGTTCGTCCGGGATGAGCCGCCCGCGGCCCTCGCCTACTACGGATCCTGGGGCGATGACGCCGCCGAGCTCACCGCGACGATCTACGACATCGACGGTGCGCGCCGCGTCGTCGCGCCGGTCGACGAGCTGCCGATCATCCTCGTCCCCGATCGCCGCGACCTGAAGATCTCGGAACTCGAGTCTCGCGTCCGTGAGCTGGAGGAACGGCACGGCGAGATCGTTGCGAGGAAGTCGTGACGCTCGCTGCGACAGGCCGCGCGGCGCCCCGGCTGCTGCTGGACGCACGGGAGTACGCGCAGCGTGTCCTGCTGCAGGGAGCCGACGTGCCGTGGGAGCCCACCGCACATGCGCGGCTGCTCGCTCAGGTCGGCGCGCTGCTTCGCCCCGACCTGAGCCTGCTCGATCTCGGGGCGTATGTCGAGACGGAATTGCGGGCGCGGCGGCCGCTGTCCGATCGGATGTCCGGTGCCCGGAACCCTACGGCCGCCCTGCGGGCGCTCCTGGCCGACGACGACCTCGCCCACGATGCGGTCGCACTGGTCCGTGTGGTCACCGCGACGAGTCCGGTGCCGGTGGCGGTGCAGATCGCGTCGCCGTGGGCGTGGCTCGCGGCGGTGGCGGGAGAGGCTCGCGACCCGGAGTTCGACGCCGACGACGCCGAGAACGCGTCGGTCTACCTCGCCGACTGGATCCGCAGATTCTCCGGATCCTCCGTCGACACGCTCATCCTCGACGGGCGCGCCGCACCCCCCGACGAGACACTCGCCGCCTATGGCCCCCTCCGGGGCCTCACCGACCACTACCGCTGGGCGCTCGCCCTGCGGGGCCGGGACACCCTCGAACTCACCGGTGCCCGCGGCGCGGTGCTCGGCGAGGGGTTCTGGCTCGGCGAAGGGGTGGACTCCCCTCGGACCGGCGACCTGGTGATCGGTCGCATCGACCCCGCTGCCGATCCGGAGACCGTGCTCGACGCCCGCGCCCGATGGAACTGAACCCGCCGAGGCAGGGTGGGCCCTGACCGACGCCGCTCCGGCGGGAACTCTCCAAGGGGCGGCGTCGGCACTCGGCAGGGGTGGACCGTCCCCCGGTTCGAGGGGATTTCGGTGTCACCGGGTGAACGGCCAGATCGCCGGCATGTACAGTACGGCGACGGCGAGGAGGAAGAGGGCGAGCGGGAGCCCGAATCTCGCGTCGTCGCCGAAGCGATAGCCGCCGGGCTGCATCACCATGAGGTTCGCGGGGGTGGCGATCGGCGGCTGCCGTCAGCAGGGCGACGATGACGAAGAGAGCCCCACGGCGTATCGCGGCGCGGCCGAGTAGCCTGTCCGGCCCAGGCGGTGACGCCCGTGGCATCACGTGCTTCGCTCACCACGTAGAGCGACGCGATGAAGATCACCGTGGGGTCACAGAAGCCGGCGAAGGCCTCCGGCAGTGTCGGGACGTCGGTGAGGTGAAGGCTCACCGTCACACCCAGCGCGACCACTCCGAGCGGAAGGCGATTGCTGATGAAGGCGGCGATGGTGCACACCAGGATCAGCACCGTGGCGACGGTCGGATCCACGGGGCGAGCGTAGTGGGGTGCCGAGGCGTTCGGACGCGGGTCGGAGGAGGAGGTGCGACGATCCGAGCGGAACGCCACACGGCGCCCCCTAGAAGTGGGGATGCGTGTCGGGAACCGCGGCCCCGCGGGTCCTACGCTTCTATCCGTGACGCGCTCGACAGGAGCTGCCACCGCGTACAGGAGGGACCTGCGATGAGCGACTCGTCGACCATGCCGGCGAGGACGACCGCCCCCGAGGCGTCCGGCACGGTCAAGTTCCTCCTCTCGGCGATGCTCTTCCTCAGCTACATGCTGTTCGCGGTGGCCTGGAACTGGGGCGACCTGTATGTGCGCAGCCTGGGCTTCAGCGCGTCCCGGACGGCGTTGATGACGAACGCCATCACCCTGGCTCAGGTGATCGGGAGCGTGGTCGCGGCAAACGTCCTCCTCCGGCTCGGCCCGCGACACGCGTTCACCCTGGCATCGGGGCTCATCGTGTTCGGCGGGCTGGCCTCGCTCACGGATGCCTTCCCGCTCATCTTCTTCATCCGTTTCGTCCTGGGTCTCGGCGGCGCGCTGATGGTCGTGCTGCTGTCGGGGATCGTGGCACGTCTGCTGACCGGCCGCGCGCTGCAGGTCGCGAACGGCGTCAACTCCGTCGCGTTCAACACCGGCCTCGCGGTCGCCATGACCTTCAGCATGCAGCTGGCGGGAGACCCCGGCTTCGCCGTCGTGCTCGCGGCCGCCCTCTCGGCGATCCTGCTCATCCTGTGGCTGGTGATCGCGCGTCGGGGGCTCGCCGGCGCGAGCCGCGCCGTGTCCGTGACGGACGGGTCGTACACGATGCGGGACGGGTTCCGCGAGTGGTTCAACTGGGTGTTCGCGCTCTCGTACACAGGGCTGCTGTCCTACTACATCGTCGCCTTCACGTTCATGGATCCTCAGACGATCCGGTGGGTCGTGTACGCAGGCGTCGTCGGTGCTCTGGCGGGGACGATCGTGTCGTCTCGCGTCGCCAACGCGAGGAAGCCCGTCGTCGTCGTGTTCTGCGGTGCGGCGCAGATCGTGACCGCCGCCGCGGTGTTGTCCCTGTCCGACCACCGCCTCGCACCCCTGATCGGCGTCATCCTCGGCCTGGTGATCTTCTTCCCGATGCCGTTCTTCGTGCAGCTCGCATTCATCCGGCCGGGTGTGTCCCCCCGGCAGATCGCCGTGACCTTCTCGATCTTCTGGGCCGTCGCGTACGCCGGGTCGGTCGTGATCATCCAGGTCTTCGCATGGATAGCGGACGCGACCGGAGGGCTCCAGGACGGCGTTCCCGTCTCCACCGTCCCACTGGTGTTCATCGTGATCGTGGAATCGACCTTCGTGATCGGCACGTTCCTGATCTGGCGTTGGTTCCGCAGACAGACGCCCCACGCGTCGAAGGAGATCGCGTGAGCCTGCATCCCGCGTTCCGCACCTACCTCGACGAGCTGAATCCGCTCGTCGCCCAAGCCGCCCGTGACGGGGTCGTCCCCACTCCGGAGTCCGCTCGGGCAGCGCTCGCCGGTCTGGGAGCCTTCGAGCTGCCCACGCTCGCCGTCGCCCGGGTGTTCGACCGGGCCGCCGGCGGGAGCGTCCCCGTGCCCGTCCGCGTCTATGTCCCGCGGCCCGACATCGCCAGCGACGTCATCCTCTTCGTCCACGGCGGGGGACACATGGCGGGCGACCTGGACGTGTACGACGCGTCCGCGCGGCGGACGGCGGTCGCGACCGGCATGGTGGTCGTGTCGGTGGACTACCGCCGCTCGCCCGAAGCGCCGTTCCCGCAGGGATTGACCGATGTCTACCGGGTGCTCCGTCACCTCGACGACGCCGTCGACGGGGTCGCGACGGCGGGCCACGTGTACGCCGTCGCCGATTCGGGGGGAGCGGCGAAACTCGCATCCATCGCGATGCGGACCGCGCGGGGCGAGTGGGAGTCTCCCATCGAACGCCAGGTGCTGCTCTATCCGAGTCTCGACTACACGATGAGCGGTGACAGCGTCCGGGAGTTCGCCGAGGGGTACTTCCTCTCGGCGGAGCGGGTCGCGTGGTACTTCGATCACTACTTCCTCGAGGGCGTCGACCGTCGGGCGGCGTCGCCGCTGTTCGGGCCGTTCTCGGCCGACATGCCCGAGACGCTCGTGATCGCCGCGGAGTACGACCCCCTCTCCTCGGAGGCCGTCGGATACGTCGAACGGATGCGCTCTGCGGGTGCGCGAGCGGAGCTGATCGTGGCATCGGGCATGATCCACGCCTTCGCGTTCTTCGAGACGCTCGTCCCCGAAGCGATCGAGCGGCTCTACGCGGTCACCGCGGAGTTCCTGACGGAGGGACGGGCGCCCGGTCGGTGGTGACCGGCTCGACGAGGTGCTCCAGGCCGGCGAGGCGGCGTGCGGGGGCTCCGGTGGGGTGTTCGCGCGGCGCCGTCGTGCTCAGGGCCGTGGGCGGCGTGCCCCGGCCATGCTCACGATCGACGCGCCGCACTCCGCACGAGGTGCACCGCACGTAGAGGATCACGCCGTCGGACGTCGAGTGACGCGACTCGACGCTCCACCCGTGCTCGTGCGGCGAGGTGGCCGAGGTGGACGCGGGTACGGGCTGGGAGTGCGCGATGGCGGTCATGCTGCCATCGTGATGTAATGCCCTTATGCATCTCAACCCTTACGGCGAGTACGCGGTGCTTCTCGCCGCGTCGCTCGCGAACGACTGGCCGTCCGATCGCGCGGGTATCGTCGCGCGCACTCGCGACGAGGGGATGACCGTCGAGTTCCCGGAGCAGGCGGACGATCACACCCGCGTCCGCGCGATCGTCGACGACTGGCTGAGGGTCGTCGACGAGACGGATCCGCGCGGACGCGCGCGCCTTCTGAACGACCAGATGAGGGAGGCATCGGCGTACCCCCGACTCACCGACCACGACGACGAGGGCTGGCACCTGCACTATCGCGACGACGACGCGCGGTCGCTGCCGGAGGTCCTCTCGGCCGTCTTCAGCGTCGGGACGGCGCTGCACCTCACGACACGGGGCCAGCATCGGCTGCACCGCTGCGCAGCGGGGGAGGCGCCGGGCGATCCCTGCACCGCGGTCGTCGTCGACACCACCCGCAATGGACGCCAGAGATACTGCTCCGTACGGTGCGCCAACCGCGCGGCGGTCCGACGGCACCGCGCCCGCATCGCCGCGGCGTGATTGCGACGGCGCAGGTCGGGTGCGTCAGACCTCCGCGTCGTGCGTCGTGCCTCGGTCCCGGGCGCGGGGCGGTCTCATCCCGAGCACATCCCTCCAGAACTCCTTCGCCTCCTCGACGGACACCGGCTCGGCGAGGACCGCGGCGCGGTAGATCAGCCCCCCGATGACGGCGTCGACCGCGGTTCGCGGGTGGACGTCGGGGCCGAGCTCGCCCCGGTGGATCGCCGCCGTCACCAGTGCGACGGCGTGTTCCCGGACCGGATCGATGATGCGTCGACGGTAGATGCTGCGAAGTTCGTCGTCGCGCTGACGGTCGATGTCCAGTGCGACCGCGAGTACGGGGGAGCCGCCGGCGCCGAACGGGCCGAGTCCCGCGTCGACCAGACGATCCAGGTCCGCCGCCAGATGCCCGGTCGACGAGAGCCCGCGATCGCCGAGAGCACGCTCCATCGCGGCGACGACCAGGTGGACGAGGCTCGGCCATCGGCGATAGATCGTGGTCTTGGCCGTCTTCGCCTCTGTGGCGATGTCGTCGATCCGCAGCGCCGCGTATCCGCGGGCATGCAACAGCCCGATGGTCGCATCGAGCACGGCGTCGTCGACCCGTCGCTCACGAGGTCGCCCACGCGTGCCGGTCATGCGCACCTCTCGCCGTCGCTCCTCATGAGAGTTATGCTACTGGCAGTAGCGTATCAACTAAAATCGTGGCGGTGCCTCATGCGGATACTGACCCGGGCATGTCTCGGCCTCTTCGTCGCGTGGGCGGTGCACGATGCGGAAGAGCTCGTCACCATGTCGCACACCTCCCGCGCGGTGCTCTCGCGCCTGCCCCGCCGGGTGCCTGTCCCGGCCGACCTCCGCGCCAGTGGAGTGTCCCAGACCCACGTGAACCTCGCCATCGCGATCATGGGCGCGATCATGGCCGCCGTCGCCGCCGCGGGAGCAGCCACGGGCGGACGGTCGCCGTGGTTCCGCGGCGCACTGTGGGCCTTCGGTGCGCACGGCTTCACGCACCTCGCGGCGAGCGTGGTGCGCTGTGCCTACACTCCGGGCGTGGTGACGGCGCCCGTCGTGGTCATCCCCTTCTGGCTCTGGGCGCGGCGAGTCCTCCGCGATCATGGGCGCCTCGAGCAGGATGCCGGATCCATCGTCGTCGCGATCAGCGCGGCGCCCGCGATGTTCGCCGTGCACGCGCTCACGCGCGCCGTCCTGGGGAGCAGGTCCGTTCGGCAAGCGGCCGCGGAGCGCGCAGACGGCCGCCGGCGCGGGCGCTGAGAGCCGTCGTATCCGCACGGATCCAGGGGGTTAGTTCAGACCCCTTGCAAAAGGAGAGCGAAGCTGAGAGGATCCTGTACGTCCGGCCGTCGTGCGCGCGCATCGTCGCTGATGCGGGTCCCGGGCCTCTGACCCCTCGGATGGAGACAATCGATGAATTTCTTCCAACGCCTGGGCCGATCGATCATGCTGCCGGTGGCCGTGCTGCCGGTCGCCGCGATCCTCTCCGGCATCTCCTACTGGATCAGCTCCGCCGCGGGCGGCGCCAACGTCGTCTCGGCGTTCCTGGGCGCCGCGGGCGGGGCCCTCCTGGACAACATGCCGCTCCTGTTCGCGGTGGGCGTGTCCATCGGGATGGCCAACAAGACCGACGGCACGTCCGCGCTCGCCGGGCTCGTCTCGTGGCTCACGATCACGACGCTCCTCGCCCCCGCGACGATCCAGAACCTGCAGGGCGTCTCGGACGTCGCCGACGTCAACCCCGCCTTCGGCAAGGTGCAGAACGTGTTCGTCGGCATCATCGCGGGCCTCATCGGGGCGTGGTGCTACAACCGATTCAAGGACACGAAGCTCCCCGACGCGCTCTCGTTCTTCTCCGGCAAGAGGTCGGTCGCGATCGTCACGGCGGGGCTGTCGCTCGTCGTCGCCGTCGCCCTCATGTTCATCTGGCCGGTCGTGTACGGCGCGCTCGTCACCTTCGGCGAGTGGATCGCGACGCTCGGGCCCTTCGGCGCCGGGCTCTACGGCTTCTTCAACCGGCTGCTCATCCCGACGGGTCTCCACCACGCGCTGAACTCCGTGTTCTGGTTCGACGTCGCCGGCATCAACGATCTCGTGAACTTCCTCGCCGGCAACAACGGCGCCGGCGTCTACGGCGTCACGGGTCAGTACATGTCGGGGTTCTTCCCGGTGATGATGTTCGGCCTGCCGGGCGCCGCCCTCGCGATGTACATGACCGCCAAGACGAAGCGCAAGAAGGTGACCTACGGCATCATGCTGTCGGCCGCTGTCGCATCCTTCTTCGTCGGCGTGACCGAGCCGCTCGAGTTCGCCTTCATGTTCGTCGCGCCGTGGCTGTTCCTCATCCACGCGGTGTTCACCGGCATCTCCGTCGGCATCGCGGCGCTGCTTCCGACCAGGCTCGGGTTCGGATTCTCCGGCGGCTTCATCGACATGGTGCTGCAGTGGGCCAATCCGCTCGCGCAGAACCCGTGGATCCTCCTCATCATGGGCGTCTGCTGGTTCTTCATCTACTTCTTCACGTTCTCGTTCGTGATCAAGCGCTTCAACGTGAAGACCCCCGGCCGCGAAGACGACGAGGACGCGCAGGACGCCGACAACATCGCGACGAGCCTCAGCGGCTATCACGGCACGGCGGAGAAGTTCATCGCGGGCCTCGGGGGAGCGACGAACATCATCGACGTCGACAACTGCGCCACGCGCCTGCGGATGGAGATCGCCGACACCTCCAAGGTCGACGAGCACGCCCTGAAGCGCGCCGGCGCCGCCGGGACGATCAAGACCGGTGAGCACTCGGTGCAGGTCGTCTACGGCCTGAACGTGCAGTTCGTGAAGGACGCGATGGACGACCTGATCAGCGGGCGCACGGCGCGCATCGAGGCCGCCACGGAGGCGGAGGCCGGCCTCCCGGGTCGCGGGGCGGCGGAGCAGGGGTTCAGCGCCGGGGTCTCCACGATGCTCGGGGTGCCGACCGTGGCGGCGGCGGCGATGGCGGCCGGAGCCGCTGCGGAGCAGCGCAGCCGCGCCAGGGCGCCGAAGCGCCTGACATTGCGCCAGCCGGTGCCCGGTCGGGTGATCCCGCTCACCGAGGTGCCCGACCCGATGTTCGCGGGCGGGACGATGGGGCCAGGCCTGGGCATCGATCCCACGGGGGACACCGTCGTGGCACCCGCGGCCGGCACCGTGGCATCCGTCTTCCCGACGGGGCATGCGATCGGACTCGCCCTCGACGACGGCACCGAACTGCTGATCCACATCGGGATCGACACGGTGGGCATGAAGGGCGACGGGTTCGAGACGCTCGTGAAGACCGGTGATCACGTGGAGGCGGGCGACCCGCTGGCGCGGTTCGACGCGGAGAGGATCCGGGCCGCGGGCCTGTCGCCGATCACCCCGGTGATCGTGCTGAACGACGAGACGGCGACGATCGTCTTCGAGTGACGCGGCGTCCCGGCGGCCGCCGCACAGACGGCGGCCGCCGAGGTCAGTACGCCTGCTGGATGGCCGCGGCGACGGCCCCCACGTCGTCGTCGCAGATATGTCTCCAACCGTCGGATGCGGGCACGCACGGCGACAGATTGCGCCACACATCCCGCGCGGGTCGACGCAGATGTGTCAGCATCCGTCGGAACCACCCGCGCACAGCGACAGATTGCGCCACACATCCCGCGCGGGCCGGCGCAGATGTGTCAGCATCCGTCGGAACCACCCGCGCACAGCGACAGATTGCGCCACACATCCCGCGCGGGCCGGCGCAGATGTGTCAGCATCCGTCGGAACCACCCGCGCA